>CAYRZN010000036.1:16523-17702 GCA_964428825.1 uncultured Aeromicrobium sp.
GTCCTCCTGGCCATGTCCGAACCCTAGTACCTTGTCGCTCACACATGACGCAGGTCACTCACCTGGAGGACACCATGGCTCTGCTTCCCGGAAATCCCGCAGCGCTGCTCAACCGGGCCGACAAGGCGCTGGTCAACGTCGACGGCGTCCTCGGCCGCGTCGACGGCACGCTGAGCTCGGTCGACGAGACCCTCACGACCGTCGGCGGGACCTTGACCGAGACCCGCGAGGTGCTGGCGCAGACCCAGACCACTCTGGCCGAGACCCGGGACGCCCTGGGTCAGGTGCAGGCGCTGCTCACCGAGCTCGAGGACGAGATGGCCCTGATCAAGCAGGTGCCGCAGATCGCCGAGCAGGTCGCCGCGATCCACGCCGCCGTCACGAAGGGCTGAGGACCTCCCGGGGCACGACGACCCGGCCCACGACCGGCAGGACGGCAGCCACCGCCGTCGTGACCGCAGCGGCACCGAACGCCGGTCCGTAGCCAGCCACCGACACCACCACGCCAAGGGCTCCTGCCCCGGCGGCCTGGCCCAGCACCAGCACGACGAAGAGCACCGAGGTGCCGGCGGAGGCCCTCGCGTCGTCGATCGACGCGGTCCAGGCGATCAAAGCCCCAGTCGCCGCCACGAAGCCCCATCCGAAGGCGGCACAGGCCAACAGGGCCGCGAGCCCCGAGTCGGGGACGAGGGCCAAGGTCGCCGAGGCTGCCCCCGCCGTGAGGGTCGTCGGGATCCACGCCGGGCGAGCGCTCAGGCGCCCCAGGACCGGAGCGGTCACGGCCACCGTCGTCCCGCCCACGCCGAGGGCGACCCAGGCCACGACCGACGTCCGCTCCGTGGCTCCGGCCTCGACCAGCACGGACCGGCCGAAGTTCCAGATCGCTGCGGAGCCCGCACCCAGGAAGAACGCCGCTGCCACGGGCGCGACGTGCGCACGCCACCACTGTCTCGGGGGAGGCCCTGAGGCGTCGCCACTCCCGGGGCCTGCTCCCGGCCCACGGTCCAGGGCGACGACGGCGAGGGTGGTGAGCACCGCCAGTCCCGCAGCGACCGCCCAGGCCGATCGCCAGTGCGGCAGCACCACGAGCGCCAGGGCTCCTGCCGCCGCCAGACCGGGCCCGGGGGCCAGTCGGGCAGGCGCAGGCCCCGACCGTCGGGAAACTGCAGGCGCAGCGGA
>CAYRZN010000037.1:0-17525 GCA_964428825.1 uncultured Aeromicrobium sp.
CATGTAATAGAGCTAGGAACGCTTTCAAAGTCGAAGAAGTAAACATCGCCGATCTAGCCGTCGTCGGCATCGACACAATCGAGGACGATCAAATAATCGTATTCGGCAATGACGGGAATTAATCTTTGTGCGAGCGTACCGCCGTCGATAAAATCTAAGGTATGCTCAGAAGAAGAAAACGCATATTTTTGTTCCACAAGGCGGCAAAGATGCACTCCGACGCCTTCGTCGGAGAACATCACGTTGCCAATGCCTAAAACCAACACTTTCAAGCCAAAACTCGCTTAGTGTTTTGAATCGTGTTTTGTAAACTTGTAACCGCTGATAATGGCATCCATAGAGCCTTCTTTACCCATAATCGAGTTAAAGATAGCCATATAAATATGGATCGGTAAGAAGATCAAAATACCCCACATAACGATATGGTGAATTTCTCGTACCATCGCAAGACCACCCATCATCGCCTCAATCGGACGGTGCCGCAGGCGCCGCGCGGTACAGCGCGAGCCGGGTCTGCCGAGGTGGGCGCAGGTAGATCGCGCAGGCCGCGAGCAAGGGCGTGACGCAGACCAGCAACGACGTCAGCCAGAACGGGCCGCTGCGGTAGGAGATCACCACACCGATCACGGTCAGCACCAAGGCGATCGCCGCCACGAGCCGACCGATCGCGTACGCGCGTGCGGTCCCCATGCTGCTCCCTCCCGGCGCGTTCTCCCCCGCGCCTGCACCCAAGTGTCCGGTCCGACTCCTCGACGCTACTGGCCAGACCCTGCCCACGCATCGCGAGCGACGACTGGCCACGGCGTTCGAACGCATGTTCTACTGGGGTGGTGGACGTGCCCCCGGGAATGCGAGCCGGCCGCGGCGGTGTCGAGGCAGACGGGCCGGGCGTCGACGTGCCCACCGTGCCGAAGCACGCGCACGTGTGGGTCAACCTGTCCGAGCTGCGCTCGCGGCACCAAGTCATCGAGTACCCCGGCCTCATCCTGGGCTGGCGCCGAGGCGTGCGGGGCTGGGAGGCGCAGGTCGTCTGGACCACGCCCCTGACCGACGGATCGGGCCGCGTGACGGCTCACCTCTCGTGGCTCGGCGCCCACCAGCTCCGGCCCGCGTGAACGTGTCCCAGATCACCTCGGACGAGACGATCTCGGGCCCAGTGCTTACCCTGTGGGGGTGCAGACTCCGAAGCCGCGACTCACGCGAGCCGACGACACGGCCACCGTGCGGATCAACGATGTCCGTGCGTTGCGTCAGGACTTCATGCGGTTCATGCTCCCCCACCGCTTCGCGATGGAGGAGGTCGTCACCAAGCTCACGATCCTGCGTGACGAGTTCGCGATGATGCACGACTACAACCCGATCGAGAACATCGCGTCGCGGCTGAAGTCTCCCGACAGCATCGCCGAGAAGATGGAGCGGAAGGGCTCGGAGCCCACGTTCGCCTCCATCCGCGAGACGATCACCGACATCGCCGGGGTCAGGGTCACGTGCAGCTTCGTGTCCGACGTCTACCACGTGTTCGAGCTGCTGACCTCGCAGTCCGACCTCACGGTGCTCGACGTGCGCGACTACATCCAGGAGCCCAAGCCACACGGCTACCGGAGCCTCCACACGCTGATCCAGGTGCCGGTGCACCTGACCGACGGCCCCCTGCCGGTCACGGTCGAGGTGCAGTTCCGCACCATCGCGATGGACTTCTGGGCCAGCCTCGAGCACAAGATCCACTACAAGTACCGGGGGGCCGTGCCGGCGGACCTCGCCGACCGCCTCCGCGACGCGGCGGCCACCGCCAACGCGCTCGACGCGCTCATGCTCGACCTCCACGAGGAGGTCAAGTCGCTCGACGGCGAGGGCGTGGCCACGCTGCCCGACGACATCCGCCGCGGCCTCAACGCCGACGACATCGAGCCGTCGGCGGCCCTGATCGCGCAGCTTCGGCGCCTGGCCGACGGCGACGGTCGGTACTAGCTGGCTGCCACCGTCACGACCGGCTCGTGGAGCACCGGGAAGGCGACCGACGCCGCGATGAAGCAGTTCGCGCTCGCCTCGGCGTGGATCTGCTGGGCGAGGTCGGTCTTCGCGGGGTCGGTGATCGTGACCCGCGGACGCAGCGTGACAGACGTGAACCGCCCGCCGTCGCCGACCTGCTCCATCGTGGCGACCGCGGAGTCGGCGTAGTCGACCACGACGATGCCGTGCTTGACCGCCGAGTGGAGGTACGACAGCAGGTGGCACTGCGCGAGCGCCGCCACGAGGAGCTCCTCGGGGTTCCAGCGGTCGGGGCTCCCCCGGAACGGCACGTCGGCGGACCCGGCGAGCTCGGGCTTGCCCTCGGCGCGGACGACGACGTCGCGGCCGTACGACCGGTAGCCGGTGGTGCCCTCGCCGCGGTTGCCGACCCAGTCGACGTCGACGGTGTAGTGGTGGTCCACGATGCTCCTCAGCGGTCGGGCCGCACTCCGGCGGCGCTCTGCTCGACGATCCTGACGATGCGCGCCGACCGCGTCTCGGGCTTGCGGGCCATGGCCACCTGGGTGAGCGCGAACTTTCGGGCGCTCCGCGGGAGCGCGTCCCAGAACTGCCGGGCCGCCGGTGACGCGTCGAGAGCGGTGCTGAGCTCGTCGGGCTCGAGGCCCGCCTCAGGTCCGTCGAGCACCGACCACATGCCGTTGGCCTGGGCCGCCTCGATCATGGCGACACCGGACGGCTGCAGGCGTCCCTCGGCCTCCAGGCGGGCCGCCCGTGCCTTGTTGGTGGCTGCCCAGGCGCTGCGGGCCTGGCGACGCGTGAACCAGATCTGCGAACCGGTCTCGCTGCCCGACCGTGTCTGGCCGTCGATCCAGCCCCAGCAGAGCGCCTCGCACACCGCGTCCTCGTAGGCCATGCGTCCGTCGCGACCCGTGCGGTCGTCGATGCGGACCCAGACACCGGTGCTGGACCCGTGGTTCTCAGCGAGCCACGCGCCCCACGCGGCGGCCGACTCCGGATGGACGACGGGCGCGACGTCCTTGGCGCTCACGCCAGCACCTCCGACAGGCGGTACCCCACGACTTCCTCGAGCTGGGCGTACGTGCACGAGGCCGCCTCGCGGTCGGGGCGCCACCGCTTGAACTGCGCGGTGTGACGGAAGCGGGCGTCCTCGCCAGGTCCTTCCATGTGCTCGTACCCGACCTCGGCGACACGCGTGGGCGCGAGCGGCACGAACGACAGGTCCTTGCCCGAGGACCACCTGTTCTGGCCCATCTCCATCTCGGCCCACGGATGGTCCGCAAGGTCGACCACGTCCGGAGCCAGCTCGGCCACGAGCTCGGCGCGGCGCGCCGCGGTGAAGGAGGCGGCCACGCCGACGTGGTGCAGCGCGCCGTCGGAGGCGTGGAGCCCGAGCAGCATCGAGCCGAGCAGCGGCTGCTCGTCGGTGGACGTCTTGTGGAGGCGGTACCCGGCCACGACGACGTCGGCGGTGCGGGCGTGCTTGACCTTCAGCATCGCGCGGCCGTTCGGGACGTAGGCCGACTCCAGCGGCTTCGCGATCACCCCGTCGAGCCCCGCTCCCTCGAACTGGTGGAACCAGTCCTCGGCCACCGTCGCGTCGCGGGTGACTCGCGTGAGGTGCACCGGCGCGACGATGTCCGACAGCAGCGACTCGAGCCGCGCACGCCGCTCGCGGAGCGGGACGTCGAGCAGCGAGTCGGCGCCCTCGGCCAGCAGGTCGAACACGACGAGGCTGGCCGGCAGGGTCGTCGAGAGCTCGGTGACGCGGGACTGCGCCGGATGGATGCGCTGGCTCAGCAGGTCGAACTCGAGCCGATCGCCCACGACCACGACCAGCTCGCCGTCGACCACGCAGCGATCGGGAAGCTGCTCACGGACGGCGGCGACGACGTCAGGGAAGTACCGCGTGAGTGGCTTGGTCGACCGGCTCATGAGCTCGATCTCGTCTCCGTCGCGGAAGACCAGACACCGGAACCCGTCCCACTTGGGTTCGTAGAGGAACCCTCCGTCGACCGCGTCGGCGACGGGGACGCGTGGCGTCGACTTCGCGAGCATCGGCGTCACGGGCGGCATCACCGGGAGGTCCACGGCGTCAGCCTAGGCCCGTCACCGGACCGAATCCACCGGCGCAGTGCCGGTGGCGGGTGTCGACGGTACGATCTGCCGAGTCGATCGGATCCATTCGAGGGGAAGGCGTTCCATGCGCATCGTGGGAATCGTGGCCGGAGCCCTCCTGCTCGCGATCGGCCTGGTGTCGTTCGTGCTGACCGTCGTGATGGTCTACGAGGTCGAGAACAGCGGCGGTGACCTCTTCGTCACGTGCACGGACACCAGCGGGGCACTCTCCTGCAACGGTAGTTCGGGCTCCGACGCCAAGTTCGACGCACTGGCGTGGGTCCTGCTGTTCGGCTCGGCGAGCGTGGCTGGTGTGGTGGGCGGAGCCACGCTCCTCGGCGCGGGCATCGTCGCCTCGAGTCGCAAGACCCCTCCCGCCCCCGTGCCTGCCGGTCCCCCCGCTCCCCCCAGCCGCTGACGCGACCCGATCGACCAAGGCCTGCCTCTGGTCGGTCGGGCGAGAGCGCCCCACCTAGACTGTGCCGGTGCCCGTTCCCGCCGTCGAGATCCACGGTCTCGTCATGCAGTACGGCACCACCACGGCACTCGATCACCTCGACCTCGAGATCGCGCCCGGCACCGTCACCTCGATCCTGGGCCCCAACGGGGCTGGCAAGACCACCGCGATCGAGACGTGCGAAGGGTTCCGGCCGGTCCAGCAGGGTGAGGTCCGCGTGCTCGGCCTGGAGCCGCGCGACCCGTCGTTGCGTCCCCGCGTCGGCGTCATGCTCCAGTCCGGCGGCGCCTGGTCGGGTTCCCGCGCCGGCGAGATGCTCCGGCACATCGCAGCGCTGCACGCGCACCCCCTGGACGTCGACGCCCTCGTGGAGCGCCTCGGCCTCGGGTCCTGCGGCCGCACGCCGTACCGCCGCCTGTCCGGCGGCCAGCAGCAACGCCTGTCCCTGGCCATGGCCATCGTCGGTCGGCCCGAGCTGCTGTTCCTCGACGAGCCCACCGCCGGTCTGGACCCGCAGGCCCGACGCGCCACGTGGGACCTCGTCACCGAGCTGCGCGACCACGGCGTCACGACCGTGCTCACGACGCACTTCATGGACGAGGCTGAGCAGCTGAGCGACGTCGTCCACGTCGTCGACGCCGGCCGGGTCATCGCGAGTGGAAGCCCGTCCGAGCTCACGCGCGAGTCGGCCCGCAACACCATCCGCTTCACGGCCGCGGCGGGCCTCGACGTGCTCGACCTGATGCAGGCCCTGCCCGAGGGCACCAAGGTCGAGGAGCGCGTCGCCGGCTCGTACGTCGTCGCCGGCGACGTCGACCCGGCGATGCTGGCCACGATCACCGCGTGGTGTGCGGCGCGGAACGTGCTCCCTGAGTCGATCCTCGTGGAGCGCCAGACGCTCGAGGACCGGTTCCTGGACCTGACCGGCAGGAGCCTGCGATGACCGGAGCACCGCTCGACGTCTCGCCCCGGCCGGGGTCGGCCCGTGTCGCCGCGATGCTGCGCGCCCAGGCCGGCATGGAGCTCAAGCTCATGCTCCGCAACGGCGAGCAGGTGCTGCTGACGCTGGTCATCCCCCTGCTCCTGCTGGTCATGGGCACCAAGGCCGACCAGGTCGTCGACCTCGGACCGGGTCGCACGATCGACATCATCGCGCCAGGCGTGCTCGCCCTCGCCGTGCTCTCCACGTCGTTCACGTCGCTCGCGATCAGCACGGGGTTCGACCGCCGCTACGGCGTCCTGAAGCGCCTCGGCGCGTCCCCGCTCCCCCGCTCGGTGCTCCTGCTCGGCAAGGTCGGGGCCGTCGCGGCGGTGGAGGCGATCCAGCTCGCCGTGCTGGTGCCGACCGCGCTCGCACTCGGCTGGGAGCCGAGCGGCGGACTCGTCGCCTGGCTCTGGGCGCTCGCGCTCGTCGTCGCCGGCACCGCCGCCTTCGGTTCGCTGGGCCTGCTCATCGCGGGCACGCTGCGCGCCGAGGCCACCCTGGCGGTGGCCAACCTCGTCTACGTGCTCCTGCTGGTCGGCGGCGGACTCATGGTGCCGCTGTCGCGCTACCCGGAGGCCGGCCGCCAGGTCATGGAGCTCGTGCCCTCCGGCGCCCTCGGCGAGGGTCTTCGGGACGCGTTCGCCGGCGGGTCCGCCCTGGCGCCCCTGGCCGTGCTCGTCGTCTGGTCCCTCGTCGCCGGCCTCGCCACCGTCCGCAGCTTCAAGTGGGAGTGACACCGATGGACCAATCGCGCCAGCGCCGACTCCTGGAGTCGTTCCTCGGCCTCTTCGACAACGTCCGCGCCTGGGCCTGGGCCTCGGTCGTGGCGAACTCCGTCATCATCTTCACCGGTGGCGTGGTGCGGCTGACCGGATCCGGCCTCGGCTGCCCCACGTGGCCGCGGTGCACGGAGGAGTCCTTCGTGCCGCACCGCTCGCTCGGCCTCCACGGCGTCATCGAGTTCGGCAACCGACTCCTGACCTACGTCCTGATCGCTGTCGCGATCGCCACGTTCGTGGCCGTCTGGCGCTGGGCGCACACGTCGGGCTCCCTGCGCCGCCACGCCGGCGTCCTCGCGATCGGGGTCCCGTTCCAGGGCGTCGTCGGCGGCATCACGGTGCTGACCGACCTGAACCCCTGGATCGTGTCGATCCACCTCCTGCTCTCGCTCGCGCTGGTCGCGGGGTCGATCGTCCTGGTCCTGCGGGTCAGCGAACCTGCTCGCTCGGCGATGACCGGGCTGCCGGGCCGGCTCGTCGCGCTGGTGTACGTCCTGACCTGGGTCGCCGTCTACCTCGGCACTGTGGTCACCGGCAGCGGTCCGCACGCCGGTGACGCCCAGGCGCCACGCAACGAGCTCGACCCCCAGCTGTGGAGTCGCATCCATGCCGGCTCCGTCTGGGCTCTCGTGATCGCCACGGTCGTGTTGGTCGTCGTGCTCCGCGGGACCCCCGCCTTCCGTGCGGCGCTGGTCCTCCTCGGTGTCGAGCTCGCGCAGGGACTCATCGGGTACGTGCAGTACTTCACCGACCTGCCGATCGCCCTGGTCGCAGCCCACCTGGTCGGCGCCGCCGTGCTCGTGGCGGCGGCGACCTTCGTGCTGGGACGCTCCCGCGGCGTCGGGATGCCGGAAACCGAAGTTCCCGCCCTGAGGGACGTCGTCCGCCAGTAGGGTCGCGGCGTGACTGACGACACACGCCCGGATATCCGCTCGCTCGCGCTGGTGCACCTGGTCCTGGCGGTCCTCGGCACGGTCGCGCTCTCGCTCGACGCACCGGCGCGCGGCTGGGCCGTCACCGCCACGGTCGTCGTCTACGCGCTGGGCCTGGCGGTCGTCTGCCGCGGCACGAGCTGGTTCCCCCTCGTGGGCTTCCTGTGCCTGGTCTCGACCTTCCAGGTGCTCCCCGACTGGATCCTGGCCGATGTGCTCGGCACGCTCGCGTTCCCCGACCAGGGCGGTCCGCGGTTCGACGACACCGTTCCGGTCGCAATGGCCCTGATGTGGGTCGCTCCCCTGTTCCTGGCCCTTGCCGCGGCCGACCTGCGTCCAGGACGCGCGGCCCTGGTGGCGTTCGTGGTGTTCGCCGCGGCGGAGCTGCTCGCTCCGGTCGTGGGTCTCTGGGAGCCGACGGGCGAGACCACCCGCCTGCTCGGCGTCGCGGTCTACGTGCCGCCCGCCGAGGCCGTCCTGGGGTGGGCGGCGGCAGTCGGGCACCGCGCGACCGCCGGTCGAGCCGTCGCGGTGAAGATCGCTGCCGCCGCCGCGGTCTCGGTGCTGTACACCGGCGCGCTGGTCGTCTCCTACTTCGCGATCGACGTCGCGAGCTGGCGACTCACCTTCTGAACGCGCTCCGCGGAGGACGGCTCAGTCGAGCTCCGCGGTCCACGGTGTCGAGGCCTGCAGGACGGCGTCGGACAGCGCCTCGGTCCGCAGGTGCGTGATCTGCTGGTAGTCGGGGTCGGCAACCATGGCGGTGAAGGCCGAACGACTCGGGTACTGGACGACCAGCAGGACGTCCCAGTCGAAGTCGTCACGCTGGACGAGAGCGGTACCGAGGTCACCGGCGTGGAGCACCCGCCCCCCGACCTTCTCGAGGAAGGGAGCGATCGCCTCGGCATAGGCCTCGTAGCCAGCGCGTCCACCGTCGACGAGCTTGAGCAGGTTGAGCATGACGACCGGACCGCCCGGGTCCTCGGCGAGGTAACGCTTCAGGTCAGAACCGGTGGGATCAACGGGCACGGGCTCGCTCCTGACAAGTCGTCAGCCGATGAAGGGGTCAGCCGCGGCCGCCACGAACAGCAGCGCGAGGTACGCGTTGCTGAAGTGGAACAGACGCATCGGCTTGATGATGCTGAGGTCCTCGGTGTCGCGGGCACGACTCTGCAGGTCGTAGGCCTCGACCAGGAACACGATGCCGAGGCCGATCGCGATGGCCGGGTAGAACCAGCCCATGCCGGCCACGGGCCAGAGCGCCAGCGACGTCGCGAGCATGACCCAGGAGTAGGCCACGATCTGTCGGGCGACCTCGCGTGACGTGGTGACCGACGGCAGCATCGGGACGTCGGCGGCGGCGTAGTCGTCGCGGTACCGCATGCCGAGCGACCAGAAGTGCGGCGGTGTCCAGAAGAAGACGATCAGGAACAGCACGACCGGGGTCCACGCCACCTCGTTCGTGACGGCGGTCCAGCCGATCATGGCTGGGAAGCAACCGGCGGCACCGCCCCAGACGATGTTCTGCGAGGTGCGGCGCTTCAGGAGCATCGTGTAGCCGACGACGTAGAAGACGTTGGCCGTGAGCGCGAGGCCGGCCGAGAGCCAGTTGACGAAGAGGCCCAGCCAGAGGGTCGAGACGACGCCGAGGACCAGGCCGAAGACCAGCGCGCGGTTGGTCGTGACCTGGTGGCGCGGCAGCGGACGACGCTTGGTGCGGTTCATCTTCTGGTCGATGTCGGCGTCGACGACGCAGTTGAGCGCGTTGGCGCTTCCGGCCGACAGGGTGCCGCCGACGACCGTGGCGACCACGAGCCACAGATCCGGAACCTCGCGGGCCGCGAGGAACATGACCGGCACCGTGGTGAGCAGCAGGAGCTCGATGATGCGGGGCTTCATCAGCGCGACGTACGCACCGACGACGTCACGCGCGGACGTCCCACCGCCGGACGGCGCCTGCTGCTGTTCGAGATCGACGAGACTCACGCGCGCCAGTCTAAGCCACCCGAGTAGGCTCGACGTGACGGCGTCGCCCAGAACGGGGCGGCCCACGGCCTGCCTTCTCGAGGAGCTCTTTCGTGACCTCTGTCCCCACCCCTGACAGCGCCCCGCTCGACTGGTCCGATCTCGACGCCCGCGCGGTCGACACCGCCCGTCTGCTGGCCGCCGACGCGGTCCAGAAGGTCGGTAACGGCCACCCCGGCACGGCGATGAGTCTGGCCCCCGCGGCCTACCTGCTCTACCAGAAGGTCATGCGGCACGACCCGAACGACCCCGACTGGACGGGACGCGACCGCTTCGTGCTGTCGTGCGGCCACTCGAGCCTCACGCAGTACGTGCAGCTGTTCCTCGCGGGCTACCCCATGGGACTCGACGACCTCAAGAGCCTGCGCACGTGGGGCAGCCAGACCCCCGGGCACCCCGAGTACAAGCACACCCCCGGCATCGAGGTCACGATGGCGGCCCGCCGTGAGCGCGGCCTGTTCGATCCCGAGGCCCTGGCAGGCGAGAGCCCGTTCGACCACCGCGTCTACGTGCTGGCGTCCGACGGCGACCTGCAGGAGGGTGTCTCGGCCGAGGCGTCGTCGCTCGCGGGTCACCAGGAGCTCGGCAACCTCACCCTGATCTACGACGACAACCGGATCTCGATCGAGGACGACACCGACGTCGCGTTCAGCGAGGACGTCGCCGCGCGGTACGCCGCCTACGGCTGGCACGTGCAGACCGTCGACTGGACCTCCAGCGGCAGCTACCACGAGGACGTCCCGGCCCTCTGGGACGCCATCCAGGCCGCGGAGGCCGAGACCTCGCGACCGAGCATCATCGTCCTGCGCACGATCATCGCGTGGCCGGCGCCGAACGCTCAGAACACGGGCGCGTCGCACGGCTCGGCCCTCGGCGCGGACGAGATCGCCGCCACCAAGGAGCTCCTCGGGTTCCCCACCGACGAGTCGTTCATCGTCGAGGACGACGTCCTGGCGCACGTGCACGCGGCTCGTGACCGCGGCCGCGCCGCCCACGAGGCGTGGGACGAGCAGTACGCCGACTGGACCTCCCGCAACCCCGAGCGCGCTGCGCTGGTGGAGCGGATGAGCAGCTTCACCCTCCCCGACGGCTGGGACGCCGACCTGCCCACGTACGAGGCGTCCGACAAGGGTGTCGCCACCCGGGTCGCGTCGGGTGAGTTCCTGACGGCAGCGGCGCCGAAGCTGCCCGAGCTGTGGGGCGGCTCCGCCGATCTCGCCGGCTCGAACAACACGACCCCGAAGGGCGAGCCGTCCTTCCTGCCGCCGCGCCGCTCGACCGGCAAGTTCTCCGGTGACTGGTACGGCCGGGTGCTGCACTTCGGCATCCGCGAGCACGCGATGGGCTCGATCCTGAACGGCATCGTGCAGCACGGCCCCACCCGCCCGTACGGCGGCACGTTCCTGGTGTTCAGCGACTACATGCGCCCGGCCGTCCGTCTGGCCGCCTTGCAGCAGCTGCCGGTCACCTACGTCTGGACGCACGACTCGATCGGTCTCGGCGAGGACGGCCCCACCCACCAGCCCGTCGAGCACCTCGCCTCGCTGCGCGCCATTCCCGGCCTCGCGGTGATCCGTCCGGCCGACGCCAACGAGACCGTCGCCGCCTGGCGCACGATCCTCGAGCACCAGGCACCGGCCGCCCTCGCCCTGAGCCGTCAGAACCTGCCGGTCTTCCCCCGCGACGGCGACTGGGCCGACGCCTCGCTCACGGCCAAGGGCGCCTACACGCTGATCGACGCCCCCGACCTCGACCAGAACGGCGGCGAGCCCGACGTCGTGCTCGTCGCGACCGGTTCCGAGGTCCAGCTCGCGGTCGCCGCGCGCGAGGCCCTGGCCGAGCAGGGCATCGGCGCGCGCGTCGTCTCCATGCCGTCGCGCGAGTGGTTCGAGGCGCAGGACGCCGCGTACCGCGACAGCGTGATCCCGCCGGCCGTCCGGGCCCGTGTCGTCGTCGAGGCCGGGGTCTCGTTCGGCTGGCGCGACGTCGTGGGCGACGCCGGTCGCATCGTGGGCCTGGAGCACTTCGGCGCCTCGGCCGACTACCAGCGTCTGTACGACGAGTTCGGCATCACCGCCGACGCCGTCGTCGCCGCCGCGACCGAGTCGATCGAGGCGGCCGGCCACACCGGTGGGGTGCCGTTCTTCGCCCGCCCGTCCGGCCCCGTCCTTCCCGACACCTCGCACTGACCCCGTTCGACCCACCCTCGTTCGACTCCGACCCACAAGGAGCACCATGAACGCACGACTGCAGTCCCTCAGCGACGCCGGAGTATCGATCTGGCTCGACGACCTCTCGCGGGAGCGCCTCGCGACCGGCAACCTCAAGACCCTCGTCGACGAGAGCTCCGTCGTGGGCGTCACGACGAACCCCACGATCTTCGCGGCCGCCTTGGCCAACGGCGAGCGCTACGCCGAGCAGGTCGGCCAGCTCAAGGCGGCCGGTGCTGACGTCGACGAGACGATCTTCGAGCTCACCACGACCGACGTCCAGCAGGCGTGCGACGTGCTGATGCCGGTCTACGAGGCCACGGGCGGGGTCGACGGCCGGGTCTCGATCGAGGTCGATCCCGGGGCGGCGCGCGACACCGACTCCACCGTGTCGTTGGCCGAGCGGCTCTGGGCGCGGGTCGACCGGCCGAACCTCCTGATCAAGATCCCCGCGACGGAGGAGGGCCTGCCGGCCATCGCCGCCACGATCTCGAAGGGCATCAGCGTCAACGTCACGCTGATCTTCGCGCTCGAGCGCTACCGCGGCGTCATGGACGCGTACCTGTACGGCCTGGAGCAGGCGGCCGCCGAGGGACGCGACCTGTCGTCGATCCACTCGGTCGCGTCGTTCTTCGTGAGCCGCGTCGACTCCGAGGTCGACGGCCGACTTCCCGACGACAGCCCGCTGCGTGGCAAGGCCGCTCTCGCCAATGCCCGCCTGGCCTACGCCGCCTACCAGGAGGTCTTCGGCGGCGACCGCTTCGCCGCGCTGGCCGCGGCCGGAGCCCACCCGCAGCGCCCGTTGTGGGCGTCCACAGGGGTCAAGGACCCGAACCTGCCCGACACGCTCTACCTGAGCGAGCTCGTCGTCGCGGGCACCGTCAACACGGTGCCGGAGAAGACCCTGCTCGCGTTCGCCGACCACGGCGAGGTCACCGGCGACACCGTCACCGGCACGGCCGCGGAGTCGCAGCAGGTCATCGACGAGCTCGAGAAGGCCGGCATCTCGTACGACGAGGTCGTCGCCAAGCTCGAGACCGAGGGTCTGCAGAAGTTCGACGACTCGTGGGCCGAGCTCGTCCAGACCGTGACCGACGCGCTGGCCCAGGCCTGATCATGGGCGGCGTCCACGTCTCGGCTCCCGTCCGCTCCTACGAGGCCGTCCTGCGTCGCCTCGTCGACGAGCGGTTCGCCTCGCGACTGGCCGATCGCGATCCCACGCTGTGGGGTCGCGAGGCCGAGGACGAGGCCGCCAAGCGCCTGGCCTGGGTCGACCTGGCGAAGACGTCCCGGCCGCTCCTGCCCCGCATCGCCGCGGCACGCGACGACCTGCGTCAGGCGGGGCTCGACCACGTCGTGCTCTGCGGCATGGGCGGTTCGTCGCTCGCGCCCGAGGTCATCTGCGCCACGGCCGGGGTCGACCTGACCGTCCTCGACTCCTCCGACCCCGACATGGTGCGCAGCGCCGTCGGCGACCGCCTCGAGACCGCCGTCGTGGTCGTGGCCAGCAAGTCCGGCGGCACGGTCGAGACCGACAGCCAGCGCCGCGCGTTCGAGCAGGCCTACGAGGACGCTGGTCTGCTGGCGAAGGACCACATCGTCGTGGTCACCGACCCGTCGTCGCCGCTCGACGAGTACGCCACCGCCGCGGGCTACCGGGTCTTCCGTGCCGACCCGCAGGTCGGCGGCCGGTACTCGGCGCTCACGGCCTTCGGCCTCGTGCCGTGCGGACTCGCCGGCGTGCCGCTGGCAGCGCTGCTGGAACAGGCCGCACAGGTGCACGACGACTACCTGGCCGACTCGGTCGAGAACCTGGCTCTTCGTCTGGGGGTGCTGCTCGGCGTGGCCGCCGACAACGACGTCGACAAGCTCGTGCTGGTCGACCACACCGGCACCGGTGTGGGCAACTGGATCGAGCAGCTCGTCGCGGAGTCCACGGGCAAGCACGGACGCGGGGTGCTGCCGGTCGTCTCGACGCCCGACGCCCTCGGCGCCATCACCCCCGACTGCCTCGTCGTCGCCATCGGCACCGAGGACCTCCCCGAGTCCCCGTCCGGGTACGCCGCGGCCGTCGACCTCCCGCTCGGCTCCCAGATGCTGCTGTGGGAGGTCGCCACGACGGTCGCAGGCGAGATCATCGACATCAACCCCTTCGACCAGCCCGATGTCGAGAGCGCCAAGAAGGCGGCTCGCACCTTCCTCGGCGGCGACGTCGAGCTGCCGGCGCCCGACGCGGTCGACGGCGACGTCGAGCTGTTCGGCACGACCGCCACCACGGTCGAGGAGGCGGTGTCCGAGCTCCTGGGCCAGGTCCGCGGACCTCAGGACTACCTGGCTCTCCAGGTCTACCTCGACCGCTGGACCCACGCCGGCCTCGCTGACCTCCGGGCTCCCCTCAGCGAGCGTCTCGGCCGCCCTGTCACGTTCGGCTGGGGTCCGCGGTTCCTGCACTCGACGGGTCAGTACCACAAGGGCGGCACGCCCACGGGCGTGTTCCTGCAGGTCACGGCAACGCCCAGTCCCGACCTCGCCGTCCCGGGTCGTGACTTCAGCTTCGGCGACTTCATCGCCGCCCAGGCCGTCGGCGACGGCCAGGTGCTCGCCGAGCGCGGACGTCCCGTGCTGCGGCTCCACCTCACCGACGTCGGGTCCGGGCTCGCGCGACTGCGGGGACTGCTGGCATGACGCAGGTGCAGGTCGTCGACGACCCGGCCGCGGTGCTCGCTGCCGACCTGGAGGAGCGGATCGCCCAGCTCCAGACTGCCGGCACGTCCCCCCGGATCGCCCTCACCGGTGGCACGATCGCCAACGAGACCTACGCGCACCTGGGTGCGAGCCCCCGGGTCGACTGGTCCCGGGTCGACCTCTGGTGGGGTGACGAACGCTTCGTCCCCGCCGGCCACGCTGACCGCAACGACCAGCAGGCTCGCGAAGCCTTCCTGGACCGGCTCGGAGTGCCCGCGAACCGCATCCACGCCACGCCCGCCCACGGGTGCGACCAGAGCCTCGCCGAGGCTGCCGACCAGTACGCGGCCACGCTGCCGGACTCGTTCGACCTCGTGCTCCTGGGCCTGGGGCCCGACGGGCACATCGCCTCGCTCTTCCCTGGCTTCGCCCAGCTCGACGAGCGTGACCGCCGCGCCGTCGAGGTCTTCGGCTCCCCCAAGCCACCGGCCGAGCGAATCTCGCTGACGTTCCCCGTGCTCAACGGCGCCGACGCGGTGTGGTTCGTGGCGGCGGGCGAGGGCAAGGCCGAGGCCGTCGCCAAGGCGCTGGCGCCCGAGGGCACGGTGCACGCGACGCCGGCCCGCGGTGTCGCCGGACGCGTCGAGACGCGCTGGTACCTCGACCCGGCAGCGGCTGGGGACCTCTAGAAGATCAGGTCGCCCGACTTGCGACGCGTGCGCAGCAGGTCGAGCGCCTCGTCGAGGATCTGCTTCGCCTCGTCGTCGGTGCGACGTTCCTTCACGTACGCGAGGTGCGTCTTGTAGGGCTCGGTCTTCTTGGCCGTGGGCCGGTTCTCGGCATCCACGCTCGCCGGGAGGCCGCAGCGCGGACAGTCCCAGGAGTCCGGGACGTCGGCCTCGATCGAGAAGACCATGGACGTCTCGTGGTCGTTCGCGCAGAAGTACAGGATGCGCTGACGCGGGGCGGCCTCGCCGCGCTCCGCCTCGCCCATGGGTCCGGAGCCGATGCGGCTCCCGCGGATCGCGCCTGTCGCCATCAGTTGCTCACCTTCAGCAGCAGGCCCAGGGCGAAGACCGACACGGACCACACGACGGCGATGCCGACGGTGATGCGGTCGAGGTTGCGCTCGGCGACGGACGAACCGCCGAGGGAGCTGGAGACGCCGCCGCCGAACATGTCGGAGAGGCCGCCGCCCCGACCCTTGTGCATGAGCACGAGCAGGATCAGCAGCAGGCTGCAGATGACCAGCACGGACGAGAAGAGGATGATCACGGGGAGGCTTCCGGTTTCGGGGAGGGAGTGGAGCGGGTCAGGCGCCGGAGACGTCCGGCAGGTTGTAGAAGCGCGCGATGCCCGCGAACTCCTCAGCCTGCAGGCTCGCCCCACCGACCAGGGCCCCGTCCACGTCGGGCTGGGCCATGATCGACGCGACGTTCGCCGCCTTGACCGATCCGCCGTAAAGGATACGCAATCGATCGGCCGCTTCGGACGAGAAGGTCTCGGCGACACGCGAACGGATGGCCGCGCACACCTCCTGGGCGTCCTCGGGAGTGGCGACCTCACCGGTGCCGATGGCCCAGACGGGCTCGTACGCCACGACCAGGTCGCCGACCTGGTCGGCGCTCAGTCCGGCCAGCGAACCGTCGACCTGCGCCAGGGTGTGAGCCACGTGCTCACCCGACTGGCGGACCTCGAGGCCCTCACCGACGCACACGATCGGCGTGATGTCGGCCGCGATGGCCTTCACCGCCTTGGTGTTGACGACCTGGTCGGACTCATCGTGGTGCTCACGACGCTCGGAGTGGCCGACGACGACGTAGGAGCAACCGAGCTTGGCCAGCATCGCGGCCGAGATCTCGCCGGTGTAGGCACCACCGTCGTGCTCGGAGACGTCCTGCGCGCCGTAGCGGATCGACAGGTGGTCGCCGTCGACGAGCGTCTGCACGCTGCGGATGTCGGTGAACGGCGGGATGACCACGACCTCGGACTTCTCGAAGTCGTGCTTCTTGTCCTGCAGCGTCCAGGCGAGCTTCTGGACGAGCACGACGGCTTCCTGGTGGTTCAGGTTGCTCTTCCAGTTGCCGGCCATGAGCGGGGTGCGGGTCATTGCTTCTCCTCCAGGATGGCCAGACCCGGCAGGGTCTTGCCCTCGAGATACTCCAGGCTGGCGCCGCCGCCGGTCGAGATGTGGCCGAAGGCGTCGTCGGCGAAGCCGAGCTGGCGGACTGCCGCGGCTGAGTCGCCGCCGCCCACGACCGAGAGGCCCTCGGTCTGGGTCAGGGCCTCCGCGACCGCACGGGTGCCGCCGGCGAACGCCGGGAACTCGAACACGCCCATCGGGCCGTTCCAGAAGACCGTCCGAGCCCCACGCACGTGCTGGGCGAAGACCTGCGCCGCGTCCGGACCGATGTCGAGGCCCATCTGGTCGTCCGGGATGGCGTCGGCCGCCACCACCGTGGCGGGGGCGGCGGCCGAGAACTCCGGGGCGACGACGACGTCGCTGGGCAGCACGAGGTCGACGCCCTGTGCAGCTGCGCGCTCGATGTACTCCCGGGCCACGTCGAGCTGGTCGGACTCGAGCAGTGACGAGCCCACACCGTGTCCCTGCGCGGCAAGGAACGTGAAGACCATGCCGCCACCGATCAGCAGGGTGTCGGCCTTCTCCAGGAGGTTGTCGATGACGCCGAGCTTGTCGGACACCTTGGAGCCGCCGAGCACGACGACGTAGGGGCGCTCCGGCGACTCGGTGAGGCGCTTCAGCACCTCGACCTCGGCCTGCACGAGGCCGCCGACCGCGGCCGGGAGCCGGGTCGCGACGTCGTACACGCTGGCCTGCTTGCGGTGCACGACGCCGAACCCGTCAGAGACGAACACGTCGGCGAGTGCCGCGAGCTGGTCGGCGAAGGCGCCGCGCTCGGCGTCGTCCGCAGCGGTCTCCCCCGCGTTGAAGCGGACGTTCTCCAGCACCGCGATCTGACCCTCCTGGAGGGCCGCGACGATGTGCTGCGCCTCGTCGCCGACCGTGTCACCCGCGAACAGCACGGGCTGGCCCCAGAGCTCGCCGAGACGCTGCGCGACCGGCTTGAGCGAGAACGCCGGGTCGGGCGTGCCCTTGGGGCGGCCCAGGTGGGCCGTCACGAGCACCTTGGCGCCGGCATCGGCCAGCCGCCGCAGCGTGGGCAGGCTCGCGCGGATGCGCCCGTCGTCGGTGATCGTCGTGCCGTCGAGCGGCACGTTGAGGTCGCTGCGGACCAGGACCCGCTTGCCCCGGAGGTCGCCGAGGTCGTCGATGGACTGCACGGGCAGCGCACCCTGCCGATCCGAGCGACGCGCCGACGTGCT
>CAYRZN010000038.1:0-17418 GCA_964428825.1 uncultured Aeromicrobium sp.
GAGGCCCAGGCCCTCCAGCGCGCCCACGCACGACCCGGCGTCACCGCCGAGTCGGTCGACCGGGTCGGTCGCGACCTCATCACGTCAGCCGGTTTCGGTGAGCTGTTCATCCACCGCACCGGCCACGGCATCGGCGCCCAGACCCACGAGGAGCCGTACATCGTCGAGGGCAACGAGCGGGTGCTCGAGCCGGGCATGGCCTTCTCGATCGAGCCCGGCATCTACCACCCCGGCCGCTTCGGGGCCCGGATCGAGGACATCGCCGTCTGCACCACCGACGGTCTCGAGATCCTCAACGACACCGAGCGCCAGCTCGTCGTGCTGGACTGACCGGCCACCCGTGACGTTCCGGCTCGCTGCGCCCCTCGTCGTCCTGTCGGGGATCCTCTCGTCGTTCGCCTTCGAGCCGTTGGCCCTGCCCTACGCGATGCTGATCGGCGTCGCCGTGCTGTTCGGCGTGCTGCGCGCCGTCCCCGACCTGCGGGGGGCCGGGGTCTACGCACTCGGGGCGCTCTGGGGGCTGGCGTTCTTCGGCCCGCTCATCTGGTGGATGCGGGCCGTGAGCGACGGTGCCTACATCGGCCTCGTGATCGCCGAGGCGCTGCTCCTGGGGGTCGTGGCGCTCCCGCTCCGGTCGGTCGCCCGGCTGGCTGCCTGGCCGGTGCTGATGCCGGCCGTCTGGCTGCTCGGCGAGCAGGTCCGCGGGTCGTTCCCCTTCACCGGGTTTCCCTGGGGGCGCCTCGTGCACACCGCGCTCGACACCCCGATGGAGTCCTGGGTGCGCCTCGTCGGCCTCCCCGCCACGTCGTTCCTGATGGCGTGTCTCGCGGCGGCGCTCCTGCTCGTCGTCGATCGCGCCGCGCGGTACCGCACGGCTGCGCTGGCCGGATTCGTCGGCGTCCTGCTCCTCGGAGCGCTGCTGCCCGTGGGGCTGTCCGGTGGGGCGGGCGCCGACACCGCACGGTTCGCGCTCGTCCAGGGCAACACCCCGGGGGAGTTCCTCCAGTGGCCACGCGGTGCGATCTTCCAGCTGCACGTCGACGAGACCCGACGACTCGTCGACCGGGTCGAGGACGGCAGCACCGAGGCGCCCGACGTCGTGCTGTGGCCCGAGAACTCGACCGACACCGACCCGCGCAACAGGCCTGACGAGAGCGCCCAGCTCGACGACCTGGTGGCGGACCTCGGGGTTCCCATCCTGGTCGGAGGGCTCCTCGACGGACCCACGACCGACACCGTCGAGAACGCCGGCCTGGTCTGGACCGCCGACGGGCCGGGGGAGAAGTACGTCAAGCGCAAGCCCGTGCCCTACGGCGAGTACGTCCCGTTCCGCGACTCGCTCGGGAGCCTGGTGCCCCGGATCGATCGCGACATCCCGCGCGACATGGTGGCCGGCGACGAACCCGGCGCCCTGACGGTCAACGGCGTCCGGATCGGCGACACGATCTGCTACGACATCGCGTACGACGGTGTCGTCGACCAAGCGATCGCCGACGACGCGCAGGTCCTCGTGGTCCAGACCAGCAACGCGGCGTTCACCGGCACGGCGCAGCCCGCGCAGCAGTGGTCGATCTCGCGGCTTCGCGCCATCGAGACCGGGCGGTGGGTCCTCGTCCCCTCCACGAACGGCATCTCCGGCGTGATCGACGCCGATGGCGTCGTCGTCACCCGTGCGCCGCTGCGCCAGCCCGCCACGATCGAGACCGACGTGCCCTTGGCCGACGGCACCACGCCGGCGGCCGTCCTGGCACGCCCCCTCGAGGTCATGCTGCTGGTCCTCGGTGTGGTGGGATGGGGGCTCGCAGCGATGACGAGACGACGGGAGGGCGCGGCGACGTGAGCACGTTGGTCGTCGTGCCGACCTATGACGAGGCGGAGTCGTTGCCCCGCCTCCTCGACGGTCTGGCCGTCCACGCCCCGTCGGTCGACGTGCTGGTCGTCGACGACGCGTCACCGGACGGCACAGGCCTCGTCGCCGACCGGCTCGCGCGACGCGACGAGCGCGTGCACGTGCTGCACCGGCCCGGCAAGCAGGGTCTCGGGGTGGCCTACCGTGCCGGGTTCGCCTGGGCCCTGGCACGCGACTACGACGTGGTCGTCGAGATGGACGCCGACGGCTCGCACCGTCCGCAGGACCTGCCCACGCTGCTGGCCCGCATCGCCGAGGAGGACGCCGACGGGGCCCCCCATCTCGTGCTCGGCTCGCGGTGGGTGCCAGGTGGCGGCGTCGTCAACTGGCCGTGGTACCGCAAGCTGATCTCGCGCGGCGGCACCTGGTACGCGCAGAAAGCACTCGGCCTGTCGGTGTCGGACGTCACGGGCGGGTTCCGCGCCTTCCGGCGCACGACCCTCGAGCGTCTGCCGCTCGACGACGTGTCGTCGCAGGGCTACTGCTTCCAGGTCGACCTGGTCAGACGGGTCCTCGACGCCCAGATGACGGTGGCGGAGGTCCCCATCACGTTCGTGGAGCGCACGCAGGGCCACTCCAAGATGAGCGGGTCGATCGTGCGCGAGGCGCTCTGGAAGGTGACCCTGTGGGGCCTCGAGCGCCGGGTCGCACGGTTCAGGACCGCACTGACCCGACGCTCCTAGCTCAGCGGCGCGACGCCGCCTTCTTGGTGCGGCGGTGCAGGTGCGGCGGACCGATCTCGCCCGCCCGCAGCAGCTCGATGCGCTCGGTGAGGATCTCCTCGAGCTCGTCGACGGAGCGACGCTCGAGCAGCATGTCCCAGTGGGTGCGGACGTGCTTCTCGTCCTTCGCCTCCGGCTCGGCACCGTCGACGAGACGGCCCACGATGCCGGACTTCGGGTCCTCCCACTGCAGGGGGACCTCGGCCTCGTCGGACATCGTGACGGTGAAGGTGCGGCCGTCGGGCAGGACGTACGCGACCTCCTGCCGCGGCGCCATCTCGACACCGCGCTCGTCCTCGAAGCTCTGGGCACCCAGTCGCGCACCGCGCAAGGCACGTTCAGCCATGATCGGACTCCTCTCGTGACGTCTCTGCGTCAACGTACGGCAGGACTGTGAGATTCCCCTGAGCAGGAGGCCCTGAGCAGGAGGCGCCGTGCAGCGTTGACCGTGACTCCCATTCAGCCCGAGGTCGCGCGGTCCCGCACGTCGGCCGGCACCGCGAGCAGCGCGACGAGGCCGGCGCCCAGCACGAGCATGATGCCGAGGATGCCCCACCGGTCGTCACCGCCGAGGTACGCGCACAGGCCGAACAGGGCGGGGGACAGGAACGAGGCGGCCCGGCCCGTCATGGCGTAGAAGCCGAAGTTCTGGCCCTCCAGACCGGGCGGGGTGAGCCGCACCAGGTAGGTGCGGGCCGCGGACTGCGCGGGCCCGACGAACAGGCACAGCATCAGGCCGAAGATCCAGAACATCGCCATGCCGTCGACGACGAGGAGCACCAGCCCAGCGACCAGCATCGAGCTCAGCGAGACGACGATCACGGTGCGGGGGCCCCGGACGTCGTCGAGACGTCCGGCCACGAGGGCACCGGCGGCCGACACGACGTTCGCGACGATGCCGAAGATGATGACGCTCTCGTCGGTGAACCCGTAGACGGAGACCGCGAGGACGGCGCCGAACGCGAAGACCCCGGCCAGACCGTCGCGGAAGACCGCACTGGCGAGCAGGTACTGCAGCACGACGCGGTCCTCGCGCCACATGCGGGCCACGTCACGTCCCACGTCCCGGTACGACTGGACGATCCCGACCTTCTCGGCCGGGCTGGCCGCTGCCGGCAGCTCGGGCACGACGAGCAGGACCGGCACGGCGAACACGGCGAACCACACCGCCGCGAGCACCGCGACGATCCGGATGTTGAGGCCGTCGTCGGTCGACACGCCGAGGAGGCCGCCATCTCCGGTGATGAGCCCGAAGAAGCAGACCAGCAGCAGGACGATGCCGCCGAGGTAGCCGAACGCCCAGCCGATCGCCGAGACACGACCGACGTTGGCGGGTGTCGAGACCTGGCGCAGCATCGCGAAGTACGGCACCTGTGACAGCTCGAAGAGGATCTCGCCCACGACGAGCAGCAGCAGGCCGAGCCACAGGTACGAGGCGTCCTCCCGCACGAAGAACATGAGCGCCGTCACGGCCACGACGCCCGCGGTGAGGAAGGCCAGCGATCGGCGACGCCCCCCGCCGGCGTCCGACCTGCGCCCCGTGACCGGCGCGAGCACCGCGATCACGACCGAGCCTGCGGCGACCGACCAGGCGAGCCACGTGGCGGCCGAGATCCCGCCCTCGAGCTCGCCGCCGACGCCGTCGACGAGGTACACCGAGAAGACGAAGGTGATGATGACCGCGTTGAACGCGGCCGAGCCCCAGTCCCAGAAGCTCCAGGCGATGACCTGTCGGCGGGTCGTCGCGGTCGCGACGGCGTCGGTCACGTGATCGGCCATCAGCTCTCCCAGGTCCCGAGCGCGACGAGGACGTCGCGCAGCGTGTCGGTGCGGTCGGTGAAAATCCCGTCGACGCCCAGGCCGACGAGACGCTCGATCTCGGACGGTTCGTCGATGGTCCAGACGAGCACGCCGACACCGCTCGCGTGGGCGCCCTCGACGAATCGTCTCGTGACGACACGGATCCCCTTGCGCGTGGCCGGCACGCTCAGCCACCGGTAGGCCGGGCGGCGCCGAGCGGGCGGCACCACCAGCGCCTCCACGACCTCCCGCCGCGACGCAGCGGTCTCGACGCTCGGAAGACGCTCCCGGATCGCCACGGTCCGTCGGTGGTCGAAGCTGCCCAGGCAGACCCGCTCGACGGCGCCCTCGGACTCCAGGACCCGACACGTCTCCTCGACCGCGTCGTCCGCCTTGACGTCGATGCTGAACCACGCCTCGGGGTGGGCTCGCAGCAGCTCGTCGAGCCGGGGGATCCGCACCCGGCCGTCGAGCCGCAGCTCGTCGACCCGGCTGGACTCGAGATCGCCGACGTGCAGTCGCTGACCGGTCAGCCGGTGCAGCCTCACGTCGTGGCACACGTAGGCGACACCGTCGCGCGAGCAGACGACGTCGGTCTCGAGGTGCCGATAGCCCAGGGACGCGGCGTGGGCGAACGCCTCGAGGGAGTTCTCGATGCCCACGTTGGTCGCCGTGAGACTTCCGCCGCGATGGGCGATCGCCATGGTCACGCCCCCACGCTATTGCGTCCCGGGTCAGATGTCCCGGAAGGTCTCGATCCGCGCGCCGAGCGCGTTGAGGCGCTCGGCGAGGTCCTCGTAGCCGCGGTTGATGACGTAGACGTTGCGCAGGACCGACGTGCCCTTGGCCGCGAGCATCGCCAGCAGGATCACGACAGCGGGCCGCAGCGCCGGCGGGCACACCATCTCGGCGCCGCTCCAGTGGGTGGGGCCCTCGACGAGCACGCGGTGCGGGTCCATCAGCGTGACCTTGGCCCCGAGCTTGTTGAGCTCGGTGAGGTAGATGGCGCGGTTCTCGTAGACCCAGTCGTGCAACATCGTCTGCCCCGTGGCGGTGGCCGCGATGACGGCGAAGAAGGGCAGGTTGTCGATGTTGAGCCCGGGGAACGGCATCGGGTGGATCTTGTCGATCGGGGCCCGCATCGGCGACGGGTGGGTCGTGACGTCGACCAGGCGGGTGCGGCCGTTCTCGGCGAGGTACTCGTCGCTCTGGTCGTAGCGGAACCCCATGTCCTCCAGCACCGCGAGCTCGATCTCCATGAACTCGATGGGCACGCGTCGCACCGTGATGCTCGACTGGGTGACGATCGCGGCGGCGATCAGGCTCATGGCCTCGATCGGGTCCTCGCTCGGCGCGTACTCGACGTCACGGCTGATGCGCGGCTTGCCGGTCACGCGCAGGGTCGTGGTGCCGACGCCCTCGATCTCGACGCCCAGCTCGAGCAGGAAGAAGCAGAGGTCCTGGACCATGTAGTTCGGGCTGGCGTTGCGGATGATCGTGACACCGTCGACCCGGGCCGCGGCGAGCAGGGCGTTCTCCGTGACGGTGTCGCCGCGCTCGGTCAGCACGATCGCCTTCTCCGGCACGTGCGGCGTGGCGTCGGCGTGGTAGCTGCCCTCGGTCGCGACGACCTTGAGCCCGAAGTGCTTCAGCGCCGTCATGTGGGGCTCGACCGTGCGGGTGCCGAGGTCGCAGCCGCCCGCGTAGGGGAGCTCGAACGTCGACTCGCGGTGGATCAGCGGGCCGAGGAACATGATGATGCTGCGCGTGCGGCGCGCCGCCGTCTCGTCCATCTGGTCGAGCTTGAGCTCGGCAGGGACGACGAGCTCGAGGTCGTTGTCGGCGTTCAGCCAGCGCGTGCGGACGCCGATCGAGGACAGCACCTCGAGCAGCCGGTTCACCTCCTCGATGCGCGCGACCTTGCGCAGCACCGTGGTGCCCTCGTTGAGCAGGCACGCGCACAGCAGGGCGACACCGGCGTTCTTGCTGGACTTGACGTCGATCGAGCCGTGCAGCTCGGTGCCGCCGTGGACGCGGAGGTGACTCGGGCCCGAGGAACCCACGTTGACCAGGCCGGAGTCGAGCGCGCTGCCGATCCGCGCCACCATCTCCAGGGTCAGGTTCTGCGAACCCTTCTCGATGCGGTTCACGGCGCTCTGGCTGCTGCCGAGCGACTCGGCCAGCTGGGCCTGGGTCTTGTTCGCCCGGATGCGGGCGTCGCGGATCATGGTGCCGATGCGCTTCAGGTAGTCGTCAGTCACCGGGCCAGCGTATCTCGCATATGAGATACGACAAGCTCACGCCGGCGGCGTGTCCTTCGGGGCCGTCAGCATCAGCGCCACCACGACACCGACGAGGGCGACGGCTCCACCCGCGATCCCGAGCGGGCCGACCTCGACCGCCGGGTCGATCACGTCGAGGACCTCGGCCGTCACGACCTGCCCCGCGATCATGCACAGTCCCAGCACCAGGACGCCGTAGGCGTGCACGGCGATCGCCGCGACCATGATGAACCCGATGCCGAGCACGCCGCCGAGGTAGAGCCAGCCCCTCGTCGGGAGCGTGCCGACGTGCCCGTCGACCAGGAACGACGCGGCCAGCAGCACGAGCAGCGCGGTCGTCCCGACCACGAAGTTGTTCCACGTCGTGGCGGGAGACCCGACGACCTGTGAGACGCGGCCGTTGAGCGCCTGCTGGATGGCCTGCGCGACACCCGTCGCGAAGGCCAGGACCGCCAGGGCGAGCGTCAGCCAGGTGGCACCGGTCTCGATCTGGTCGAGTGCCTTGAGCAGCACCGCGACGATCGCGAACGCGGCCGCCACGGCCCGCCCGGTGGAGGCGCGCTGGGCCCCGCCCGGGCCGAAGCCGATGTGATCGACGACGAGCGAGCTGAGCGACTGGCCCGCCGTGAACGCCACGATGAACAGGGCCACGCCGATCGTGCCGACCGCGATGCCCTGGCTCGCGACGAAGAACGCCCCGCCGAGGCCGCCCAGCAGCTCGTACCAGCGCAGGCGCTTGACGGCCCGGGCATGCGCCAGGCGCCGCATCGAGGTCCGCCCCGAGGGCGTGGTGACCACCACGACGGAGATGACCGCGAGACCGCTGCCGAAGCTGATGACGGCGGCCAGTGCCCCGGCTCGCAACCCGGAACCGATCTCGTCGGCCAGGGCACCGTTCACGCGTGACTGCAAGGCCACGAGGGCGCCGGCCAGCACCATGAGCGGGACCATCGCGGCCCGCGGGAAGGTCGGTGTCACGCGACGCCGCCCGGGAGGTCGACCTCGGTGCCGTCGGTCTGGTCCAGCCGGCGCACGTCGTCGACGCCGCCGTGGCCCACGACATGGTTCCAGTAGATGTCGTACGCCAGCGCCGAGATCGTGCAGTCGTGCACCGGGAACGCCACGCGAGGCGCGACCCGCTGGAGGAACTCGACCGTCTCGGAGACCTTGGCCCACGGGGCGCCGAGCGGCAGGGCCAGGACGTCGATGTCCTCGGGCGTGGTGCCGTAGCTGTCGCCCGGGTGGAAGAACGTCGGTTCGCCCGGGGCCGTGACGACCAGCCCGACGTTGTCGACGATCGGGATCGAGGGCAGGATCTCGGCGTGCTCCCGGCCCGCGGCGCGCAGCAGCAGGTCGCCGACCTCGTGACGGTCGCCGTCGGTGTGCGCCTGCCAGTCACCGCCCAGCTCCTCGGCCGTCATCGGGTCGGCCAGCAGGAGCGCCTCGGGGTTGGCTGCGAGGAGTGCGGGGACGCGGTCGCGGTCGAGGTGGTCCGGGTGCTGGTGCGTGACGACGATCGCGTCGAGGTGCTCGAGGCCGAAGGTCGCGGGAGAGCTGAACGCACCCGGGTCGATCAGGACCCGGCGGCCCGCCGACTCCACGAGCACGGCCGCATGTCCGAAGCGGGTGATCTGCACCGGTCCATCATGCGCTCAGGCGCTCAAGCGGCCGACGTCCGGGGCGTCGTCGCCGAAGTAGCGGTACATCTGCTCGTCGCGGTACGCCCGCGCCCACCGGTCGATCCGTCGGCGCCCCCACGCGGTGCGCATGAGGACGCCGTACCGCCACAGGTTGCCCGGCAGCACCAGGGCCGTGGCCCACGGCACACGGGCCGGGAGTCGCAGGTCGGCGAGTCCCCGCCGGCCCAGGAAGGGGCGGAGCATGCTGAGCAGTCGGCGCGGCGCGTACCAGCGGTGGAACCTCGCGAAGCGACGGAAGTGCAGGTCGGCCTGTACGTCGACGATCGAGCCGGCGAGCAGCGCCCCGGCCTCGGTCACGTCGTCCTGGGCCAGGAGCACGTGATAGTTCAACCGGTGCTGCTCTCGCTCGGTGTCGAACAACCAGTCCTCGTCGACACCCATGACCCACCCGACGTACTTCCAGAGGTGCATGACCGCGCGCGACTCCTCACGGGTCACCGTGACGCCGAGCGCCCGGACCCCCAGCAGCAGCGCGCCGGTGAAGAGGCCGAGGGTCGCGGCCTGGTCGGTCTGGTTGATCGGACGTCCCCAGTGCGCCGAGTCCCAGTCCGGATGGTGGTCGAACCGGTGGTTGACCAGGGCGTGCATGAGGCGGACGTGCGCCGTGAGCTTCCAGCCGGCCCCGTCACGCAGCATCGCGTCGTGCTCGGTGACCGCGATGCTCCACTGCTGGGTCTCCGCGAGCCTTCGCCGCGTCATGTCGCCGGTCAGGCCCCCGGTCGCGACGAGCAGGTCGGTCGGTCCGCCGAACCGGTAGCCACCGATCAGGGACAGCTGCAGGAGGACGTCGCCGGCGTTGCGTCCCAGGCGCCGGTAGACCTCGCCGCCGCGGTTCATGAGGTCGACGTCGACCCACTCGGGCGTGTCCTCGAGGGTCGCGAAGAACTCGCGCAGGGCTGCGGGAGCGTCAGGGACGGCGTCCACGCCGTGCGCGAGCGCGCGGTGGAACTGGTCGAGTCGGACGCGGTCGTCGCCCTGGGAGCGGATCGCCGCGGCGAGCCGCGCACCTGGTTCGTCGACGGTCCAGAACCGCTCACCGATGCGGCTCATGAGGTCCTCGTCGACCTCACGGACACGGCCGACGACCCGGAGCATCTTGCCGATGCTGGCGCCACGCGCCTCGGCCGCCCGGAAGCGCGTGGGCGGCGCCGGGGGAGTGTGGCGGTCCGCGACGTCGGGAAACGCTGGTGCTGACATGCCAGGAGCGTGACACGAGCAATTACTCGCATACAATTCGCGTCATGACGTCCCCCCGCCCCGGCCTGCGCAAGGCCCCGCAGCAGGAACGCTCCAAGCACATGGTCGACCGGATCGTCGCCGCCGGCCGCCAGGTGCTGGTCGAGCACGGCTACGAACGCGCCACGACGAACCGGGTCGCCGACGCGGCCGGGATCAGCCCGGGATCGCTCTACCAGTACTTCCCGAACAAGGACGCCGTGCTGTCGGCCGTGGTCGACGCGTACTCCACGGAGATCGCCGAACAGCTCACCGCCGTCGTCACCGAACGCCTGGACCGACCGCCGCTGGAGCTCATGCGGGCGTCCTACGAGGGCCTGCTCGAGATCCTGGAGGCGAACCGCGAGTACGTCCGCCTGATGGCCCGCGAGCTGCCCCGTGCTCGCGTCGCGCCGCATGTGGACCAGCTCGAACGCCGCATCAGCGAGCTCGTGGGGGCTTATCTGGCGGTGTCACGTCCGACGGACCGCGTCAGGCCAGCGGTCTCGGCCTGGCTGCTCGTGCGGATGGTCGAGCACCTCTGCGTGCAGTGGGTCCTGGAGGATCCGGGCTTCTCCCGGGAGACGCTCGTCGACGAGCTCATGCACCTCAGCGCCGCCCACCTCGCACCCGTCTGACCCCACCGCGGCTCCGAAGTCCTCACATGTCGTTCCTCGCCGACGCCCAGGCCGTCCTGACGGGCGCGACGGCGCGTCTGACCGTGCACTACGGCCGCGACAGGGTCTTCGCCGGTGGCGACCTGCCCGAACCCGAGCGACTGACGGTCCCCACCCGCCACGGCCGGGTCCGGTGTGAGGTCTACACCGATCCAGCCCGCACCACACCGGCTCCCGTGCACGTGCACCTCCACGGCGGTGCCTTCCTGATGCGCTACCCGAGGATGGACGACTTCTGGTGCCGCTACCTCGTGGCCCGGGCGGGTGTCACGGTGGTCAACGTCGACTACGACGTCGCCCCGCGTCGTCGGTACCCCGTGGCCCAGGAGCAGGCCCATGACGTCCTGGCATGGGTCCAGCAGCACGGGCCGTGGGACCGAAGCCGACTGACGGTCAGTGGGTTCAGTGCCGGAGGCAACCTGGCCGCCTCGGCGTGCCTCCAGGCGGTCGACCTCGGCACGCCCCGCCCGCGACTCCAGCTGCTGGGTGTCCCGTCGCTCGACGTGTCGACGGTCGACAAGCCCGCGCCCACAGGAGCGATGATCTCGCCGGCGGTGATCGACCTCGTGCGGAAGACCTACTTCCGTGACGTCGCGCGGCGGACCGAGCCCTATGCCTCGCCACTGCTCGCCGAGACGCTCGCCGGGCATCCGCCCACGTTCGTCGTCACGGCCTCGCGCGACCGGCTGCGCGCCGAGGCCGTCGCCTACGTCGCACGGCTCCAGCAGGCAGGGGTGCAGGTCGAGCACCTGGACCTGCCCGGGCGCGACCACTACTTCCTCGACGGTCCGGCGGAGGCCGCCCGACACGTGATGGAGACGATGGCGACAGCGGTCGCGAACGCCTGACACGATGGCGCCATGACGACGCCCGAGCGCGAGGTCCTGACCTGGGAGCTGTTCGGCACCGCGAGCCGGGAGCTGGCCGCCCTGGTGCACGCGTCGGGCTTCGCGCCCGACGTCGTGCTCGGCATCGCCCGGGGTGGGCTCGTGCCGGCCGGTGCGATCGCCTATGCGCTGGACTGCAAGAACCTCTTCGCCCTGAACGTCGAGTTCTACACCGGTGTCGGCACGACCCGGGAGGCTCCCGTGATCCTGCCTCCGTTCCTGAACGCGGCCGACCTCGACGGCAAGAGCGTGCTCGTCGTCGACGACGTCGCCGACAGCGGCCGTACGCTCGAGCTCGTGGTGGAGTTCTGCCGCGGCCACGGCGACGACGTCCGCACCGCCGTGCTGTACGACAAGCCCGCATCCGTCATCACCCCGACGTACACCTGGCGAAGCACCGATCGATGGATCAACTTCCCCTGGTCGGAACCGCCGCTCGTCGATCGCACCGGCGTCCTCGACGTGTGAGCCGCTGCGGATCGGGCAACACTCGGAGCATGAGTCCTGAGAGCACGCACGTGACCACCGAGGCCTTCCTGGCCTCCGGCCTCGACGACTGGGTCCTCGTCGACCGGCGGATCCGGGCCCGCTTCGCGACCGGAGACTTCGCGACGGGCCTGGCGTTCGTGGCGGCGATCGGTGCCGAGGCCGAGCGGGCGGACCACCACCCGGACGTCGCGCTCCGCTACGGGGGAGTCGACATCGCCCTGCGCAGCCACGACGTCGGCGCCGTGACCGATCGGGACCTGCGCCTCGCGAGCACCATCTCGACGATCGCGACCGAGCTCGGCGTGACGGCCCGACGGGCGGACGTGCGGGTGTCGGAGCTCGCCCTCGACGCGTCGGACCTGGAAGCCGTCGGCCGGTTCTGGTCGGCGGCCGTCACGGGGTCGCCCGACCACGTCGACGGCAACGACGTCGTCGACCCGGAGACCGGTGAGCTCATCGTCTGGCTGCAGCAGACCGAGCCGCACGACGAGCCGCGGCAGCGCTTCCACCTCGACGTGTGGGTGGCCCCCGACGTCGCCGACGAACGGATCGCCGCGGTCCTCGCCGCGGGCGGCACCCTGGCGAGCGACGCCGAGGCTCCGGCCTTCACCGTGCTGGCGGACCCCGAGGGAAACAAGGTCTGCATCTGCACCTGCCTGGACCGCGACGCATGAGCGACGACTGGCAACGGCGGGTCGACGCCGTGTGGGCCGCGGACCTGCCCGACGACGACCTGCTGGCCCAGATCTCCTCGTTGGCCGACGAGCTGGGCGACGACGACGCTCGGCGGTGGTTCGAGCTCGCCGGGGCGCACGACAGCACGGGCCGCGAGCTCGAGGCCGCGACGCACTACGAACGAGCGTTGTCGATCGGACTCGGGCCCGAGCAGCACGCGCAGGCCACCGTCCAGTACGCGTCGACCCTGCGGAACCTCGGGCGACCCGACCTGGCGATCGACCTGCTCGAACGCCTGCCTCGACTCAGCCCGGTGGGCACGGCGCGCGACGCGTTCCTCGCGCTGGCCCTGCGCGACGCCGGGCGGTCCGACGAGGCCGTGCGCGTGCTGCTCGAGGCCGTGGTGCCGACCCTCCCGCGGTACCAGCGGTCGGTCACGGCCTACGCGGCCGCCCTCACGGAGGGGGCAACCGAGGGCCCATGACCTCGGCCTGGCCCAACTCGGCGATCGCCTCGCGCACGGCGTCGGCCACGGTGCCGCCGCGCCTCGTCCGCATCCGGTCGGACGCCCGTTCGAGCACCAGGACGGCGTTCCAGGACAGGACGGCCGCCACGATGTCGTCGGCGGGCCCGCCCCGCCGCTCCGCGATCGCCGCGGTCAAGGCGACGTGGGTCTGCATGAGCCAGTCGAGCAGGCGGCCGTGCATGCGGGGATTCTGCTGGATCAGGTCACGCACGCGGCCCGAGTCCAGCTTCTCGTCGTCGCTCGACGAGACGAAGTCGACCAGCACGTGGCCGAGGGCGATCTCAACCGGCTCACCCGACGGACGCGCCCGCAGCGCGTCTGCGAGCAGCGAGGGTTCGCCCAAGTAGGAGGTGCCGAGGAGCTCCTTGGAGGGGAAGTACCGGTACAGCGTGGAGAGCCCGACCTGCGCTGCCGCTGCGACGTCCTCCATCGTCGTCTCCTCGTACCCGCGGTCCAGGAACAGCGCCAGCGCCGTGTCGGCGATCGCGGCTCGCGTACGTGTGGCATTCGTCTCGCGCAGTCCCATGGGCACATCCTAGGACTCGGTGAGAGGATGTTCCACAGTGGAAGTTACTTCCAGTTCTGACCCCCGCACGTCGAGGAGCACCTGATGGCCTGGAACCTGTACCGACTCGGTCGTTGGAGCTTTCGCCACCGCCTCCGCGTCATCGCGGTGTGGGTCGCACTGCTCGTGATCGGCGGAACAGCGGCACTGACCCTCGCGGGCCAGACCGACGAATCGTTCGAGCTGCCCGACACCGAGTCGAGCCAGGCGTTCGACCTGGTCAAGGATCGCACCGACGTCCAGGCCGACGGTGCGATCGCGCGCCTGGTCGTCACGACGGACGGGGGAGGGACCCTCGATCCCGGTGCCGTCGAGACGGCGCTGAAGACGGCCACGACCGACCACGTCGCCTCGGTCGCCGACCCCTTCACGACCGGCACGGTCTCCGAGGACGGCACCACGGCCTACGCCACGATCACCTACGACCGCACCGGCCCGGAGCTGTCCGACGCCGACCGTGACGCCCTGGACGCCGCCGTGTCCGAGCTCGAGGACGCTGGCCTGACCGCCGCCGTGGGAGGCGACGCCGCAGAGACACCGGCCCTCAGCCACACGTCCGAGGTCATCGGCATCGCCATCGCGCTGGTGGTCCTTGCCATCACCTTCGGCTCGCTCGTGGCGGCCGGGATGCCGCTGCTCACGGCCGTCGTGGGCGTGGGGCTGGGCATCCTCGGCGTGCTCACGCTGACCGGTTTCATGAACCTCTCGTCGGTCACGCCCGCGCTGGCCAGCATGCTGGGACTGGCGGTGGGCATCGACTACGCGCTCTTCATCATGTCGCGCTTCAAGCACGAGGTGGGCCAGGGTCGTGACCTCGAGGACGCCGCGGGCGTGGCCGTCGGCACCGCAGGATCCGCGGTCGTGTTCGCCGGGCTCACCGTCATCATCGCGCTGGCCGGCCTGTCGGTCTGCGGCATCTCGTTCCTGACGCAGATGGGTCTCGCGGGCGCCGCCACCGTGGCGATCGCGGTCGTCGTGGCCCTCACGCTGCTCCCGGCACTGCTCGCGCTGGTCGGGCGACGCATCACGTCCGGGCCGGCACCTGGCCTGCACGACATCGAGCCCGGCGCGCACGAGCGCACGACGGGCAACCGCTGGGTCGAGCTCGTGACACGCCACCGGGTGCCGACACTCGTGCTCGGGATCGCCGGCGCGATCGCCCTGTCGATCCCCGTCGCCTCGATGGAGCTGGCGCTTCCCGACGACGGCTCCCGACCGGCCGACAGCTCCCCGCGCCAGGCCTTCGACCTGATCGCCGAGAACTTCGGCGCCGGGGCGAACGGCCCGCTCACGGTCGTGGTCGACACCGCTGACGCCGACGATCCCGCGGGAGCCGTGGATGCCGCCGTGGCCGAGATCTCCTCGATCGACCAGGACGTCGCCGCGGTCGTGCCACCCGTGACCGACCCCAGCGACGCCACGGCGGTCGCGACCTCCCAGGCGCAGCTCGAGCAGGTGCGGTTCGCCACCATCACCGTCGTCCCGGAGAGCGGTCCGTCGGCGGAGGAGACCAAGCAGCTCGTCCGCGACATCCGCACCGGCCTGTCGGGGCTGGAGTCCGACACGGGTGCGGTGCCGTACGTGACGGGGCAGACCGCTGCCGGCGTCGACATCGCCGAGACCCTCAGCGACGCCTTCCCGGTCTACCTCGCCGTGGTCGTCGGCCTCGCCTTCGTACTCCTGGTGCTGGTCTTCCGGTCGGTGCTGGTGCCGCTCAAGGCCGTCGTCGGCTTCCTGGGTTCCGTCGGAGTCTCCCTCGGCGCCACGGTCGCGGTGTTCCAGTGGGGCTGGTTGAGCAACGTGATCGGCATCGACACCGAGTCGCCGGTCGTGTTCATCCTCCCGCTGCTGCTGACCGGGATCCTGTTCGGCCTGGCGATGGACTACGAGGTCTTCCTCGTCTCGCGCATGCGCGAGGAGTTCGTGCACGGTCGCGGCGCCCAGGAGTCCGTGGTGGCAGGCTTCACGCACAGTGCCCGCGTCGTGACAGCAGCGGCCCTGATCATGACGGGCGTCTTCGCCGGCTTCGCCCTCGGTGACGACATCATCATCAAGACGATCGGGTTCTCGCTCGCGGTCGGCGTGATCGTCGACGCGTTCCTGGTCCGCATGACCCTCGTGCCGGCGCTCATGTCGCTCGTGGGCCGACCGATGTGGTGGCTGCCGCGCTGGCTGGACCGCACCCTCCCCAACGTCGACATCGAGGGGGAGTCGCTCGCTCGCGAGCTCGAGAAGGCGGGAATGACTGGCGCCTCCGCGCGTTGACACCTCCGTGAAGAAGATCGGGTTCCTGTCCTTCGGCCACTGGTCCGACACGCCGCACTCGCAGACACGCTCCGCGTCCGACGTGCTGCTGCAGTCGATCGACCTCGCGGTCGCCGCCGAGGAGCTCGGCGCCGACGGTGCGTACTTCCGGGTGCACCACTTCGCCCGACAGCTCGCGTCACCGTTCCCGCTGCTCGCCGCCGTGGGTGCCCGCACGTCGCGCATCGAGATCGGCACCGGCGTCATCGACATGCGGTACGAGAACCCGCTCTACATGGCGGAGGACGCCGGCGCCGCCGACCTCATCTCCGGCGGCAGGCTCCAGCTCGGCATCAGCCGGGGATCACCGGAGCAGGTCGTCGACGGCTACCGCTACTTCGGGTACGCGCCGCCCGAGGGTGCCACGGACGCCGATCTCGCACGCACCCACGCCGATGTCTTCCTCCAGGTCATCCAGGGCGGTGGGTTCGCCGAGCCCAGCCCGCGTCCCATGTTCCCCAACCCGCCCGGCCTGCTCCCGATCGAGCCGCAGTCACCCGGGCTCCGGGATCGCATCTGGTGGGGTGCGGGCAGCCGCGCCACGGCCGAGTGGACCGCGGCGCAGGGGATGAACCTCATGAGCTCGACGCTGCTGACCGAGGACACCGGTGTGCCGTTCCACGAGCTGCAGGCCGAGCAGATCCAGCGTTTCCGGGACGCGTGGAAGGCGGCGGGGCACGAGCGCGAGCCCCGTGTCTCCGTCAGCCGCAGCGTGTTCCCCCTCGTCGACGACCGTGATCGCGCCTACTTCGGCGGATCCGGCAGCGCCGACCAGGTCGGCTACATCGACGGGGGAGTCGCGCGCTTCGGCAAGACCTACGCCGCCGAGCCGGACCGGCTGATCGAGGAGCTGCGCGAGGACTCAGCGGTCGCCGCCGCCGACACGCTCCTGCTCACGGTGCCCAACCAGCTCGGCGTCGACTACAACGCCCACGTGCTGGAGTCACTCCTGACGCACGTCGCGCCGGCACTCGGCTGGCGCTAGTCGAGCCTCTGCGCGACGACGAGACCCTGGGGCCGAGCGGGTGGGTCGTGCCGGGTCTGCGCGTGGGTGACGGCGAGGCCGGCGCTGTCGAGCAGCTCGGTCAGGGCGTCGACCGACCAGAAGTAGGCCGTCACCACGGCGTGGTCGAAGGGTTCGCGTGCTGTGCCGTCGAAGAACCCGATCGCGAGACTGCCACCAGCGCGGAGGCTACGGGCGAGCGCACGGAGCGCCCCGTCGATCAGGTCGGGATCGGTGTGGATGAGCGAGAACCACGCCAGGACGCCACCCAGGCTTCCGTCCGGCACGCCCAGCGCCTCCGCCCGCCCGACTCGGAAACGGGCCGACGGGTACCGGGCCCGCGCGTCGTCCATGAACGCCGCGACGGGATCGACGCCCTCGACGTCGAGGCCGGCCTCGTGCAGGAAGCTCGTCCACTGGCCCGGACCGCACCCGACGTCGAGGATCGGGCCGTCGACGGATCGAGCCCAGGCGAGGATCGCCTCCCGGTCCGCCTCAGCAGCGTGCTCGATCCGACCGACGACCTCGACGTACTCCGAGGCACGGCCTGAGTACGCCTCTCGCACCTCGTCGATCGACACCACGCCACCCTAGGCGGCGTCGTCGAGTCTGAGCTCGATGGCGAGGTGTCGTCCGGGTCCGTTGTCTCGGACGTGGTCCAGGA
>CAYRZN010000039.1:0-17416 GCA_964428825.1 uncultured Aeromicrobium sp.
GGGGTGCGGCACGACCCGTCCAGGGTCAGCAGGAAGGCGCGCTCGGCGGTGATGGGGTCGGTCTGCGTGACGCCGTGGCGCAGGTAGAACCGCATCGCGTCGACGTCGGGTTCGTCGACCCCGATCTCGATCATGCCCGCGCCGCGCGCCTCGGCGTCGGCCACCAGGCGGGTGATCAAGGCTGCGCCGAGGCCGCCGCCACGCAGCGCGGGGCGCACGTAGAGCTCCTCGAGCATCACGACCGGGCCCTCGTACCAGACGCTCGGGCGCTCGACCGTCAGGGACAACCCGTCAGGCCCGTCGCCGACGAGCAGCACCCGAACCGCTCCCGCCTCGAGCTTTCGCCGTACCAACGACGTCAGCTCGACGACCGCAGGCGCCGGGGTCTCGAACTCCGTGTTGAAGTCCCACAGCATCTGCGCGACGACGTCGGCATCGGAGGCCGTGGCGAGGCGTACGTCAGGCATCGGCTCAGGCGTCGCCCTCGGTGTCGAGCAGGAACGCGGCACCGAGGGTGGCCTCGGGGACGCCGAACCCCTCGACGAGCGTCAGCAGGTGCGGACGAAGCTTGTCGAGCTGCTCGTTGAGCAACGACGTGACGGTCTTGGCCCGCGCGTCCGACAGGCGGTTGTGGCCCATGAACCACGCCAGGTCGTCCTCGATCACGCTGAGGGCGTAGAGCGTGCAGACCTCGCGCAGCAGGTCGGCGGCCTCCTCGTCCTCGCAGCGGGCGATTCCGGCGGTGAACGCCTCCAGCACGATGCGGTCGATGTGCACGCGGCCGCAGCGGATGACGTGGTCCTGGGCGTTGTTGAAGATGCGGAACGCCTCGGCGCCGTCGGCCCCCGACGCCCGCTGCAGACGACGGGCCGCCGTCTCGATGACGTGCTGCTCCCGGTCCTCGAACAGGCTCAGCTGCGTGCCGCGGTCGAGGAGGTCGTGGTCGTCGTCGCCGGCACCCGGGCGGGCGTCGATCAGGCGCTGGATCAGCTGCGACGCCGCCGTGCGCTCACGCACGACGTCGGTCACGGTGCTGGCCACGAACTTGACCATGCCGAGCGGGTCGAGGCCGCCGACCTCCTGCGCGTACGCGGTGAGCAGCTCCTTCGCGACGAGCTGCAGCATGACGTGGTTGTCGCCCTCGAACGTCGTGAAGACGTCGATGTCGCCCCGCAACGTGGAGATGCGGTTCTCGGCCAGGTAGCCGGCGCCGCCGCACAGCTCGCGCGACTCCTGAACCGCACGCGAGGCGTGCCACGTGAGGATGGCCTTGAGGCCCGCGGCGCGGCCCTCGAGCTCGCGCTGCTGCTGGGCGTCGGGCTCGGTCGACCGCTGCAGGCGGTCCATGCGGGCGACCTGCTGGTTCTGCGCGAAGCGGTAGGCGTACCCGCGGGCGATGAGCGGCAGCAGGCGGCGCTGGTGCATGCGGTAGTCGGCCAGGAGGGCCTCCTCGCCGCCGGGCGGACCGAACTGACGGCGCTTGAGCGCGTAGCGGCCGGCGATGCTCAGGGCGACCTCCGACGCGGCGAGCGCCGACCCGCCGACGCTGATGCGACCGCGGATCAGCGTGCCCAGCATCGTGAAGAAGCGCTTGCCGGTGTCGTCGATCGGGGAGCTGTACGCGCCGTTCCCGTCGACGTTGCCGTAACGGTTGAGCAGGTTGCCACGCGGGATGCGGACCTGGTCGAACGTGATGCGGCCGTTGTCGACCCCGCGCAGACCACCCTTGTGGTGGTCGTCGGCGGTGGTCACGCCGGGCATGTCCTCGCCGTGCTCGTCGCGGATCGGCACGAGGAAGCAGTGCACCCCGTGACTCTCGCCACGCGTGACGAGCTGCGCGAACACCGCGGCGATCGAGGCGTGGCGGGCGGCGTTGCCGATGTAGTCCTTCGTGGCGCTGTGCGTCGGCGAGTGGACCACGAACTCCTCGGTCTGCGGGTCGTACGTCGCCGTGGTCTCGAGGCTCTGGACGTTGCTGCCGTGACCGATCTCGGTCATCGCGAAGCAGCCGACCAGGTCGAGGTTGATGACCCGCGGGATGAGCTCGTGGTGTCGCTCGGTGCCGAGGTTCTCGACCGCGCCGCCGAACAGGCCCCACTGCACGCCTGCCTTGACCATGAGCGACAGGTCGAACTGGGCGAGCATCTCGATGCCCGTCACGGCCATGCCGGGGTCGCCGGTGCCGCCGTGGGCCTCGCGGAAGCCAGCGGCGGGGACACCCGTGGGGACGAGGTCCTTGAGCTGGGCGAACGTGTGGTCGCGCGCGCCCTCGAGGTCGAGGTCGGGGTCGACGGCGAGGTCGAGCTGCGCGAGGCGCTCGCGCGACTCCTCGCGGACGTGCCGCCACTTGCCGTCGAGGGCGATCCGAATCTCATCAGCCAGCGTCATGCCCCCACGGTAGTGGGCGGCATTGCATCGCGCGCGGGAGCGGGGCGCCCACTGCGGGGCGGTCCGATCCCTGTGATGACTGATAGATTCCAGTGGTGGCCCCGCAGGGCCACCACCCACCGCGTCACCGAGGGAAGCCGGTCCGAATCCGGCGCTGACCCGCAACCGTGGAGCGCCAACCTGGCGCTGAGCCGGAGAACTCGGACGTGGCCACCACCGTCAACGCTGTCGCGGAACGCAGCGGGAGGATCCGAATGCTTCGTCGTCTGCTCGCGCTGCTCCTCGTGGGTGCCGCCGTGGCCCTGCCCGCCGTCGTGGCGTCGCCGGCGAGTGCGGCCTCCGGCGCGTGCCCCCGCGGCACGGGCGTCACGGTCGTCGTGAACTCGCAGGTGCGGTGCGACCCGAGCCCCGGGGGATTTGCGCGCGAGTCGTTCGCCGACGCCGGGTTCGGCCTCGAGGACCTCCCGGACCAGCCGGGGGCCGTGTGTCGCATCGACGGGTTCCCCGGCGACGGCCGCTGCTTCGAGACCGACGCGTACTGGGGCCTGTTCGTCTCCGACGGGGCCTCGGGCTCGTGGCGCTACGCCAGCGTCGGGGTCGACGGACAGCGCGTGTCCGCCGGGTCGTGGGTCGCGTTCGTCTGGCAGGGCAGCGCGTCCCGCAAGGCCCCGTCGCAGACCCCCGTCGGCCCCGTGCCCGCCGCACCCGCGCCGGGCGACGGGTCCAGCGGCACCTCGGGCAGCGGTTCCGGCGGCGACGGGGGCGGGGGAGCGACGAGTGCGCCCGATCCCTCCACGACCGCGACCCCCACCCCGACCCCGACGCCCACCGAGTCCGTGCCGCCGACCGATGCCCCGACCGACGGGGTCCGCGACAGCGCCGGTGACCAGCGACGGAACACGTCGGCCGAGGTCGATGACGCCGGAGGCGGAGGGCCGTGGGGGATCCTGCTGGCCGTGCTGGCGATCGCCGGTCTTGGTGGCGCAGCGGTCGTCGTCCAGCGGAGGCGTTCCGCAGGTGGCTGACAGCCCTCGGCGCGCGATGCTCCTCGACCGGGACCTCCATCCCGGCGCCTGGTGGCTGTGGGCCATCGGGCTGGCCGCGGCGGCGTCGTTCACCCTCAACCCACTCGTGCTGCTGCTGATCATCGCGGTGGCGTCGCTCGTGGTGATGGCGCGTCGGTCCGAGGCGCCGTGGGCGCTCTCGTTCCGCTTCTACGTGTACCTCGCGGTGTTCATCGTGGTGCTTCGCGTCGTGTACCGCATCGTGCTGGGCGGTGGCAGCGAGGACGTCGTCCTGGTGCCCCTGCCGGAGATCCCGCTCCCGGAGGCGACGCAGGGGATCCGGCTCCTGGGTGACATCACCCGGGCCGACCTGCTCGGCGGCCTGTACGACGGCCTGCGGCTGGCGACGGTCGTGCTGTGCGTCGGCGCCGCGAACGCCCTGGCCAACCCCAAGAAGCTGCTCGCGGCGGCACCCCCGGCCCTCTACGAGGTGGGCACCTCGCTCGTCGTGGCGCTCACGATCTTCCCGCAGCTCACCGAGAGCGTGCAGCGGGTCAACCGCGCCCGAAGGCTCCGCGGCGACGCCGGGCGCGGGGTGAGGGTGCTGCGCCGAGTCGTCGTCCCGGTGCTCGAGGACGCGCTCGAGCGGTCCCTCACGCTGGCGGCGGGCATGGACTCGCGCGGCTACGGCCGGACGGGCGGGGCGACGGCACGGCAGCGTTGGGTCACCGGTGCGTTGATGCTGCTGGCGCTCTTCGCCCTGTCGGTCAGCGCTTACGCCTACCTCGATGCGACCGCGCCGCGCCTGCTGGTCGCGCCCGGCCTCGTCCTGGGCGTGCTGCTCGCCTCCGCGTCGCTCTGGTCGGCGGGTCGACGGGTGCAGCGCACGCGGTACCGGCCAGCACGGTTCCTGCGGGTGCCCGAGGTCGTGACCGCCCTGAGCGGCATCGCGGTGGCGATCGGTGTCGACCGGTACTCGTCGATCGATCCGTACGCCGTGATCCCGGGTCTGGACTCCTGGCCGGCCGTGCCGATCGGGGTCGTGCTCGTGGTCCTCCTGGGCGCAGCGCCGGCGTTCGTCACGCCGCGGCCCGAGCGACTCGGTCCGCCGGTGGCCCCGGAGCCCCGGAGCGAGGAGGTGGACCGTGCTGGAGCTGCGTGACGTCACCTTCGCGTACCCGGGGGAGCGGCCCACCCTGAGCGGCGTCGACCTCTCGCTGTCCGACGGCGAGCTCACCCTCGTGTGCGGGCGCACCGGGTCCGGCAAGTCGACCCTGCTGGGACTGTTCAACGGACTCGTGCCGCACTTCACGGGCGGACGGCTCTCCGGCGACGTGCTGGTCGCGGGCCGGTCGGTCCTCGGGCTGCCACCGCGCGAGCTGGCTCACCAGGTCGGCTTCGTGCCCCAGGACCCCGTCGCCGGCTTCGTCACCGACGTCGTGGAGGACGAGCTGGCCTACGGCATGGAGCAGCTCGGACTCACGCCGCAGACCATGCGGCGCCGGGTCGAGGAGACCCTCGACCTGCTCGGCATCGCCGAGCTGCGCCGCCGCCCGCTGCGCACCCTGTCGGGAGGTCAGCAGCAACGCGTCGCGATCGGTGCGGTCCTGACGATGCACCCAGCCGCCCTGGTGCTCGACGAACCGACGTCGGCGCTCGACCCCACGGCCGCCGAGGACGTGCTGGCCACGATCGCGCGGCTGGTCGACGACGTCGGGCTCACGGTGGTCGTGGCGGAGCACCGCATGGAGCGCGTCGTCCCGTTCGCCGACCGCCTGGTCACCGTGGTCGACGGCCGCGTCGTGGACGGTGACCCCGCCACGATGCTGGTCGACTCGCCCGTGGCGCCACCGCTCGTGCAGCTCGGCCGGGCTGTGGGGTGGCGTCCGCTGCCGCTCTCGGTGCGTGGCGCGCGTCGGCACCGGGCGACGCTCCTGGACCGGCTCGGCGCGGCCCCGGAGCGCCCGCCGCACACGGGGAGCCCCGTGCTCGAGGTCGGCGGGGTCTCCGTGGGCTACCGCTCGGTCCCCGCGGTGCGGGACGTCGACCTCACGGTCCGCGCCGGCGAGGTCGTGGCGCTGATGGGCCGCAACGGCTCCGGGAAGTCGTCGTTGCTGTGGGCCGTGCAGGGCAGCGGCCCACGCGCCGGAGGTCGGGTGCAGGTGGCGGGCGCCGACCCCGCCGACCTGAAGGCCGATGCCGCGCGTGCTCTCGTGGGACTCGTGCCGCAGACCGCGGCCGACCTCCTGTACCTCGAGACGGTGCGCGAGGAGTGCGACGCGGCAGACCGGCAGTCGAGAGGGCCGCGCGGAGCATGTCGTGCGCTCCTCGACCGGATGGCGCCCGGCATCCCCGACGATCGGCACCCGCGCGACCTGTCGGAAGGGCAACGCCTGGCCCTCGTGCTGGCGATCGTCCTCTCCACGGGCCCGCAGCTCGTGGCCCTCGACGAGCCGACCCGCGGGCTCGACTACGCGGGGAAGACCGCCCTCGCGGCGATCGTGCACGAGCTCGCCGCCGAGGGACGAGGCGTGATCGTGGCCACCCATGACGTCGAGTTCGTCGCCGAGGTCGCCGACTCGGTCGTGGTCCTCGCGGAGGGTGAGGTCGTCTCCACCGGTCCGATCGCCACGGTCCTGGCCGAGTCTCCGGCGTTCGCCCCGCAGGTCTCCAAGGTGCTCGGTCCGGAGTGGCTCACGGTCGCCGACGTCGTCGGTGCGCTGGAGCTGGACGGTTCGGCATGAGTGCCACGCCGCGCGAGCGTCGCGCGCTGCCGATCCGACCGCGGTCGGCGGCCGTGCTGACGGTCGCCAGCATCGCCGGCGTCATGATGTTCGCCTGGCCGCTGGTCCTGCAGCCCTCGCCGGGGGCGGAACGGGTCGACCAGCCCTTCCTGTTCATGCTGATCTTCCCGATCATCCTCGTCGTCGTGGTCGCCGAGCTGACCGAGGGCGGCCTGGACTCGAAGTCGCTCGCGGTGCTCGGCGTGCTGACGGCCGTCAACGGTGCGATCCGTGCACTGGGTGCGGGAACGGCCGGCGTCGAGACGATCTTCTTCCTGCTGATCCTCGCGGGCCGGGTGTTCGGGCCGGGCTTCGGCTTCGTGCTGGGCTGCACGAGTCTGTTCGCCTCGGCCTTGCTGACCTCGGGGGTCGGCCCCTGGCTGCCCTTCCAGATGATGTGCGCGGCCTGGATCGGGATGGGCGCCGGACTCCTGCCCCGCAGGCCGAGCGGACGGTGGGAGATCGCGATGCTCGTGGCCTACGGCGTCGTCGCGGCCTACCTCTTCGGCTTCCTCATGAACCTGTCCTCCTGGCCGTTCGCCCTCGGCATCGCCGCGCCCGGATCGGACGAGACGCTGCAGATGGTCCCCGGGGCGCCGATGCTCGAGAACCTGCACCGGTTCGTCGTCTACACGCTGCTGACCTCGACCTGGGGCTGGGACACGGGGCGCGCGATCACGACCGCGGTGCTGCTCCTGGTGCTGGGACCCGCGCTCCTGACGACCTTCCGCCGGGCGGTGCGGCGGGTCACGATCGTGGGCCAGCTCGTGCCTGACCGATCCTGACGGATCCGCGCGAAACCACTCCGGGCAGTCGACGGGTCCACTACGTTCTCCACAGTCCACCCACAGGGAGATCGTCCGGTCGCCCGCGCCCGCAGGGAGCCCCATGTCTCGTTCGTCCCGTCTCCTTGCCACGGGCGTGGCCACCGCGCTCCTGGTGCCGCTGGCCCTGGTCACCACCTCGCCCGCGGCCGTCGCGGCGACCGAGCTCGACCGCACACCGTCGATCGCCGCGGGTGACTGGCTGGCCGCCCAGGCCGAGGTCGCCGGTTCCGGCGAGACCGCGGAGGCGTACTTCGCGCCGCCGTCGCTGGACCCGATCACGTTCGGCTACGCCGCCGACGCGATCGTCTCCTTCCGGGCGGTCGGTCAGCACCTCGACGTCGCCGATCAGCTGAGCCGTGGTTACGCGGCGAACCTCGACGCGCACCTGCGGCCGCGATTCCTGGCCGGCGGCACCTACCTGAGCGCCCAGAACGTCGCGAAGGCCGTCCTGGCCGCCGCCACCGAGGATGCCGCCACGTCGTACGGCGGTCAGGACCTGGTCGCGCTCCTGGTCAGCACGGTCGGTGAGGACGGCCGGGCAGCGAACCAGGGAGGCAGCCAGGAGGGCGCCTCGGACCTCGTCGCCCAGACGTTCGCGGTGCGGGCCCTGGCCACGGCCTCGACCGACACCGTCCTGATCGGGCGGGCTGCCGAGGCCTTGCTCTCGGCCCGGTGCGCCAACGGCGGCTACCCCGTCTCCTTCGACCAGGAGGTCTGCACCTCGGACGTGGGCATGACCGCCGAGGTCGCGATCTCGCTGCAGCGGGTCGCCGAGGCGCTCGACGACGCGTCCTACGCGACCGAGGCGACGGCGGCCATGATCTGGGTGGGCGGCCGCCCGATGCCGGGCCAGCCGGGGGTCCCGCAGCACGGCACGTCGTCCTCCCTCAACCTCGTGGTCTCGAGTGCGATCGTCGCGGTCCGGGGGCCGGACTCCCTCGGTGGGGCCTTCAGCGCGGCCGACCAGGCCAGGTCCCTGCAGCTCGACTCGGTCAGCGCCAGGGGCGACCTCGCGTCCGCGGTCGGCTTCGTCCCAGCTGATCTCGCCCACCTGCGACGCATCGAGCAGGCGGGCGCACTGTCCGACACCGACGTCCTGGGCGGCATCGCGACCGTCTCGCGCTACTACCCGGCGCTCGAGGTGCTCGACGGCACGGTCGAGCTCGCCGACGTGGCGCCGAGCTCGGCGTTCTCGTACGAGATCGGCTGGCTCTCCGGCACGGGCATCACGACCGGGTACGACGAGGCCGACGGCTCGACCACGTTCCGCGGCGCCCAGCCCGTGCTGCGCGAGCAGATGGCGGCCTTCCTCTACCGCCTCGCCCACGAGGGCTCCAACCCCGTGGGCGAGGACCCGACCGCGGACTTCGAGGACGTCACGGGCGCCCACGTCTTCAGCCGGCACATCGCCTGGCTGGCCGACGAGGGCATCACGACGGGCTACGCCGACGGCACGTTCCGTCCGGGCCAGCCGGTGCTGCGCGAGCAGATGGCGGCGTTCCTGTACCGCCTCGCGGGATCGCCCGAGGTGCAGCTGCCGGGCGGCACCCCGTTCGTGGACGTCGCCCCGAGCCACACGTTCTACCGCGAGATCGTCTGGATGGCGTCCGAGAACATCTCCTACGGGTACGACGACGGACGCTTCGACCCGAAGGCTCCGGTGCTGCGCGAGCAGATGGCGGCGTTCCTGTTCCGGTACGACGACCGCTTCTCGGACGTCGACCAGTAGGCCGTCGCCGAGGCATGCGCGCGCCTGCTCTCACCGAGAACGGGCGCGGGTGTCCTCCGGCGGTGTTACGTTCAGGGCGTCTGGGTCACCAGACCCGTCGTGGACGAGGGGAAGCCGGTGCGAGACCGGCGCTGACCCGCAACCGTGAACCGCACCCGTGCGGTGAGCCGGACCGCCTCCCTGCGACGGAACTTCACCATGCTGTCGCGGAGCGCAGCAGGAAGGCACATCGCCATGTCGAGATCCTCACGTCTACTCGGGCTCGGAGCGGCAGCCGCCGTCATCGTGCCCCTCACCCTCGTGGCCCCGGCGTCGGTCGCCGCGCCCACCGAGGCCGACCTCAACCCGTCCGTCGCCGCCGGCGACTGGCTCGCCGGCGAGATCGTCGCCGGCACGGGGGACCAGGCCGGGCAGGGCTTCCTCACGTCGGTCTACAACGCCGCGCCCGGCTACGACTTCGGCCTCGCCGCCGACGCGATCGTGTCCTTCGACCGCCAAGGCGCGCATCCGGAGGCCGTCGAGTCGCTCTCCGCGGGCCTTGAGGCGAACTACGGGGGCTACATCCGACCCGTCCTCCCGGAGGCCGAGGGCGGCACGTACCTGAACGCCGGCACGCTCGCGAAGACCGTGCTCGCGGCCGACGTCACCGGCTCGGCCAGCGATTTCGGGGGTGAGAACCTCGTGCAGCTGCTGGAGAGCACCGTGGCCAGCAACGGGCAGGCCCTCAACCAGGGTGGCAGCCAGCAGGGCAAGGGCCTGGTCTTCAACCAGACCTACGCGGTCGAGGCCCTCTCGCTCACGGAGAGCCCGACGACCCCGGGCGCCACGGAGGCGCTCCTCGCGGCGCAGTGCGGGGACGGTGGGTTCCCCTTCGAGTTCCCCGTCGAGGGACAGGGTTGCTTCTCCGACGTCGACACCACGGCTCGCGCCGTCATCGCTCTGCGCTCAGTGCAGAGCGACGTTGGCGGCGCCGCCGCTGACGCCAAGGACTGGCTCCGGTCGCAGCAGGCTTCCGACGGCTCGTTCGGCTTCGAGTTCCCGGCGGGCACCTTCAACGCGTCCGCGAGCTCCACGCTGCTTGCCGCGCAGGCACTCCAGGCCTTCGTCGACGAGGCGGACCGCGACGCGGTGCGCGCGGCGGGTTACGTGCGCTCGCTGCAGCTCGACTCGATCGACGGCAAGGGCGGGCTGGCCGGTGACATCGGCGCGATCCTCGCGAGCCCGGATGACTACGCCGGCGCGACGGGTGCCGGGTCCCTGTCGACGTTCGAGCGCACCGGGGCCACCTTCGCGGCGGCGCAGGCCTACAGCGGCCTCGTCGTCCTCGACCGGACCACCGAGTTCACCGACACTCCCAGCGTCGCGACGTTCTTCGCCGAGATCGCCTGGCTGTCGCAGCAAGGCATCACGACCGGTTACGCGAACGTGGATGGCTCGACGTCGTTCCGGGGGTCGGACGCGGTCCTGCGCGAGCAGATGGCGGCCTTCCTCTATCGCTATGCCAACGGCGGTGAGAACCCGCCGTCCGACGCCCCGAACGCGACCTTCAGCGACGCGCGCACGAACACCTTCACGAAGCACATCGCGTGGCTGGCCAGCCAGGGCATCACGACGGGCTACGCCGACAACACGTTCCGCCCGAGTGCCCCCGTGCTGCGCGAGCAGATGGCGGCGTTCCTGTACCGCCTCGCGGACGAGCCGCCCTTCACCCCGCCGGCCACCTCGCCGTTCACCGACGTACCGACCACTGCCACGTTCTACAAGCAGATCACGTGGCTCGCGAGCACGGGCGTCTCCACCGGGTACGACGACGGCACCTTCCGCGGGTCGCAGCCGGTCCTGCGCGAGCAGATGGCGGCGTTCCTCTACCGGTTCGACGGGCTTCCCGTCGAGCGCTGAGCCGTGAGCCTCGGGGTCGGGACGCGTGTCGTCCCGGCCCCGAGGCACGCCTAGCCTTGTGCCATGACCGGACCTGTCACCGTCTCCATCACCCGGCACGTCGACCCCGACCACGAGGACCAGATGCTCGCCTGGCTCCGGGCGGGGACGCAGCTGTCGGAGCGCTTCGACGGGTTCCTGGGCTCGGGCTGGGTGCGTCCGTCCGCAGGGTCGACCGAGTGGCACATGCTCTACCGGTTCGACTCCGCCGAGCACCTCCAGGCCTGGAACGAGTCCGAGCACCGGCGCTGGTGGCTCGAGTCCGCGCAGGGGTTCGTGGAGGAGGCGCGGCACGAGCAGCGCACCGGCATCGAGGGCTGGTTCGACGAGCCCAGCAGCGTCGACGTGCGCGACCTCCGTCCAGCGCCCGTGCCGCCACCGCGCTGGAAGCAGATGTGCGCGATCTTCCTGGTGTTCTTCCCGCTGAGCGTCGCGGCGAACTGGGCGTCGAGCCACCTCTTCCCCGGTCTCGTCCTGCCGCTGCGCGTGCTCGTCAGTGTCGTCGTGATGACCCCGGTCATGACCTACGTGGCCCTGCCCTTCATCACGCGCCTGCTCGCCCCGTGGCTCAACAAGCAGCCCAGCGCGTGAACGGACTCCTCGTCGCCGGCACGACGTCCGACGCCGGCAAGACGATCGTCACGACCGCGATCTGTCGAGCCTTCGCCCGGCGCGGGGTCAAGGTGGCCCCGTTCAAGAGCCAGAACATGTCGAACAACTCGATGGTGGTCGCCCCACCGCCCCTTGAGGTGCGAGGAGGAACGACGAGCCTCGAAAGGGTTACCCCCACCATCGGCAGCTTCGGGGAAATTGGTCGGGCGCAGTGGATCCAGGCGGTCGCAGCGGGCGCTGAGCCCGAGGCGGCCATGAACCCCGTGCTGCTGAAGCCCGGCAGCGACCACACGAGCCACGTCGTCGTGATGGGTCGGCCCGCGGGCACGCTGGGCGCGCGCAGCTTCGTCGACGGGGGCCGGGCGCACCTGGCCGAGGCCGCGTTCGCGGCGCTCGACGACCTCGCGTCGCGCTACGACGTCGTCGTGGCCGAGGGGGCGGGCTCACCGACCGAGATCAACCTGCGCGCGAACGACTACGTCAACATGGGCCTCGCGCGGCACGCCGGGCTGCCCACCGTGGTGGTCGGCGACATCGACCGAGGTGGCGTCTTCGCGGCACTGTTCGGCACGGTCGCCCTGCTCGAGGCCGCCGACCAGGACCTCGTTGCCGGCTTCGTCATCAACAAGTTCCGCGGCGACGTGTCCCTGCTCGCTCCCGGCATCGACCGGTTGGCCGAGCTGTCGGGACGACCGACGCTCGGCGTGCTGCCGTGGCACCCGGACCTCTGGCTCGACTCCGAGGACGCGCTCGACCTCGAGGGCCGCCGCTCGGAGTCGCCCGACCACGCGCTGCGCGTCGCGGTCGTCCGCCTGCCCCGAATCAGCAACTTCACCGACGTCGACGCGCTGGGCATCGAGCCCGGCGTCGACCTCGTGTTCGCGTCCCAGCCCCACCACCTCGACGGGGTCGACCTCGTCGTGCTGCCGGGCACCCGCGCCACGATCGCCGACCTCGCGTGGCTCCGCGAGCGCGGCCTGGCTGACGCGGTGCTGCGGCACGCGGCCGGGGGCGGCCCCGTGCTGGGGATATGCGGCGGCTTCCAGATGCTCGGTCGCACCGTCGCGGACCCGGCGGGTGTCGAGGGTGCCGCGGGAGCGCAGGTCGACGGTCTCGGGCTGCTCGACGTGCACACCGAGTTCGGTGCCGACAAGGTCCTCCGGCTTCCCACGGGCTCGGCTCTGGGGCACGAGGCCTCGGGCTACGAGATCCACCACGGCCGCATCACGCGGGGCGAGGGAGTCGAGGACTTCCTCGCGGGGGCTCGCGACGGCGCCGTGTTCGGCACGATGTGGCACGGGAGCCTGGAGTCGGACGGGCTCCGGCGCGCGCTGCTGGCGGAGGTCGCGGCGGCGACGGGCCGACCCGCGCCGGTCTCGGACGTCTCCTTCGCGGCACGTCGTGAGGCGCGCCTCGACCTGCTCGGCGATCTCGTGGAGCAGCACCTCGACGTCGGTCGCCTCCTCGACCTGGCGACCTCGGGTGCGCCGCGCGGCCTTCGACGCCTGGCACCGGGGGCCGGGTCGTGACCCGGGGACCGCACGTCCTCCTCCTGGGCGGCACGTCCGAGGCGCGCGACCTCGCCCAGCGGCTGCTGCGCGCCAAGATCGAGTTCGAGTCGTCGCTGGCCGGACGAGTGGCCCGTCCGAAGCTGCCCGTCGGGCCCGTGCGCATCGGGGGGTTCGGCGGCATCGACGGTCTCCGGTCACACCTGCGGGAGCAGGGCGTCACCGCGGTCGTCGACGCGACCCATCCCTTCGCCGAGGGCATGACCCGGCACGCGACGGCGGCGTGCGCGGCCGAGGGTGTCCCGCTGCTGCGTCTTGCCCGACCGGGCTGGTCCGCGGCCCCCGGTGCCGACGGATGGCACTGGGTCGACGACCACGACGCCGCGGCACGGCGGACGGCCGAGCTGGGCGAGCGCCCCTTCCTCACCGTCGGACGGCAGGCCCTCGACCGCTTCGTCGGCCCGCTCGCCGAGCGTGCCGCGCTGGTCCGTGTCGTCGACCCGCCGGAGATCGCGGTGCCCGAGGCCTGGACCGTGCTCCTCAGCCGTGGACCCTACGAGCTCGAGGGCGAGCTCGCACTGATCGACGAGCACCGCCTCGACGTCGTGGTCACGAAGGACTCCGGCGGCACCCACACCTGGCCCAAGCTCGAGGCCGCCGCACGACGCTCGATCCCGGTCGTCGTGGTCCGTCGCTCCGACCCGGCCCCCGGCGTGCCCACCGTCACTGATCCCAACGCGGTGCTCGCCTGGCTCCGCCCTTGACCGCCGCCCAGATTTGCTGAGAGATCCACCGTTGCCCGGGGTGCTCTCGGTGGATATGGGAGCAAATCTGGGCGCAGGGTCATCGAGGGTGACGGAGGCTGACGGCGGCGGCCACGGCCAGCGCGCCGAGGCCGACGGCGTTGGCGAGGCGGACCGACCGGGGCACGTCGACCGGCGCCGGTGGCGGGCCGTCACCGAGGCGGACGCGGTCGTCCATGACGCCCTCGTAGTGGTTGACGCCGCCGAGCTGCACCCCGAGGGCGCCGGCGAACGCGGCCTCCACCGCCCCCGCGTTGGGGCTCGGGTGCCCGGGGGCGTCGTCGCGCCACGCGCGGCGGGCGTCGACCGAGTGCCCGCCGACCAGCGGGGCGGCGACTGTCGCGAGGGCCGCGGCCAGGCGGGCGGGAACCAGGTTCGCGACGTCGTCGAGTCGCGCCGACGCCCAGCCGAAGTGCAGGTAGCGCGCCGACCGGTGGCCCACCATCGCGTCGAGCGTGTTGACCGCGCGGTAGCCGACGAGCCCGGGCACGCCGGCGACCGCACCCCACCACAGTGGCGCGACGACCGCGTCGGACGTGTTCTCGGCAACCGACTCGACCACGGCGCGCGCGAGCTGGTCGGCGTCCAGCGCACGGGGGTCGCGACCGACGAGGCTGCGGACCCTGATGCGCGCGGCGTCGAGGTCGCCCGCGAGGACGTGCTCACCGACGGCGGTGGCCTCCCGGCCCAGTGACCGCCCGCCGAGCACGGCCCACGTGGCCACGGCGGTGGCGAGGGTGCGACGGACCGGGCGACCTGAGGTGCGTCGCTCGACGAGGACGCCAGCCAGGGTCACGGCGCCGACGGCGACCGACGTCAGGACGACCCCTCGTGCACGGTCGTCGGCGTACAGCTGCTCTTCGAGCGCTCCGGCTGCTCGACCGAATCCCGCCACGGGGTGCCATCGCGCCGGGTCGCCGAGGACCCGGTCGGCCGCGTAGCCGAGGGCGAGGCCGGCGGCGCGCGAGCGGCTCACGGGACACTCATGGCGATGAGCCCCGCGGTCAGGGCGATCTCGATCGATGCGCCGAAGCAGTCACCCGTGACCCCGCCGTGACGGCGCAGGCACCGCTCCAGGACCACGAGCGTCCCGATCAGGAGCGCCACGCCCAGGACGGGACCACGCCACCACGGCAGGTCGGTCGCGAGCGCCAGACCGACCCCCGCACTGAGCACCACGACCCAGCTGGCGAGTGCCGCGGGTCGCGACACCGTGCCGGCGAAGCTGGTGGCGAGCCCGGAGGCCCGGGCGGGCGGAAGGCCCGCGACGCAGCAGATCGTGAGCGCCGCACGCGACAGACAGACGACGGCGCCGACCACTAGCGGCGCGGCGTCGGCACCGACCAGGGCCGCGATGCTGGCGGCCTGCAGTCCGAGGACCACGACGATCGTGGCGGCCCCGGCCGGTCCGGCGGTGCCGCCCTTCATGACCTGGAGCGAGCGGTCACGGTCGTGGGAGGCGGTCAGGCTGTCGGCGACGTCCGAGAGCCCGTCGAGGTGAAGCCCCCGGCTGCCGAGCGCGATCGCCCCCACAGCCAGCAGTCCGACGACGAACGGCGGTGCGTCCGTGACGTCGCCGAGCCAGACCACGAGTGCCGCCACGAGCCCGATCGGCACGACCGCGAGCGGCGCCAGCAGCATGGCGATGCCGGCCGAGCGCCGGTCGACGTGAGTCGGCGACGGCCATCGCACGACCGTGAGGGTGCCGGCCGACAGCAGCCAGCCGTCCCGCAGTGCTGATCGAGTCGCGGACGAGGCCGACATCAGGGCAGCAGGTCGGCGAGCAGCGCCATGTCGGAGAGCAGGAGCCCGGCCGACCGCACGATCGGCACCGCAGCGACGGCGCCGCTGCCCTCGCCCAGACGCATGCCGAGGTCGAGGATCGGTTCGAGGCCCAGCTTGTCGAGCGCGACCTGTTGGCCCGGCTCGGTCGAGCGGTGACCGGCGGCGAACCAGGCGGACGCGCCCGGCGCGAGGCGGTCGGCCAGCACGGCCGCGGCGACGCTGATGACGCCATCGAGCAGCACGGGCACCCCGGCGTGCGCGGCGGAGGCGAGGAACGCGGCCGAAGCAGCGAGATCGGCACTCCCGAGGGCCTGCAGCGTCTCGACCGGGTCGTCGTGCGACCGATCGCCCACGCGGTCCAGCGCCTGCTGGACGACGGCGGTCTTGTGCGCGAGTCCGGCGTCGTCGACGCCCGTGCCGCGCCCCGTGACCTCCCGGGCCGGCAGGCCGAGCGAGGCGGCGATCAGCGCGGCCGCTGGCGTGGTGTTGCCGATGCCCATGTCGCCCGACACGAGCAGCTGGGCGCCGGCGGCGATCTCCTGGGCGGCGATCGTGGCGCCGGCCTCGAGCGCCCGGCGGGTCTCGTCCGCCGTGAGGGCGTCCTCGAGGTGGATCGCGCCGGACCCGGCGCGGACCTTGAACTGGCGCACAGCGGGGTCGAGGTCGGTGAGGTCGTCCTCGACCCCGAGGTCGAGCACGCGCACGGACACGCCGTGCTGGGCCGCGAGCACCGAGACTCCAGCGCGTCCGGACACGAACGTGCGCACCATGGCCCCGGTGATGGCCTTGGGGTAGGCCGAGACGCCGTGGTCGGCGACGCCGTGGTCACCGGCCAGCACGACAGCCCGCACCCGCTCGATCGCGGGCGGCGGGACCGCGCCCTGGGTCGCGGCCACCCAGACGGCGAGCTCACCGAGGCGACCGAGCGCCCCGGCGGGCGTGGCGAGCCCGGCCAGACGCTCGCGAGCGGCCGCGACGAGCGCGGGGTCCGGCGCGGGGACCGGTGCACCGACAGGAGCCAGGGCGCTCACAGCGCTGCCGCCGCCTCGCGACGGGCGAGATCTGCGGACTCACGGTTCCAGGCGCGGTTCACGAGCCCGGTCAGGGCGACGCCGAGCACGAGCCACAGCGCCCCCTGCGTGAGGAGCGAGCCGACGCGGAACTCGAACAGCGTGGTGGCCGGGAAGGTGTCGGGGACCTCGTCGATGGGGGCCATGACGGTGACGGCGAGACCCACGACGGCCAGGTACACCGCACCGCCCACGGCGGTGGCCAGCCAGGCCGAACGGCCGGCGAGGACCTGGCGCGCGACGATGATCGCGGCGATCACGGCGAGGATCGAGATGGCCAGGAAGCCGAAGTACAAGGCCGTGCGCTCGCCGATCGTGTCGCCGCTGCCGGTGGCCGGCGGGTTCGGCGGGTACTTCAGCCACGGTGCGAGCACGACCGCGACGAATCCGAGCGCCGTGACGAGTGCGGTCGTGGCGACGGGCGAGAGTCGGCCGAACCGCCCTGCGGCGAAGGCCGAGGCGATGCCGACGAGGCCGCCGAGGATCGCGCCGACGAGGACCGTGGCGGTCGCGAGGCCGGGGCCGGCCTGCTGGCCGCGGGTGATGCCGCCGGCGTCCTCGTCACCGTGCGAGTGGGAGTGGGCCGCGCCCTCGTCCCCGTCGTGCGCACCGTCGTCGTGCGAGTGGGCCTCGGTGTCGGCCGGGGCGGCGGCGGCCTCCTCGACCGCGATGGCGTCGTCGATGGCGGGCTCGCCGACGCCGATCGCGACGACGAAGGCGAGCAGTCCGCCGAGGAGACCGGCGATCAGGCCGTTGATCAGGAAGCTGCGTGCAGTCATGCGTGGACTCCGTCCAGGAGCGCGGGCGCGCCGAACCACGTCGGGTTCACGCACCGCGCGAAGAACTTGGGGCCGCCGGGCTACCGGCAGGGAAGGACGACGGTCACCTCAGGTGACCGTCGTGCGAGGTGCGGATCAGTGGCAGGGGAAGCCGAGCAGGTGGCGTCCGTCGTGGACCCACTCGTGCACG
>CAYRZN010000040.1:0-17385 GCA_964428825.1 uncultured Aeromicrobium sp.
GGCCACCTCACGACTGTTCGAGCGGATGAACTGGGCGACGATCTCGTTCGTCCTGGAGAACACGACCTTCCTGCTGATCGGCTTGCAGGTGCAGTCGATCGTGGCCGACGTGGGCGACAGCGAGCTGTCGACGGGTCGGGTCGCCGCGGTGAGCCTGATCATCCTGGCCGCCGTGATCGGTACCCGGCTCGTGTGGATCTTCCCGGCCACCTACCTGCCGCGTCTGATCCCGGCGGTGAAGCGGGCCGACCCCGCGCCGCACTGGACCACACCCCTGCTGATCGGCTGGGCCGGGATGCGCGGCGTCGTCACGCTGGCCGCGGTCTTCCTGCTGCCGGAGGACACTCCGCACCGCGAGGTCCTCGTGATGATCGCGTTCGTCGTGACGGTCGGCACCCTCATGCTCCAGGGGCTCACGCTCCCGTGGCTGGTGCGGGTGCTGGGCGTGCAGGGTCCGGACCGGCACGAGGACCACCTCACGGAGGCCTCGGTGCAGCAGGCCGCAGCGAATGCGGGCCTGCGCTACCTCGAGGACGAGATCGCGGGCACCGTCTCGGACGACGTGCTCGAGCGCCTCCGCAACCGCGCCCAGGACCGGGCCAACGCGATCTGGGAGCGCCTCGGCAGCGCCGACACCCCGGCCGCGCAGTACAGCCGGGCCCGGGCTGCCACCCTCGCGCGCGAGCGGCAGGAGCTCCTCCGCATCCGCGGCGAGGGCACCGTCGACCAGTCGGTGCTGCAGCGCGTGCTCGATGCCCTCGACGTGGAGGAGTCGATCCTCGACCGGCTGGCCGAGGACGAGTCGACCGTCGGACGCGAGGTCGACCTGCGATCCAGCTACGACCCGGCCGCTGCCTGTGAGCACCTGCGCAGTGCGTGCGAGGTGCCGAAGCCGCTGACGCCCACCGGGTGCGAGGAGTGCCTGCGCGACGGCTCGGTCTGGGTGCACCTGCGGATCTGCATGGAGTGCGGGCACGTGGGCTGCTGCGACTCCTCCGAGGGCAAGCACGCCACCGCGCACTTCCACAAGACCGGCCACCCCGTCATGCGCAGCTTCGAGCCGGGCGAGGCTTGGCGCTGGTGCTTCGTCGACGAGGAGACCGGCTAGCCAACCCGGCGGACGTCGCCCACCCGCTGGTTGAGGTGCGAGCGCGCTCTGGCGCGCGAGCCTCGAAACCACTCAGCCGAGTGGCTCAGCGCAGCCCGAGGCGCCGCAGCCCGATCGCGGCGAGGGCGAGCACCTCCGCGACCGCGAGCGTGACGCCGCTGGCGACGGTGCCGGCCAGCACCCGCCCGGCGCGTCCGGCCGACTCCGGCATGCCCTCGGGCGCGATGGCGGCCGGCGCGACGATCGCGACGACCACGAGCGTGCCGATGAGGAGCACGGGCGGCGCGAACAGCGTGTTCCAGAGCTGGTGCGGTGCCACGGCGAGCGGAACCGTGAGCGAGGCCAGGACGACCCCGATCGAGGTGACGAGGCCGAGACGGCCGTCGGTGAGGTCGAGCAGGGCGGCTGCCCCGATCAGGAGCACCGCACCGCACGCGGCTCCCACGAGGGTGAGGTCGCGCTGTGCGAGGGCGGCAGGCGCTGCCATTCCAGCCATGTGCTGACGGTAGGCCCAGGGTCCGACGTTCCGTCGGAGGCGGGAGGCAGACTGGGGCCGTGTCGACCACCGAGGACCTGCGCGGCTGGTACCCCGACGTCACGACCGAACGGTTCCGGCTCCGTCCGTACCACCACGGCGACGCGGCCGACCTGCTGACGATCCGCTCGCTGCTCGAGGTCATCCGCTGGCTCGACAACCCTCCTTTCCACGTCATGGTCGACGAGGCAGAGGCCCGCGAGCGCATCGACGGCTACCTCGCGGGGGAGGCCGATGACCCGTTGTCGGTGCACCGGGCGATCGAGGAGGCCGAGTCCGGCCGCGTCGTCGGATCGGTCCTGGTCGCCCGGTGCGCGCGCATCGAGGGCGGGTTCGTGGGCGAGTACGAGCTCGGCTGGCACCTGCATCCCGCCGCGCAGGGTCGGGGGTTCGCCACGGCAGCGGCGCGGCTGCTCGCGGCCCAGGCGTTCATGGCAGGCCACGAGAAGCTCGTGATCGGCATGTATCCCGACAACGAGCCGTCGGCCGCGGTCGCGCTGCGGCTGGGCGCCCACGACCTCGGCATCGGACCCGACCCCTGGTACGGCGGCGACAGCAGGCTGTTCACCCTGAGGCCCCCGCACCTCGCGCACGTCGAGACCGAGCGCCTGGTGCTCCGGCGGTTCACCCGGCACGACCTCGACGTGCTGGCCGACCTGTGGTCCAGGCCGGAGGTCGCGCGCTGGAGCGGCCCGCGTCGCCCCCGGGCGCGCGAGGAGGTGCGGGAGTGGTTGGCCAACCAGCCCGGACGCGCCGGAGCGCATCCCGCCACCGCGATGCTCGCGATCGTGCCGAAGGGGGAGGCGCGCCCTATCGGAGTGGCGCTGCTCGTCCCGCTGCCGTCGAGCAGCGGCGTCGACCGCCACGACGTCGAGATCGGCTGGCACCTGTTCCCCGAGGCGCAGGGCCGCGGATACGCCACCGAGGCCGCTCGTGCGCTGGTCCAGCGCGCGGCCGACGCAGGCATCGGCGAGGTGCACGCCGTCACCGACCCGGCCAACGAGCCCTCGCAGGCCGTCTGCCGGCGGCTGGGCATGACCGACCTGGGGCTGCGCGACGACTGGTACAACTCCACGCTGCGCGCGTTCTGCCTCGCGACGTCCTGACCCGGCGGCGATTCGGTCCGTCGCAGCGCGCCCAGTAGGCTGGCTCCTCGTGGCTCTCTCCATCGGCATCGTCGGCCTGCCCAACGCCGGCAAGTCCACGCTCTTCAACGCCCTGACCAAGAACGACGTGCTCGCCGCGAACTACCCGTTCGCCACGATCGAGCCCAACGTCGGCGTCGTCGGGGTGCCCGACGAACGCCTCGGCAAGCTCGCCGAGATCTTCGGCTCGGAGAAGATCCTCCCGGCCACGGTGCAGTTCGTCGACATCGCCGGCATCGTCCGCGGTGCCTCCGAGGGCGAGGGCATGGGCAACAAGTTCCTGTCCCACATCCGCGAGTCGGACGCGATCTGCCAGGTCACCCGCGTGTTCCGCGACGAGGACGTCACGCACGTCGACGGCGAGGTCAACCCCAGCAGCGACATCGAGACGATCTCGATCGAGCTCGTGCTGGCCGACCTTCAGACCGTCGACAACGCCCTGCCGCGCCTCGACAAGGAGTCGCGCAAGGACAAGTCGCTCGTGCCCGTGCTCGAGGAGACCCAGAAGGCCAAGGAGGCGCTCGAGGCGGGTACCGGCGTGCTGAAGGCGGGGCTCGACCTCGACCTGCTGCGCGACCTGCACCTGATGACCTCCAAGCGCTTCATCTACGTCTTCAACTGCGACGCCGACGAGCTGACCGACGAGGAGCTCAAGGACCGCATGCGGGCCCTGGTCGCCCCGTCGGAGGCGATCTTCCTCGACGCCAAGGGCGAGGCCGAGCTCGTCGAGCTGGGCGACGACGAGGACGCCGAGCAGATGCGCGCCGAGATGCTCGCCGACATGGGCGTCGAGGAGCCCGGTCTCGACGCACTCGCGCGGGTCGGCTTCGACACCCTCGGCCTGCAGACCTATCTCACGGCCGGCCCCAAGGAGTCGCGGGCCTGGACGATCCCGAAGGGGGCCACCGCGCCGCAGGCGGCCGGCGTCATCCACACCGACTTCGAGCGGGGGTTCATCAAGGCCGAGATCGTCTCGTTCGACGACCTCGTCGAGGCCGGGTCGATGAACGCCGCCAAGTCCGTGGGCAAGGTGCGCATGGAGGGCAAGGACTACGTCATGGCCGACGGCGACGTCGTCGAGTTCAGGTTCAACGTCTGACGCTGGACCCTCGCCCGTTCAGCGCGGCCGGCCCTGGTCGCGGCGGGCCTTGACCTGCTCGACCGCTCGCTTGATCCGTGCCTGGTTCTGGGGCTTGCGGGCCTGGTCGTAGACCATCTTGGCCACGCCCAGTGCTCCGGCCCTCTTCATCATGCCCATGCCTCAGGCTAAGCGCGTGAAGCCGGCACCGCTCGTTCGCCAGCGGCCTCGCCCGGGCGCGTCTAGGTTTCTCGTGAGCGAGGACAGCGGGTGATGGCGTGCCGATGCGACGACGACCGACGTGGGCGCGGCTCGCGCTGCGGGCCAACGCGGTGGTGCTGGCAGCGTGCGCGGCGGCGGGAGCCTTCGGCGCCTTCGTCTCGGTGCGCGGCGGCGAGCTCGGCTCGTTCGCGGCCTGCGCCGCGGTGACGGTCCTGACGGTGTTCGGTGCCCTGGCCGCGGTCAGGGAGTCCGACAGGTAAAGGCGCTCAGAGGTCGTTGGCGGTCTCACCGGATGCGATGAACTCGCGCAGCACGCGGGCGAAGCGGTCGGGGTCGTCCAGGTGCGGGAAGTGGCCGGCACCCTCGAAGATCTCGACCCGGCACTCCGGCAGCGCCTGCTCGACGCTGCGCGCGTGCGAGGCGGGGATCATGTGGTCCTTCGAGCCCCACACGATCAGCGTGGGGATGGGGAGGGAGCCCTCGAGGTGGTCGTGGGCGCTGATGCTCTGCCCGCCGATGTCGATCACGGCGCGCGTCGTGGCGAGGAACGCGCGGCGGCTCTCGCGGTCGCCGAGCGAGCTGAACCCCTTCCAGATCGCGCTGATGTCGGCACCCGGACGCCAGCCGACCTTCGTGGCGGCCTTTCCCAGGGCCTCCACCTGCGACAGCACGGGCGCCGAGGCGACCACGCTCAGCACCTGGGCGGCACCGGGCAGGGTCGCCGAGCGGAGGGCTATGTTCACCTCGCGGCCGAGGCCGCCGCTGGAGACCAGCACGAGGCGCTCGACCCGCTCGGGGAAGAGGTAGAAGAACTGCATCGCGATGCCGCCGCCGAGCGAGTGCCCGACGAGCGTGACGCGATCGACGCCGAGGTGGTCCAGCAGGTCGCGCATCGTGGCGGCGTGGGAGCTGAGCGAGTAGTCGCCCATCGGCTTGGCGGACTCGCCGTGGCCGAACAGGTCGGGCAGGATCACGCGGTGGTCGTCGTCCATCACGTCGACCAGGTGCGACCACTGCTGCTGCGAGCCGAGGATGCCGTGGATGAAGAGCACGACCGGCCCCTCACCGCTGTCGGCGTAGGAGAGCTCGTGACCGTGGAGCACGACCTTCTGGGGAGCGACGTGCGGCATGGTGGTCATCCTCGACGTGGTCGGTGAACCGGAACTGCCACGGTAGCCCGTCTTCCGGAGCTGTGGTCACCGCCGCCCGCTCACCGCAGGTCCGGGGTCGCGGACCGACCCTCTAGGTTCGTGCCATGCAGGAGACCGTCTTCGCCCGCTCCGGGTGGTTCCCCCGTGCGGTCCGGCGCGACGGCGACCTGAGGCTCGAGCTGGGTGCGGGGGCGGACGCCCTGCACGGTCCGCGGGCGTTCTCGTTCCCGATCTCCGAGGCGCACCTCGACGTGGTCCGCGACGACCTGGCGCGGCACCTGCTGCTGTGGTGCGCGGTGCTTCCGCTGTGCGACGCCGCTGGCATCGGGGGTCCGCTCGACGAGGACGCAGCGGTCGCACTGCTGGACCTGATCCTGTTCGGTTCTCCGGCCGAGGTCGATGAGCTGTTCCGCGAGAAGCACGTGAACGTCACGATGCTCGTGGGTCATGGCGCCGACATCGAGATGCTGGATCGTGGCCGGGTCGTCGAGTCGCTTCACTCCGCGACCGAGAAGGCCGACCACCAGCGGGCCCAGACGTACGTCGCGAACCGGCAGCGAGCTCGCCGCGGCGTGCGCCTCGCGCCGATCGACGAGGCGGTGCTGAAGTACGTCGGGCACTACCTGCACGGGTCGACCTTGCCGGGCCGGCACCCCGAGGCGGTCGATCCCGCGTTGCTGGACGACGTGCTGCAGGTCCTCGCGACCGCCGAGCAGGCGAGCACCGGGATGCGGATCCGACGCGATCCTCGCCGGGGCAAGCGCTCGACGGACAAGCGCGACTGGGAGCGCATGGCGGCGGTCGTCGAGACCGCCGTGCGGCGTGAGCACCCGGACCTCGTCGACGACGCGCTGCGTTCGGTCAGCTTCCTGATCTGCTCGGAGGCGGCTGCACGGACCAGGGACCTGCCCGTCGAGGACCACGAGCCGCCCACCGGCCTCGCAGGAGGCTCCCCGAAGTCGAGACTGAGCTTCACCGACGACCAGGGGGCCGAGGCGACGTGGAAGGCCGGTGACTCCCGCAGCGCCAGCGTCGAGTTCTGGGAGTTCGTCGCCGAGCACGTCGGGTCGGACAACCAGGTCTTCACGATCGAGGACGAGGTGATGGGGGAGGGGATCCAGCTCCACTTCTATGCGGACTCCGCCGTGCGGATCACCACCGCCGTGGCGGGCAGCGACGGCGTGGAGCCGGAGTACCGGGTCGAGTACGTGCTGGTCGACGGGATGGACGGCTACCGGGCGCTGCTCGGCGCCTTCGTCCGCGGGGGCTGCGCGGCGCTGGACCCGTTCGCTCCCTGGATGGTGGACGTCGACGAGTTCGAGGCCGCGCGCCGGCGCCGCGACGCGGACGCGAAGTCCCGGACGGGGGAGTCGCGGGCATGATTGATTCCTACGACGTCGTCGGACGGATCACCGCCGCACTGGACCTGCCGTCGGTGCCGACGCCCATGACGCGCACGACGGCCGACGGCGCGAAGAAGGTCGGCATCGTCGAGGTGCCCGGCAGCCCCACCCGGGGCGTCACCACCTGGGCGACGGTCGCCGCGAGCTTCTTCTCCACCGGGCTCCGCACGCGCGACGGCCGACCGCTCGGCGTCGAGCTCGTCGCGGGCATCGACTCGCGCTGGGGGGCGATCGGCGACGCCGTGGCGGCGTGCGCGTTCGAGATCGGCGAGCCGAACGGGGTGCGTCCAGGCACGGTCTACCGGAACGCGATCGGCCGCCCCTCCCCCGACGCCACGACGCCGCACCTGATGTCGGTGCCGCCGTTCCTCTGGCAGCCGTTCGAGTCGTTCAGCGATGCCGACATCCACGTCACCTGGCTGCAGCTCGTGCCGATCACCGAGGACGAGGCCGCCTACTGCCTGGCGCACGGCTTCGACGCGCTCGGTGACGTGTTCGACCGCGCTCAGCCCGACCTGTACTCGATCGAGCGGCCGAGCGTCCTGCCCGCCGCAGAGCGCTGAGGAGCCGCATGTCCGACGACGTCACCGTCGACCTGATCCGGTCGCTCGTCCGGGCCATCGACGAACCGTCCGTGGCCACGAGCATGCGAGGACACGTTGCGGACTGGGAGTCCCTGGCGATCGTCGTCGAGTTCGGCGACGGCTACCGCAGTGCGTCCGGCTACGCGTACTCCGGCGACGGTGCGGTGTCGCCCGTGGCCTGCGGCTGGAGGAGCATCCAGGCCTCCGTGAACGCGTACCTGGGCAGCCACTACGAGCCCGGCGACCGGTTGCCGCTGAAGTTCCTCGTGCAGCTCGAGCGCGGGACGGGCCGCTACGAGGTGACGTTCGAGGACGTCGACGAGGAGCGCTGGAAGACCCGACCCGCGAACTACCGGGAGATGCGGGAGCAGCTCCGACCGAGCTTCGAGTGACACGGTGAGCTCATGAACGAGACTCCGCGGACGTTCCGCGTCAGCCGCGACGGTGTCGTCCACGAGGCCACGGTCTCGTGGCGGCTCGAGGGCGCGGTGTGGATCGTGACCGTCGAGTCGCCCGAGCTCGGTTCGGTCGAGGCACGAGCCGACGACGCGTTCGAGGCCCTGTGCCGCGTCCGCGAGCAGCTCGAGCCGGCCGGATGGCGTCTCGGCGTCGCCGGGGCCCAGGTCGACGTGTGGCCGAGCGGCATGGCGCGCGACCAGGGCGGGGGCCTGCGGGCGTACCGGCTCATGGGCAAGGTGGCCGGACCCATCGTCGACACCTTCGAGCCGGTCGACCCGGCGACCGTGACGACCGTCGTGGACCAGGAGGCCGCGGCGGAGCGCTTCCATGGGTCGCGTGTGCGGTTCAAGGGCGACTGACGCGCCGCTGCCTACGATGTCGGCGTGACCACGAACGACGACACCTACTCGGTCGAGGCGAGGTGGAAGGAGGAGGTCGTCTACCGCGAGGCTGACCGTTCCATCGTCTTCGACGCGGGGTGGGGCAGCGAGCCGCCCGTGCTCTACGTGCCCAGTGATTGGGCCTGGGACCTGTCGACCCCGGACTGGTTGCACGGCCGACGGGCTGAGGTCGTGGCTCGGCTGGAGCGCGACTCACGACACGTCATCGCGATCGACGACGTCCTCGACAGCCGCCTGCGGGAGCGTGTCGCCGGGGCGGCCGGCCCGGCGTCGGTCCGGGTGGAGATCGTCCGGCTGGACGCGCACCCGGGGGACGTCTGGGACCGGGAGACGCAGGTCGACGTCCCGAGCCACCTCGTGCTGTCGGACCTCGTGGCGACGGTGCTGCAGCCCTTCCTCGCGCGAGCGCCGGGAGCCACGTGGCGGTGCCGCGGTCGGGTGAAGGAGCAGTGGCAGGACCTCGCGGAGGTCGTCACCATCGGCCCCGGCGAGCAGCGTGGCGCACGCCTGCTCGTGCCGGACGACCCGATCCGCGTCTTCCTGGGACCGGACCAGACGCCCCTGCAGGTGGCGTGCCGTCCGACGTGAGGCGCTGGACCGCCACCGGCTCAGCTTCCCCCGAGGAGCTCCCGGTATAGGGCTTCGTGGTGGTCCGACGGTGTGGGTGACACGTCGGGCTCGAGCAGGTCGTCGGGGTCGTCGGCGCTGATCGCGATGCCCCGCGACCGGCACTCCGCGACCAGGGCGGTGTAGTCCTCGTGCGACCACTGGCCGTACTCGTCGACCAGGGCCTCGCTGAGGCTGGTGCCACGGAGCAGCTCGAGCTGGCCCTCGGTGTCGAGCGCGACGACCGGCGCGGCGTCGAGTGGGAGGTCAGCAGGACCACGCCAGAAGCCGAACGCCACGCCCTCGTCCTCGTTCTCGGCGACCCAGGTGATGAGCGCGGCGGTCTCCTCCATCGCCTGGACGTTGGCGGCGATGTCGGGGTTCGCGCGGTCCTCGGCGGTCAGGTAGCTCGTGTCGAGGGCTGCCGGCTTCTCGCCGTCGGCCAGCAGGCGCAGGCTCTCCGACAACGGGTTCGGCTGACCGGCCTCCTGGAGGCGGCGCCACACGGCGAGGTCTTCGGGAATCGTCGACATGGGTCCATGCTCCCGCGCAGCACGCGGCCCTGGCCACCCACACACGCCCAGGGTTCGAGTCGCGAGCGAGCTGGTTGAGAATGTGGCGATGGCATCGATCCAGACTCTGAGCGACACCGACCGGCGACTCCTGGCCGTCTGGGCCGCTGCGTGTGCCGAACGGGTGCTGCCGTTGTTCAAGAGCGACCGCGAGGCGATGGCCGAGGTCGAGCACGCTCTGGCTCGGACACGGGCCTACGGTGCGGGCGGGAGCAGCGCCGCCGACGAGATCAGCAAGCGGCTGGTCGCCGTGAAGGCTGCAAGATCGGCGACGACTCCTGCAGGAGCGGCGGCGGCCAGGGCGGTGGGCCAGGCCTCGGCGGTGGCCCACATGGGAGCGCACGCCTTGGGTGCCGCTGGCTACACGGTGAAGGCGATTGCGCTGGCGAACCCTGGCGATCCGGACCTGATCGCGGAGGAGATCCAGCGGCAGCTGAGTCAGCTCGACGAGCGGCAGCGCTCGGCGCTGCGCCTGCTGCCGCCGCTTGGCTCGGACACCTCGGGCCCCCTCGGTCCGGGGCTGCTGGCCGGCGGCGTCGTGGGCTCGACGATCCGCGAGATCCAGGCCCAGGTCGGCGCGGCCTCGGCTTGAGTCGTCTCGACGCGACGTACGTTCCGCCCCAACGTCGGGTGGGGGCACCGTCGTGGCGCAGTTGGCCTCACTGCTCCTCGCGGTACGCGTGGAAGTGCCACCAGGTCAGGCTTGCCACGACAGAGCCTGTCAACACGGGCTCCCACCCCCACCAGTCGAGCTGGAAAAGCACCAGGGCGCTCGCCGACGAGGAGAACGAGCGACCGGAGCACCCGCCCCGCTCGGGTCGCTCACGCGCCCGCGATCAGGACGACGTGTAGACGACGTAGCCGAGGACCATGCCGACGATCATCGCGACGATGGACGCGATGCCCACCCACATGCCGAACGGCTTGTCGCCCTTGGCGTTCGCGACGAAGCCGAGCACGATGCCAGCCGGGCCGAAGATGATCGGGAAGAACAGGATCGACAGCGCCGCGAAGACGATGCCCAGGATGCTCAGGACACGCGCGGTCGAGACGCCCGAGGACGCAGGAGGGTTCGTGGACATGCTGGCTCCTTGCTCCGCCCCGACCCGATGCCGAGGAGATGGCAAGAAAGTAGTGCGCTTGGCCAGGTTTCGCGCGTCGAGCGAGGTCGCCCTGCCGCGACCTACGCGCTGATCGTCAGCCGCCGGATCAGACCTGAGTCGTCGAGGGTGAAGACGAACCGCAGGTCGACCTCGCCGCCGGGGAAGCTGCCGGTCAGACGGACCTTGACGGTCGTGACGTCGTCGACGGTCTCGGCCGACAGACGGGTCGAGACCGTCTCGAACTCGCTGGCGGGCCCGTCGAGCCACGCCAGGACCTCGTCGCGGCCGCGGTAGTCGTGCCCGTCGTCGGTGACGTGGGCGTCGGGGGAGAACACGCGGATCGTCGCGGCTCGGTCCACGCCCTCGGACAGCTCGAAGTAGTCGGCGACGGCGGTGGGCAGTGCGGTGGGGGTGCTCATGATTCCTCCTGGATGGGTGAACGGGATCAGATGGTGGGGACGGTGCCGCCGTCGACGGTGACGTCGGCACCGACGACGGACGCCGCGGCGTCGGAGACGAGGAAGCCGATCACGTCGGCGATCTCGTACTCCGGCGCGAGGCGGCCGTCGGGGATGCCGCCGAGGGAGTCCATCAGCGACTGCATGCCGGCCTCCTCGCTGATGCCGCGAGAGGTCGCGATGCGCCGGGCCAGGCCACGCGCGCCGGCGCTGTCGATGCCGCCGGGAGACACGGTGTTGACGCGGATCCTCTGCGGAGCGAGCTCGTTGGCGAGCCCCTTGCTGTAGGTGCGCAGGGCGGCCTTGGCCGCGGCGTAGGCGAGGGTGCCGTCGTGGAGCGGCATGCGCGCCTGGATCGAGCCGACGTGCACGATCGCACCGCTTCCTCTCGCCAGCATCAGGGGAGTCAGGGCCCGGTCGATGCGGACCGCCGACATCAGGTTGAGGTTCAGCTCGGCGTCCCAGTGGGCGTCGGTGATCGCCACGTGACCTCCGCCGCGCGAGCTGGACCCGCCGGCGACGTGGACCACGACGTCGATCCCACCCTCCTCCTCGACGACCGAGGCGATCGTGGCGGCGGCCGCCGGGTCGGTGGTGTCGGCCAGGACGACCCGGGTGGCCACCGTGCTCTCGGGCGCCGTGCGACCGACGGCGATCACGCGGGCCCCGGCGGCGTCGAGCCTCCGGACGACCGCGTCGCCGAGGCCGCGGGTGCCGCCGACCACGAGCGCCCGCCGGCCGGCCAATGACAGCGTGGGTGGGTAGGTCATGACGGTTCCTCTCGCTGGAGCTGCTGCGCCCGGAGGCGCCTTGGCACCACGCTCGTCCTTCCCCTCGGGGGAAGGTCAAGGGACGAGATCGTCCGTCGACGAGGGGGTGGACCTTGCCCCAGGGGGAAGGTCGAGGATGGGGCCGTGACCTCGACCATGACCATCGGCGACTTCAGCCGGGCCACGCGCCTGAGCGCCAAGGCCCTGCGGCACTACCACCGCCTCGGGCTGCTGGAGCCGGCCCGGGTCGACCCGTTCACCGGGTACCGGTCGTACGGCGTCGAGCAGGTGTCGGACGCCCAGCTCATCCGCCACTTCCGCTCGCTCGAGATGCCGCTCGACGTCATCGCCCAGGTCCTGACCGCCGAGCCGCCCGAGCGCTCCGAGCTCATCGGCGCGCACCTGGAACGCATGGAGCAACGGCTCGCGGAGACGCGGGACGCCGTGACCGCACTGCGCGGCCTGCTGTCGTCGGACGCGCCTGCGGCCGTCGTCGAGCGCCGCGTCGTCGACGAGACGCCGGCACTCGTGATCCACGGGGTCATCGACCTGACGGACCTCGGTGCGTGGTTCACCGCGGCACGGGCCGAGCTCGACCGGGCGGTCGAGACCACCGGCCTGGAACCGACCGGTCCGCTGGGCGGACTGTGGTCGACCGAGCTCATCCGGGACGAGGAGGGTGCCGCGGCGCTGTTCCGTCCCGTCGCGTCGGCCGATGGCGTCGCCGTGACCGGGCGGATCGAGCACGAGGTGCTGCCGGCGACGGTGCTGGCCGTGGCCACCCACTCAGGGCCGGACGCCACGATCGGCCAGGTCTACGCCGAGCTCGGGGAGCACGTCGCCCGGCACGAGGTCAGCCTCGACGGGCCGATCCGCGAGACCTACCTCGCAGGGGTCCCCGGTGGCGAGGGCGTGACCGAGATCGGTTGGCCCGTCCGCGCCTGAGCAGGTGAGGCGGTCGAGGGACCTCAGACCTTCAGGACGGCGCTGATGCGGGTGCCCCTGTCGCGCTCGATCCACCAGCGGTCGGCCAGCAGGTCGACGATGGCAAGGCCGCGACCGGAGAGGGCCGACTCGTCGACGTGCATGACGTGCACCGTGCCGCTGTCGCCACCGTCCTGAACGCTCAGCTCGAGACTGTCGTCGCGGAGCACCCACCGGGCCTCGAAGGTGCCGTCAGGTCGCGGGGCGCCGTGCCGGACGGCGTTCGCCGCCAGCTCGCCGAGCACCAGCAGGGCGTCGTTGGCGACCATCGCGCGCACACCGTGCTGCGCCATGAAGGCCATCAGCTCCTGGCGTGCCGTCCGTAGCGATCGTGACGCGAAGGGCAGCTGCGTCAGACCCGTCGCTGCCACACGTCCTCCTCGTCCCCGGGTGCTCAGCACCCGCACCGTCGACACCCTAGGACGGATCGGCGCCGGGGGCGCGGCGGACCGCGTCCGGGTCTCGGGGGTCGGTGGACAAGCAGTTCGAACGATAGGATCGTCGTCGAACATCGCTCCGGGAGAGGGCGCTGGTGAGCCGGCAACGGCGTCACGGTCTCTCCGTCATCGCAGCCGACCTCGAGGCGGGACAACCATGGCGGGAGCCGAGCTGACGCTGTTCGGGTCGTCGGGTGCCGAGGACGCGCCGTGGCTGCAGCTCGCCGTCGAGGCCGCGGGCGTCGGGGTGTTCGACTGGGACCTGGCGACCGGCGAGCTCCGCTGGGACGACCAGCTGCTCGACCTGTTCGAGCGCGACCGGGCCGCGTTCGCGGGCACGATCGAGGCCTTCAACGAGTACGTCCACCCCGACGACCGCGAGCGCGTCGGCCGGGCGCTCTCCGCGGCGATCACGTCGGTGGGGGAGTACGAGGCCGAGTACCGGGTCACCCTGCCGAGCGGCCGCCTGCGGTGGATCCGTGCGCGGGGTCGCGCCATCGCCGGCCCCGACGGCACTGCGGCGCGTGTCGTCGGTGCCGCGATCGACAGCGGCGCGGGCGCCGACGAGGAGTCACGGGCGTTCAAGGTCCTCGAGGCGATGCCGACGGCCTTCTTCGCCCTCGACCGCGACTGGCGGTTCACCTACGTCAACCCCGTCGCGCAGCGCCTGCTCGGGGCCGTCAGCACCGATCCTGTCGGCGAGGTCATCTGGGACCTCTTCCCCGACGCGCTCGGCACCGAGTTCGAGTGGAGCTACCGCCGCGCGGCCTCCCGCCACGAGACGGTCTCGTTCGAGGCGTACTACCCGCCGCCGCTCGACGACTGGTACGAGGTCCGCGTGTGGCCCACGCCCGACGGCCTGTCGGTCTACTTCCTCGACATCACCGAACGCCGCGCGGCCCAGGAGACCCTGGAGCGCCACGCCCGACGCAGCGCGTTGGTCGCCGCGGTCTCCGGGGCGCTGACCGACACGATGGATCCCGAAGCCGGCGTCGCCCGTCTGGCGGAGCTTCTCGTCCCGGGCCTGTGCGACTGGTGCATCGTCACGATCGTCGACGGCGAGCCCGGTTCGTCCGGGTTCAGGCGGCGGCTGCGCGACATCGGCGCGTGGCACGGCGACCCGGCGTTGCAGCCGGCGGTCGACCGCTACGCGCAGTCGCGGCTGCCGGCCCTGCAGGACGACGCCTTCCTGTTCCGCGCCCTGCAGGGCACCGGACCGGTGCTGATCGAGACCGGTGCCACGGGTGCGATCAGTGCGGTGCTGGCTCCGGGCGAGGCCCGCGACGTGCTGGGTGGACTCGCTCCCGAGTCGGCCGTGTTCATGCCCCTGCGCGGTCACGGACGCACGACGGGGCTGCTCTCGCTGTTCCGGTCGCCTGAGCGTGCCGCGTTCGGCAACGACGACCTCGACCTCCTGCGCGACGTCGGCGCCCGCGCCGGGCTGGCGCTCGGCAACGCGCGGGCCTTCGCCGAGCAGCGCGATCTCGCCGAGGGACTGCAGCGCAGCCTCCTCACCGCGCCGCCCGAGCCCGACCACCTCCACGTCGTCGTGCGGTACGAACCGGCTGCCGAGGCCGCCCAGGTCGGTGGCGACTGGTACGACTCATTCCTGCAACCCGGTGGCGCGACCAACGTCGTGATCGGCGACGTCATCGGACACGACACCGCGGCGGCAGCGGCGATGGGCCAGATGCGATCACTGCTGCGGGGGATCGCGATGACGACCGACGAGGGGCCGGCCGACGTCCTGCGACGCATGGACGCGGTCATCGACGGCCTGCGGGTCGACTCCTCGGCCAGCGCCGTCGTGGCGCGCTTCGAGCAGACCGAGGACGAACGGGCCACCGGCATCACACGCATGCGGTGGTCGAACGCGGGGCACCCGCCGCCACTGGTCGTGATGGTCCAGGACGACCACGGCGTGGTCGACCCGGCCGACCAGACCGAACCCGTGCCCGACGCCGCCGTGGAGGTCCGGGAGCTCTGGGCCGACCAGACCAACATGCTGCTGGGGCTGTTCCCGGACGCCCCCCGTACCGAGAGCGTCGTCACCCTCCCGCGCGGTGCCACGGTGCTCCTCTACACCGACGGGCTCGTCGAGCGCCGCGGCGAAGGCCTCGAGCAGGGCATCGGCCGCCTCGCCGGCGTGCTGCAGGAGCTCGCCGCCGAGGGGCTCGACCTCGACACCGTGTGCGACGAGGTACTGCGCCGCATGGTGCCCGAGCGCCCCGAGGACGACGTCGCGCTCGTGGCCGTCCGGCTCCACCGCGAGGATCGACCCCGCCCGGCGGAGGCCGGACCGTCGGACCCTCCGACCACCTGAGCGCAGGGGTTGGGTCGGTCGCGATGGTCACCGCGACCGAGGGCGACGACGAGCCGGCATCTGACGCCGCCCGGACCTAGAACACGTCGCGGAGGCGGTCGACGAGCGAGTCCTTGACGGCCTGCTCGACGGCCGCACCCACCTGCTGCTCCAGGTCGTCCTGGTCGGTCAGGTTCCCCAGGAGGTCGCGGATGTCGAGGTCGGCGATCGCGCGGGTGAGGACGTCGTCGGTCTTCAGCGCCGCGTCGATCACGCCGTCGGGCAGCGCGCGGATGGCGGACTTGAGGAAGCCGTTGAGGTCCGCCGACTCGAGCACCTCGTCGACGAGGCTCGAGGCGGGCGGGAGGGTGCCGTCGTCCTTCATGCGCTCGACCGCGGTCGTGAGGCCGTCGCGGAGCGCGTCGATCTCGGCCTCGGTGCGCTCGCCGGGCTGGGCGAGCCGGAGTGTCAGCTCCTCGCGGCTGACCTGCAGGGTGCACGCGGCCTCGTCGATGCCGATCAGCACGAGCTGCTCGGTGAGCCCCTCGACCCCGTCGGAGCGGGAGGTGACCTCGCGGTCGGCGCACGGGTCGGCGGGGCGCAGCGGCTCGTAGGACCCACCACCGTTGGCCAGCTGCACGCCCAGGACCGCGGCGACGAGCACCAGCGCGAGCACGGGAAGCCCGGCCCACCGCGCCGCGGGGTTCACGACGCCCTCCGTCGGCGCACCGGCACGAGTGTCAGGAGCGCGGCCAGTGCCAGTCCGGCACCGATCAGGAACGAGTCGCGGAACGCACGGGTCGCGGCCCGCTCGAGCTGGTCGTCGAGGTCGCGCTCGAGGCGGTCCACGGCCTCCCGCTCGCCCGGGTCCACCTCGAGCCGGTCGAAGGCGGGGGCGAGGTCCGGCACCTGTCCCTGCTGATCGACCAGCGCACTTCCGAGCGCCTCGGCCACCGCGATCTTGTCCTGCGCCCGCAACGGCGAGTCGAGCACGAGCGACGTGATGGCCTGCTGGGCGGGTTCCTGTGCGTCCTGCAGATCGGCCGTGAACACCGGCGTGAGGACGGCGAGACCGAGCACGACACCGACGTGGCGCGCGCCGATCGTCCACGCCGCGTGGTCGGCGCGCGGCAGACGCATCTCCATGGCCCGTGAGGTGAGCTGGTCGACCGTCATGCCGAGCCCGAGACCCACCAGCGCCTGGGGCGCGATGCTCCAGAGCAGGTTCGACGACGGCGGGATCGCCAGTCCCACGAGACCACCCGCGACCAGCACGCAGCCGACCGCGATCTCGACGTGGGGCGGCGGTCGGAAGAGCCGCGCGAGAGGACGCGCGGCCAGCGCCGCGACGGGCACGACCGAGACGGTCAAGGCCGCCGTGGCGGGGGAGCGACCCCAGCCCTCGACGAGCAGGAGCACGAGGAGGAACAGCGCGGCCGTGAGGGCCGCCGAGAGCAGTGCGAGCGTGAGGTTGGCGCGGATCGCCGGGCGGTGCCGCTCGAGCACCGGGGTCGGCGCGGCGCGGACGGCCAGAGCCGCGGGCACCGCGAGCACGGCGAACGGCACCTGGACGACGAAGATCGCCTGCCAGGAGATCGCCTGCGTGAGCAGTCCGCCGGCCACGGGGCCCACCGCCGTCCCGATCACGCCGGCGGCGACCCACCAGGTGACACCGCGACGTTCACCTCGCTCGACCACGAGCTGCTCGAGGCACCCCACCAGCGCGAGCGCCCCGCCCACGGCTTGCACGCACCGCGCGATGATCAGCACCTCGATCGAGTCGGCGAAGGCACACCAGGCCGACGCCCCGGCGAAGACCGCGATGCCGATCGCCGTGAAGATCCGCGGCTGCGCCCGGGAGAACGCGAGCGCCGCCGGCACCGCGCCCAGCGCGAGCACGAGGTTGTAGGCGATCAGCACCCACGCGACCTCGCCCACCGTGGCGTCGAGGTGGTGCAGGATCTCCGGCAGCGCCAGCGTCACGATCGCCGAGTCGGCGAGCACCAGGCCCACCGTGACGGCGAGCAACAGGGCCTTGGCGTGACGCATCACGCCATCCTCCCAGCG
>CAYRZN010000041.1:0-1682 GCA_964428825.1 uncultured Aeromicrobium sp.
CGGTCGGTGGGGGAGCCGGGGTTGAGCAGGCGCAGCTCGGTGCCGTCGTCCTTCGTCGCCACGGTGTTCCACGGGATGTGGCTGTGGCCGAACACCAGCACGTCGAGATCGGGGTAGTCGCGCGCGCATCGCTTCTCGCGGCCCGCCGAGGCGCCGGTCTCGTGCACCACGCCGACCCGCAGGCCCTCGATCTCCACCCGCGCCACCTCGGGCAGGCGCTCGCGCAGCTCACCGTGGTCGTTGTTGCCGTAGACCGCGACGAGTCGCCGCGACCGCTCCTCCAGCTCGTCGAGCAAGGGGACGTCGACCCAGTCACCGGCGTGCACCACGACGTCGGCGGCCTCGACCTCGGTCCAGACCTGCCCCGGCAGCACCTTGGCACGCTTCGGCAGGTGGGTGTCGGCGATGAGGAGGAGTCGCGTGGCCACGCCTCCAGTCAACCCGATGGACGCCGTAGGTGCTCCTGACGGCCGTGCGCGGGGGATAGCGTGGAGGCGTGGAACGCGTCGTGGTGGTGGGGGCCGGTCTGGCCGGGCTCACGTTCGCCGTGGCCATGCGCCGCGCGGGTCTCGACGTCGAGGTGTGCGACGAGCGCGCGTGGCTGGGTGGTGGCGCCGGGCTGACCATCTGGCCCAACGCGCTGGCCGCTCTCGACGCGCTCGACCTCGGGGATGCGGTGCGCGACCTCGGTGAGCCCGTCGCGTCGGCCGTGATCCGCCGGGCCGACGGGTCGCTCGTGCGCCACCTCGACCCGGTCGCGACCGTGCGCGCGCTGGGCGAGCCGGCCCGCGTCGTCGACCGTGGCGAGCTGCAGGCCCTGCTCGCCGAGCACTTCGGGCCGGTGATGCTCGATGCCGGAGTCGCCGATCCCGCGACGATCGATGCCGACTTCGTGGTGGGCGCCGATGGCTTCCGGTCGGCCGTCGCGCGTCACCTCGACCCGTCCCTGCGCGAGCGTCCGGCCGGCTATGTGGCCTGGCGCGGCGTCGCACCGATCACGGTGGATCCCTCGTTCGCGGGGGTCGTGTGGGGCGCCCGGGCCGAGGCCGGGGTGATGCCGATGACGGGCGGGCGCACGTACTGGTTCGCGACCCGGACCGGCGGTGCCGACGTGTGGCGGCCGGACGCCGACCTCTGGCCCGACCCGTTGCCGGAGCTCTTCGCTGCGACCCCTGCGGCGTCGGTCCTGCAGCACGAGATGCTCGATCGCGACCAGCCTCGGCGCTGGTTCGACGACCGGTGCGTGGTGATCGGCGACGCGGCGCACGCGATGCAGCCCGGGCTCGGCCAGGGCGGCTGCCTCGCGATTGAGGACGCCGTGGTGCTCGCGTCGCTGTGGGCGCAGCGCGGCGGCGGGCGCGCGACGTTCGCGGCGTTCGAGCGGTTGCGCCGGCCCCGCGTCACCGCCGCCGCCCGCACGTCGCGCACCGCCGGGCGTCTGCTCCACGGTCGTTCGGGGCGCGCCCTCGCCACGGTCGCGCGCCGCACCCCGGAGCCGATCGCGATGCGCGCGGCGGCCCGCTTCGCCAGCCGCGCCGCCGGCCTCCGTGCCCTCTCCGCCCCCGAGCGGTGAGCTAGGCGCCAAACGGAGGGTGGGCGGTGACCTACGCGCCGGATTGCGGGGGGAATCGGCGCGGAGGGCCCCCCCCACCCCCGGGGTTGGGGCGCCCCACACCGCCCGC
>CAYRZN010000041.1:1692-16621 GCA_964428825.1 uncultured Aeromicrobium sp.
CCCCCCCGGTGGGGGGGGCGTCCCGCGCGCCCCGGTGGCCCTGCTCCTGGGGCGGTGGGCCGCCCCCCCCCCCCCCCGGGTTTGGCGCGCCACTCACCGCCCGCCCGGCGGGGATGGGGTCAGTCGTGGCGGGCGAGGAAGTCGACGACCCGCGGGGTGACGACGTGGGGCACCTCGAGGGCGACGAGGTGGGCGCCGTCCTCGACGACCCAGAACTCGGCGTCCGGGATCGCGTCGGCCATCGCCTGGGTCTCCGCGACGGGGAACGTCGCGTCCTCGCGCCCGGCCACGACCAGCACGGGCCGGTCGATCTGCGCCAGCAGCGAGCGCTGATCGGGGCGGTCGGGCACGACGCTGCGCACCGCGAACGACACGGAGTCGAGGTCGACCGCCTGCACCGAGTCGCGCACGTGCTGCACGACCGCAGGCCGCTCGCGCAGCGACGTCGGACCGAGGAACGCCCCCAGGACCGACCGCGTCAGCGGTGGGCGGACGCCGCCGAGCAGGCGGCCGAGGCCGAGCATCGCGCCGAACTCGAGCCGCTGGCGTCGCCCCGCCGCCGACCCCGTGGCGTTCATGAGCACGGCCGCCCCGAGCCGGTCGCCGTGCCGCGCGGCGAAGGTCGCTCCGACCATGCCGCCCCAGGAGTTGCCGATCACGTGGGCCGTCGCGACCTCTGCGTGGTCCAGGACGTCGAGCATCGCGCCGGCGCACTCGTCGAGCGTGAAGCTGCGGCGCAGCGGCTCGCTGCGACCGTGTCCCGGCGGGTCGAGCGCCAAGGTCGTCCAGCGCTTCGCGAGCTGCGTCGTCATGTCGTCCCAGAGGGAGCCGTCCATCAGGAGGCTCGGCCACAGGACGACGAGCGGGCCGTCACCCCGGAGCCGCGCGTGCAGCGTGCCGAGGCGGGTCGGGATGGACAGCTCCTCGGTCTCCACGTCGCCACGCTAGGCGACCCGGGGCCGGGTCGCTAGCGTGACGCCATGACCACCGCCGTCGTGATCGGGTCGGGGCCCAACGGGCTGGCCGCCGCCATCGTCCTGGCGCGTGCCGGAGTCGACGTCACGGTCGTCGAGGCGGAGGACGAGCCGGGCGGGGGGATGCGCTCCGCGGAGCTCACGGTGCCCGGGGTGGTGCACGACGTCTGCTCGGCCGCGCACCCGACCGGCGTCGCCTCCCCGTTCTTCTCCTCGCTCGACCTGCAGGACCACGGACTCACCTGGCGCTGGGCCGAGGTCGAGGCGGGTCATCCCCTCGACGGCGGTCGCGGTGCGGCCCTGCGGCGCGACATCGACGCGACCGCCGCGAGCCTCGGCGCCGACGGCGACGCCTGGCGCCGCACGTTCACCCCGCTCGTGGAGCGCGCCGACCAGATCACGACGAGCACGCTCGCACCGCTGGTCGGCGTCCCGCGGCATCCGCTCGTCATGGCGCGCTTCGGCGCCATGGGCCTCGTGTCGTCGAACGTCGTGGCGAGACGGTTCGAGACCGAGGAGGCCCGCGCACTGCTGGCCGGCCTGACGGCCCACTCCATCGCCCCGCACACCCGCTGGGCCACCGGCGCGCTCGGCCTGATGTTCGGCCTGATGGGCCACGCCCGCGGCTGGCCCGTCGCCGAGGGGGGCTCGGCCGCGATCGCCCGGGCGCTCGTCTCGGTGCTCGAGGAGTCCGGCGGGAGAGTCGTGACGGGGGAGCGGGTCACCGCCGTGCCCGACGCCGACGTCGTCATGTTCGACACCGGGGTCGACCAGCCGCTCGCGATGCTCGGCGACCGGCTGCCCCGCCGGGTCAGCCGGGCGCTGCAGCGGTGGCGGCCGGGCCCGGGGCTGTTCAAGATCGACCTCGCGGTCGACGGCGGCATCCCGTGGACGCACCCCGACATGGCGCTCGCCGGCACGGTGCACGTCGGCGGCACGCTGGAGGAGATCCACGCAGCCGACTCCGCCGTCAGCGCCGGTCGGGTCGCGGAGCGGCCCTTCGTCATGGTCTGTCAGCAGTACGTCGCCGACCCCGGGCGCTCGAACGGTTCGGTGCACCCGGTGCTCGCGTACGCCCACGTGCCGCACGGCTACACCGGCGACGCCACCGAGGCGATCCTCGGCCAGCTCGAGCGCTTCGCCCCCGGCACGCGGGAGCGCATCGTCGGCCGGTCCGTCACGAGCACGGCCGACCTGCAGGCGCACAACGCCAACTACCTCGGTGGTGACGTGACGGGTGGGGAGATGACGCTGCGCCAGACCGTCGCCCGCCCGCGCCTGTCGCTCGACCCGTACTGGCTCGGTGTGCCGGGGATGTACCTGTGCTCCGCGTCGACTCCTCCCGGTGGCGGTGTCCACGGCATGGCAGGGTTCCACGCAGCGACAAGGGCTGTGGCGCGGCTGTGAGCTCGATGTCGAGGGAACCGTTCCGGGCCCGCGTCCGTTGAGTCGTTGACGTTTCCATCACCTGCGATCCCAGGAGCTGAGACCGGTGACCCTTCCCCGGACCAAGAAGATGGTGCTGAGCGGCGCCGCCGCCACGATCCTGCTGCTCACCGCGGCGTGCGGCGGTGAGACCGACGACAGCACCTCGGACTCCGGCTCCTCCAGCGAGTCCACGACCGATGCGGGCGAGGACGCCTCCACCGGCGCGGCCACGACGTACACGGCCGGCGACTACACCGCCGAGGGCAGCTACCAGACCCCGGGCGGCCAGCAGTCGGTCGAGGTCGAGGTGACGCTCGCGGAGGACGGCACGATCAGTGCCGTCACGGTCACGCCGCAGGCCGACGGCGGCAACTCCGAGCAGTTCCAGACCAAGTTCGCCGGTGGCATCGCCGACGAGGTCGTGGGCACCAAGATCGACGACCTCGACGTCTCGAAGGTCTCCGGCTCCTCGCTCACGAGCGGTGGCTTCAACGCCGCGATCGACGAGATCAAGGATGAAGCCGCTGCCTGAGTCCTGGCGGTTCGACGCGATCGGCACCGTCTGGACCATCGACTCGGCCGAGGCCGTGTCGGACGTGCAGCGGGCCGCCGTGGCCGACCTCGTCGCGACGGTCGACCGCACGTGGTCGCGCTTCCGGGAGGACGGGGGCGTCGCGCGTCTGCGGGCCGGCGAGTCCGTCGACCTCGGACCGGAGGCAGCCCGATTGCTCGGCCTCTACGACCTCCTGCACGACGTGACCGACGGCGCGGTCAACCCGCTCGTCGGCGGTGGCCTGGAGGTGCTCGGCTACGACGCCGCCTACACGCTCCGCCAGCACGGCGACCCGGTCGCCGCCCCTGCGTGGTCGTCGGCCACCCGCGACGGGTCGGTCCTGACCGTGCCCGCCGGTGCCGTGCTCGACGTCGGAGCCGCTGGCAAGGGTTGGCTCGTCGACCGTGTCGCCGCGCTGCTCGTGGCCGGCGGTCACTCGACCACGGTCGACGCCGGCGGCGACATCGCGCACCACGGTGCCGCGCCGATCCGGGTGGCCCTCGAGCACCCCCGCGACCCGACGATGGCCGTCGGCGTCGCGACGCTCGAGCCGGGGAAGGCCCTCTGCGGGTCGGCCGTGAACCGCCGCGCCTGGGGCGAGGGACTCCACCACGTGCTCGACGCACGCACCGGGGCGCCGACGCGGGGCGTGGTGGCGACGTGGGTCGTCGCCGACACCGCCGCCGTGGCCGACGGCGCGGCGACCGCACTGTTCTTCGTGGAGCCTGACAGGCTCGTGGACCTCGGGATCGCGGCGGTCTGGATCGACGCGACCGGGCTCCACTCGACTCCCGACTTCCCCGGAGAGGTGTTCGCATGATCCGCACCCTGCTCGGCCGCGTGACGATGTACCGCATCGTCACGATCGTGCTGCTGGTGCTCGCGGCGGTCGCCTTCGTGCTGACGGCCACCTCGCGCCTCGACCCCTCGATCTTCTCCCTGCGCGGCCTGCTGCTGACCCTCGTGGTTCTCGTCGTGACGTCGGTCGTGGCCGACCACGTGTTCGGCGCGCTGGTGCGCCGCCGCCCCCACACCGAGTCGGCCGTGATCACCGCCCTGCTGCTGTGGTTCCTGTACTGGCCGACGATGGAGGTCGGCACCCTCGCGTGGCTCGCGCTGACCGCGGTGGCCGCCCAGGCGTCGAAGTACGTGCTCGTCTGGCGCGCCCGGCACGTGTTCAACCCGGCCGCAGCGGGTGTCGTGCTGATGATCCTGCTCGGCGAGCTGCTCGGCGACCGCGTCGACAACCCGCCACCCGCCACCACCTGGTGGGCTGCCAACGAGTCGATGACGTTCTTCGTCCTGGCGGGCGCGATCGTCGTGCTCTACCGCACCGGCCGCTTCGCGCTCGCCACGTCGTTCGCGGTGCCCGCCGCGTTGTTGACGTACTGGGGCGTCGCGGCCTTCTCCGACACGGGCGCGGCGATCGAGTACGTCGTGTACTCCACGCCGATCGTGTTCTTCGCGGCGTTCATGCTCACCGAGCCGCTGACGCTGGCGCCCCGACGGGCCCAGCAGCTCGTGCTCGCGGTCGTGGCCGCCGCCGTGTTCGCCTGGCCCCTCTGGAGCGCCCGCGTGCTCGACGAGCCGATCGTCCTCGGCCCCTTCGAGGGCACGTACGAGCTGGCGCTCGTCGTCGTCAACGCGATCGCGTTCCTGCTCGGTCAGCGCGGCGGCGTCCGGCTGCGCCTGCGGGAGTCGCGCGATCTCGGCGGCGACGTCCGTGAGTTCCGCTTCGAGCCTCGACGCCGCCTCCGGATGCGGGCCGGCCAGTACCTCGAGCTGCAGGTCCCGCACGCGTCCGACATCCGTGGGGTGCGCCGGGTCTTCACCGTGGCGTCGAGCCCGGACGCCGACACCGTCGACATCGCGATCCGCGTGCCCGAGGACTGCTCGAGCTTCAAGCGAGCGATCGCCGACCTGCAGCCGGGCGACCAGGTGCACGCGACGGGCGTCAACGGCGACTTCCTCTGGCCCCGCGGGTCCGCTCCGGTGCTCCTGGTGGCCGGTGGCATCGGCGTCACGCCGTTCCTCAGCCAGCTGCGGCACGAGCCGGGTCGCGACGCCGTGCTGGTCTACGGTGTGCCCTCGGGTGCCACCATCGCCTACCGCGACGAGCTCGTCGCGACCGGCGTGCGGGTCGTGCTGGTCTCGCCGGACGCGCCCGTCGCCGTGCCGGACGGGTGGACCCACGTGGCGGCCGACGTCGTCACCGGGGAGCTGGTCCGCGAGGTGGTGCCGGACGCGTCGGACCGCCGGGCGTTCGTCTCCGGGCCGCCGGCCATGGTCTCGCCCGTGGCGACCGACCTGCGCCGCCACCGCATCCGCACCAAGACCGACCACTTCACGGGTTACTGACGTCGCAGACGCAGTCTGCGCGTCAGGTCGGCGCCGACGAAGTCGGCCAGCACGGTCGTCGAGTGGCGCCCGAGGGACGGGGGCGGTGTATCGAGACGCTGCCCAGGTGACCTCGAACAGCCGGACCGGCCGGTGGGAATGGGTGCCAGCACCTGACCGGGTCTCGCTCCCCCTACGACTTCGTCGTGGGAGGTACCCCCACGCCGCTCGCAGAGCTCGCGACCACTCGACCACCGGGTGGTTCGGCTCTGCGTGGTTGATTTCCCCCCGCAGCGCGGGGTGCAACTGACCGTGACAGGATTACTGGCGGAATTGGAGGTGACATGCGCATCGCACTGCTGTCGTACCGCAGCAAGGAGCACAGTGGCGGTCAAGGTGTGTATGTCAGGCACCTGAGCCGCGGGCTGGCCGAGCTCGGTCACGAGGTCACGGTGTTCTCCGGGCAGCCGTACCCCGAGGCGCTCGATCCGCGGGTCCGCCTCGAGAAGGTGCCCAGCCTCGACCTGTACCGCGACCCCGACCCGTTCCGCACCCCGCACCTGCGCGAGTTCCGCGGCCCGGTCGACGTCCTCGAGTACCTCCTGATGCTCACGGCGGCGTTCCCCGAGCCGCTCACGTTCACGCTGCGCGTGGCCCGCGACCCCCGGTTCGACGAGTTCGACGTCGTGCACGACAACCAGTCGCTGGGCTACGGCCTGCTCTGGCTGCTGCGTCGGGGCATCCCGCTCGTCGCGACGATCCACCACCCCATCAGCCGCGACCGCAAGGTCGACATCGCGGCGGCGTCGCTGCGCAAGCAGATCAGCACGCGACGCTGGTACGGCTTCGTGCGCATGCAGGCGCGCGTGGCCCGACGGCTCCCCGCGCTGCTCACGGTCTCCACCGCCTCGGCCACCGACACGATCGAGGACTTCGGCATCGACCCGGAGCGCATGACGATCGTGCCGCTCGGCGTCGACACCGACGTCTTCCGGCCGCGCGGCGAGCGCGTGCCCGGTCGCATCGTCGCGATCGCCAGCGCCGACTCCCCGCTCAAGGGCGTGGCGCACCTGCTCGAGGCGGTCGCGAAGCTGCGCGTGGAGCGCGACGTCGAGCTGCACCTCGTGTCGCGGATCGACCCGAGGAGCGCCACTGCCCGCCGCATCGAGGACCTGGGTCTCGCGGACGCCGTCACGCTGCACAGCGGCCTGTCCGACGACGAGCTCGCGGCCCTGCTCGCCTCCGCCGAGGTCATGGCGGTGCCGTCGCTGTACGAGGGATTCAGCCTCCCGACGGTCGAGGCGCTCGCGTGCGGCACGCCCGTCGTCGCGAGTCGCGCCGGGGCGCTGCCGGAGACCGTCGGCGACGCCGCGCGGCTCGTCACGCCCGGCGACGTCGGTGAGCTCACCGACGCGCTCGGCGAGCTGCTCGACGACCCCGCCGAGCGCGCGCGACTCGTCGCCCTGGGCCTCGCCCGGGTCGAGGAGCGCTACAGCTGGACCTCCGTGGCCGCCGCCACGGTCACCGCCTACGAGACCGCCATCCGCAAGACCGAGAACGCGACACAGAAGAGGAACGCCCGTGCTGACCGTTGACTTCGACCGACTCCGTGTGGGCCGCGGCACCCGCTTCATCGACGTCGGTGCCGGCGCCGGGCGTCACTCCTACGAGGCGCTGCGTCGCGGCGCCGACGTCACCGCGTTCGACATGGACGAGGTCGAGCTCAAGGGCGTCGACACCATGTTCGGCGCGATGGAGCTCGAGGGCGAGGTGCCGCCCGGCGGCCAGGGTCGTGTGGAGGTCGGCACGATCCTCGACATGCCTTACGAGGACGGCACGTTCGACGTCGTGCTCGCCTCGGAGATCCTCGAGCACGTGCCCGAGGACGTCACCGCGATCCGCGAGCTGACCCGCATCCTCGCGCCGGGTGGCATGCTCGCCGTCACGGTGCCGCGCTGGCTCCCGGAGAAGATCTGCTGGGCGCTGAGCGACGAGTACCACGCCAACGAGGGCGGGCACATCCGCATCTACACGGCCGACGAGCTGCGCGACAAGCTCGAGCTGACTGGCTTGACCTTCCTGCACCAGCACCACGCGCACGCCCTGCACGCACCGTACTGGTGGATCAAGTGCGCCGTCGGCGTGCAGCGCGACCAGCACCCGCTCGTCCGGGCGTACCACCAGCTTCTCGTCTGGGACATGATGAAGGCGCCTGTCGCCACCCGACTGGCGGAGAAGGCGCTCGACCCGCTCATCGGCAAGAGCGTGGCGCTGTACTTCACGAAGCCGTGGTGACACCGGACGGTCTCGCTCTGACGGCGGCCTGGATCGCCGCGCAGCAGGAGGAGTCCGGGGCGATCCCGTGGCACACCGGCGGTCACCTCGACCCCTGGGACCACGTGCAGGCCGCAATGGGCCTGGACGCTGCAGGGCGACGCGAGGGGGCAGAGCGGGCGTACCGCTGGTCGGCATCGGCGCAGCGCCCGGACGGCACCTGGGCCGCGAAGTACGTCGCCGGCGAGGCGGTCGAGCACTACGTCGACACCAACTTCACGGCGTACGTCGCCACGGGTGTCTGGCACCACTGGCTGGTCACGCAGGACGAGTCGTTCGCGCACGAGCTCTGGCCCGTGGTCGACGCCGCGATCGAGGCCGTGCTGCCGATGCAGCGCGCCGACGGGGCCTTCGTCTGGACGCCGGGCGAGCCGCACGCGCTCGTGACCGGCAACGCGAGCGTCGCGTTCTCGCTGCGCTGCGCCCTCGGTCTGGCCCGGGTCGTCGGTGCCGATCGGCCGGGCTGGGTCGCCGCGTCCACCGCCGTCGCCGAGGCCCTTCACCGTCCCGAGCTGTTCGAGGCCAAGCCCCACTCGATGGACTGGTACTACCCGCTGCTCGGCGCCGCATGGCCCGCCGACGAGGCCGAGCGCCGCGTCAAGGACGGCTGGGACACGTTCGTGGTCCCCGGTCTCGGGATCAAGTGCGTCACCCCGAACACCTGGGTCACGGGCGCGGAGTCGTGCGAGCTCGTGCTGGCACTCGACGCGGTCGGCCGGCGCGAGGAGGCGTTGCAGGTCTTCGCCGACATGCAGCACCTGCGGGAGGACGACGGGTCCTACTGGACCGGGTTCGAGTACGAGAGCGAGCAGCGGTGGCCGGACGAGCGCACGACGTGGACCGCGGCGACCGTGCTGCTGGCCCACGACGCGCTGCACGGGGTCACCTGCGGCAGCGGACTCTTCCGAGGGGAGGGGCTCGCATGAGCGAGCCCCGGCGAGCGAACCATGACGTTGTCATGCCGCCGTCGACCTATGATTGTTCTTCATGGGAGATGGCGGCATGAGCACCGAGGTGTTCGTCGAGGTCCCGCTGCCGGCCGACCTCGCTGCGGTCGCGGCTGCGACCAAGGGGTTCCTGCCCGACGACGAGGCCGACGCGTTGCGTGCGGTCGTCGCGGCGCACCTGCGGCCGGGAGGCGTGGCGGTCGAGATCGGCACGTACTGCGGCAAGTCGGCGATCCACCTGGGGCACGTGGCCCGCGAGGTGGGTGCGAGGCTGCTGACGCTCGACCACCACCGCGGTTCGGAGGAGCAGCAGCCGGGCTGGGAGTACCACGACACCGATCTCGTCGACGCGGAGATCGGCGCGATGGACACGCTGCCGTTCGCGCGACGGGCGCTGCACCGAGCCGGCCTTGAGGAGGTCGTGGTGCCGGTCGTCGGTCGATCGACGACGGTCTCGGCGTTCTGGACCACGCCGCTCGACGTGGTGTTCATCGACGGCGGCCACACCGAGGAGGCGGCCCAGGCCGACTACGCAGGATGGGCGCCGCACGTGCGTGAGGGTGGGGTGCTCGTGATCCACGACGTCTTCCCCGACCCCGCCGACGGCGGTCAGGCCCCGTTCCACGTCTACGAGCGCGCGCTCGCCGACGGCTTCACCGAGGTCCTGCACGTCGGCTCGCTCCGCGCCCTCCGCCGCTGACCTTGCCAACCGCCGACCGAGCGGTGAGATAGGGACGTGTTCCCGCCGTGGGCGGTGAGGGAGGGACCTGTAGGTGCGCTAGACACGTCCCAGAGTCACCGCCACCTCGTCGGACACGTCCCAGAGTCACCGCCCGAACGGAGGGGAGGTCAGCCGTTGACGCGCAGGGAGTGGCGCAGCTGGGCGATCCGGACGCCGGCGGGGATCGCGACGAGCAGCGCCCCGGCGACCGCGGCGATCAACAGCGCGGCGGCGGCGGAGATGTTGCCCGACATCCACAGGAAGTCGATGACGACCGACTGCGAGTTCTGCACGATGAAGACGACGAAGAGGATCGTCACGACCGCGAGGGCGACCGCGGAGGCCCATGCCGTGGCGGCGCGGGTGCGCTTGACGCGGCCCTTCTCGTCGAGGCCCGACCGGCGCGTCGGCTTCGCGTCGCGCGGCGGGTCCTGCGGCACGGCGGGGTCGACGCTCGAGCTCGAGGCCGGCGTCGTGATCGGTCCGTCCGGCCCGACGGACTCGACGGGTTCGTGAGGGGTCTGTCCGCTCATGGCTTTCCTTCGTCGGTGAGGCGATACGGGGGCCCGCCAGCGGCGGGCCCCCGAGGTCGTGTTCGAGATTACTTCTTGAAGACGTCCTTGACGTCCTCGGCGGCGTTCTTGACGCTGCCCTTGGCCTGGTCCTTCTGGCCCTCGGCCTTGAGGTCGTCGTTGTTGGTCGCGTCGCCCACGGCCTCCTTGGCCTGGCCGGCGAGCTTCTCAGCGGTGTTCTTGGCCTTGTCGACGATGCCCATGACGTACTCCTTCGGATGAGGAAGCACCGGCTCTCTGCCGATGCGGCTTACGGTGTAAGCCATACGTTGACACTACGCCGCCGAGGCCGCCTCGCAACTCGGAGTGACGTGATCCCGGTCTCGGTCAGTCGAGCTGGGCGGCGACCGAGTCGAGGAGCCGTTCGAGGCCCCGCTCGAACTCCTCGTCGAAGCGGTCCTCGGCCAGGCGCTCGGCCAGGCGGTGGATCATCGGGAACTCGGACACCTCGATGTCGCCCTGCGGGTCGAGCTGGTCCTGCGCCGAGGTCGCGTCGGCCACGGCGTCCTGCTCGGCGTCGGTGCGGGTCGGCGATAGGCCTCCCGGCACGGGCTCGTCCGAGGTGCCCATCGAGCCGTCGCCGTCCTGCGGGTCGCGCAGGGTGCGGGCGCCCGACTCCATGAGCAGGTAGCCGAGCAGGAAGCTGTTGAAGGAGCGGTACGTGAACAGCACCTGCTGGTCCGAGAACCCCGCGCCCTGCAGGGTCGCGAGCATCGACTCGATCCAGGCGAGCGACCGGAGCGGCGGGTTGATCCACGGCGCCTCGGCCGGTCGCGTCGTGACAAGGGGGAAGGCGTGCGGGTGGGCCAGTGCGTACCGGCGAACCCCGCGGGCCAGGCGGGTCAGGTAGTCGCGCCAGCCGTCGGCCGCGTCGCGGCGCACCTCGGGATCCTGGTCGAGCTCGGCGACGATGAGCTCGACCACGAGGTCGAGCAGCTCGTCACGGGTGCTGACGTGCTTGTAGAGCGACATCGCCTCGACCCCGAGCCGGCCCGCGATCGCCCGCATCGTGGCGGCCCCGACGCCCTGGTCGTCAATGAGCTCGAGGGCTGTGCGGGTGATGAGCCCGGGCGTCAGGCCCTTCGCGCGGTTGCTGACCTGCCGAGCTGCCATGGCGGTCATCTTTCCACGCGGTCCGAGGGCCGGCTCCGGGTCCGGCGTCCGCCGGCCGCCACGCGCCACCGGTGCGACCATGGGTCATGGCGGGCTTGGCGCGAGCCCTGGGGACGGGGACCGGTGGACGACGAAAAGGGTTGAGTGGAATAGACTCAACTTTGGTGAGGTTGAACTGGACAGGTAGCCGGCTTTCCCCAGGAGAACACCCATGAATCTCGACACCTTCACGACGCGCAGCCAGCAGGCGCTCGCGGGCGCGATCAGCCTGGCTGCGGCTGGCGGTCATCCCGCCGTCGAGCCCGCCCACGTGCTGACCGCGCTGATGCAGCAGGAGGGCGGCACGGCCGGACCGCTGCTCCAGGCCGCCGGCGTCGACCCGCAGGCCGTCGCCGCGGGACTCAAGTCCGAGCTCGACGCCCTGCCCCGGGCCTCCGGCAGCACCGTCGCGTCGCCGGGCCTGAGCCGGGCGAGCCACGCCGTGCTGCAGCAGGCCCAGGAGCTGGCCAGCAGCCTCGGCGACGACTTCACCTCCACCGAGCACCTCGTCGTGGCCATCGCCACGGTCGAGTCGCCCACGAGCAGCCTGCTGACCCGTGCGGGCGCCACGCCCGAGTCGCTCCGTGCCGCGTTCGAGGCCGTCCGCGGATCCGCCCGCGCCGCGAGTGCGGACGCCGAGGACAGCTACCAGTCGCTCGAGAAGTACGGCGTCGACCTCACGGCCGTCGCTCGTGAGGGCAAGCTCGATCCCGTCATCGGCCGCGACTCCGAGATCCGCCGCCTCGTGCAGGTGCTGAGTCGTCGCACCAAGAACAACCCCGTCCTGATCGGCGAACCAGGTGTCGGCAAGACCGCGGTCGTCGAGGGCCTGGCGCAGCGCATCGTGGCCGGCGACGTGCCTGACAGCCTGAAGGGTCGCCGGCTCATCAGCCTCGACCTGGGCGCGATGATCGCCGGTGCCAAGTACCGCGGCGAGTTCGAGGAGCGCCTCAAGGCCGTGCTCACCGAGATCAAGGAGTCCGAGGGCCAGGTCATCACGTTCATCGACGAGCTGCACACCGTCGTCGGCGCCGGCGGCGGCGGCGACTCCGCGATGGACGCCGGCAACATGCTCAAGCCCATGCTGGCGCGCGGCGAGCTGCGCATGATCGGCGCCACGACGCTCGACGAGTACCGCAAGCACCTCGAGAAGGACGCCGCCCTCGAGCGTCGCTTCCAGCAGGTGCTCGTCGGCGAGCCCAGCGTCGAGGACACGATCGCGATCCTGCGCGGCATCAAGGAGAAGTACGAGGCGCACCACAAGGTCGAGATCACCGATGCCGCCCTCGTCGCCGCGGCCACCCTGTCGCACCGCTACATCCCGGGCCGTCAGCTGCCCGACAAGGCGATCGACCTCGTCGACGAGGCCAGCAGCCGCCTCCGCATGGAGATCGACTCGAGCCCCGTCGAGATCGACGAGCTCCGTCGTAGCCTCGACCGCCTCACGATGGAGGCGCTGCACCTCGAGCACGAGTCCGACGCCGCGAGCGTCGACCGGCTTGAGAAGCTGCGCGCCGAGCAGGCCGACAAGGCCGAGACGCTGCGCGCGCTCGAGGCGCGGTGGGAGGCCGAGCGACAGACCCTGAACGCCGTCGGCGAGATCAAGGAACGCATCGACGAGACCCGCACCGCGGCCGACCGCGCCTACCGCGAGGGCGACTTCGAGACCGCCAGCCGCCTCTTCAACGGCGAGATCCCCGCGATGGAGCGGCAGCTGCACGACGCCCAGCAGGCCGAGCAGGCCAACGCCGGGCAGGACCGCATGGTGCGCGAGGAGGTCGGTGCCGACGAGATCGCCGAGGTCGTGGCGGCGTGGACCGGCATCCCCACGGGCCGCCTGCTCGAGGGCGAGTCCGGCAAGCTGCTGCGGATGGAGGAGGAGCTCGGCAAGCGGCTCATCGGCCAGCGTCCGGCAGTGACCGCCGTGTCCGACGCCGTGCGACGCAGCCGCGCCGGCATCTCCGACCCGGACCGTCCCACGGGCTCGTTCCTGTTCCTGGGTCCCACGGGCGTCGGCAAGACCGAGCTGGCCAAGAGCCTCGCCGCGTTCCTGTTCGACGACGAGCGCGCCATGGTGCGCATCGACATGAGCGAGTACGCCGAGAAGCACAGTGTGGCGCGCCTCGTCGGCGCCCCTCCCGGCTACGTCGGTCACGACGAGGGCGGGCAGCTCACCGAGGCCGTGCGCCGCCGCCCGTACTCGGTCGTGCTGCTCGACGAGGTCGAGAAGGCCCACCCGGGGGTCTTCGACATCCTGCTCCAGGTGCTCGACGACGGCCGTCTGACCGACGGCCAGGGCCGCACGGTCGACTTCCGGCAGAGCATCGTGATCCTCACGAGCAACCTGGGCTCGACGTTCCTGACCGACCCCCAGCTCGACGAGGAGGCCAAGCGAGCCGCCGTGATGGAGGCGGTCAAGGCCGCGTTCAAGCCGGAGCTGCTCAACCGGCTCGACGAGATCGTGACCTTCGACCCGCTCGGGACCGAGGAGCTCACGCACATCGTCGACCTCCAGCTGGCCTCGCTGCAGAGCCGCCTCGACACGCGACGCATCACGCTCGACGTGAGCGACGCCGCCAAGGAGTGGTTGGCGCTGACGGGCTGGGACCCCGCGTACGGCGCGCGGCCCCTGCGCCGTCTGGTGCAGCAGGCGATCGGCGACCGCCTCGCGAAGGCGCTGCTGGCGGGCGAGGTCCTCGACGGCTCCACCGTGCGGGTCGACCGTGACGACCATCTCGACGGTCTCACCGTGGAGACGGTCTGACCCGCCGGGCGGACGGGCTCGCGGAGATGACCGCGCTGGGGCCGGCGTGATGGGATGGGTGGCATGACCGAGGAGCTCCGCCGACCGCCGGCCGTCACGCTCGCGTGCGCCGGTGCCGCGTTCGCGGCGTTCCTCGTGCTCACCAGCACGATCGGCCTGCTGGCCGACTGGGGCTCGCTCGAGCTCCAGGAGGTCGTCACGGAGGTCATCGACGAGGCCGGTCTGGCCGGCAGCGTCTCGCTCGACACCGCGCTCGCGTGGTTGCAGGCGTGGTTCTACGTCGTCGTGGTCCTGGCGGTCGCGGTGCTCGTGCTGGCCGCCTACACGGTGCGCGGCGACCGGCCGTCGCGGATCGCGCTCACGGTCCTCTGCGCCTTCGGGGGACTCGCCGGCGCGATGTTCGGGGCGATCATCCCCGGCATCGTCCTGATCGCCGCCACCTTCATGCTGTGGTGGCCGGAGGCGCGGGTCTGGTTCGACCTGAAGAACGGGCGCACCCCGTCGCCGGAGCTCGTGGCGCGCGCCCGCGCCCGCCAAGGCCTCGGGGCGCAGCGCGGCCGCGACGCCGACGTCGACGCCATCACGGGACGTGCGCCGCTGGGCCCTCAGCACCCGGCCGGTGGTCAGCCGCCGCGGGTCTCCGGCGTCACGCCCCCACCGCCGCACCACTCCGGCCCGCCGGGGCACCCGCAGGCCTTCGGTCACCAGCCCCCGCCGGGCTGGGGTCCGCCACTGGCCGTCGTGCCACGCCGGCAAGGCCTGCCCGGCACGCTCGTCGGCGGAGCCGTCACGATGATCGTCGGGAGCCTGCTCACGGCCCTCTCGACCGGATCCATCGCCTTCCTCTACCTCGTGCGGGAGGTGGCGCCCGGGGCCTACGACGAGGCCGTCACGGGCCGCGACCCTCTGCTGGACCTCGGGCCGGGACTCGAGCGGGGCGCCGACGGCGTGACCTTGGCGATCCTGGTGCTGTCGGTGTTCGCCATGGTCGCGCTGGCCGCGACGGGTGTCGCGGCCGCTCTCCTGCTCGGACGTCGTCGACTCCGCGTGCCCGCGCTCGTCCTGGCGCTCTTCGGCGCGGCGGCCAGTGCGGTCGTGGCCCCGTCGGTGCCCTCGGCCCTGCTGATCACGGCCGCCTGCATCGCCA
>CAYRZN010000042.1:0-1064 GCA_964428825.1 uncultured Aeromicrobium sp.
GGCGGCACGGTGTCGAGACGCTCCGGCCCGACATCGCCCGGTCGGCGGCGCAGGCCGACCTGGAGCCGCTGGTCGAGGGCGTCACGGGTGTCACGGGGCTCGCCCGGTGTGCCGAGCGCGAGCAGCCGACACCCGGTCCGTTCGACCCGCACGGCCCCGATCCGACGCCCGTGCACCGTCGCGACGGCCACTTCGCGGTGCGGCTCGGGCTCGACAGCGTGCGGGGCATCGGCCTCGAGGTGGCCCACCGCATCGTCCGCGCGCGGGCGGAACGACCGTTCGCCGACATGGCCGACGTCGCCCGGCGCACAGGTCTGTCGTCGGCGCAGATGGAGGCGCTGGCCACGGCAGGTGCCTTTGACGGCTTCGGCCTGAGCCGGCGTCAGGCGCTCTGGAACGCCGGGTTCACCGACGCGCCCGACATGCTGCCGGGCACGGGTGCGTGGTCGCCACCGCCGGTGCTGCCCGACCTCTCGGCCGTCGAGGAGACCCTCGCCGACCAGTGGGCCACGCGCATCACCCCCGACCGTCATCCGATGGAGCACCTGCGCGAGCTGCTGGCCGCCGAGGGCGTGCGCTCGGTCGGCGAGGTGCTCGCCACCCGGCCCGACGGGGTCGAGGAGGAGGGCCTCGCGGAGGCCGAGGGTCGGGTCGAGTCCGGCCGCCGCATCTGGGTCGCGGGTCTCGTGACGCATCGCCAGCGCCCCGGAACGGCCGGCGGGGTCACGTTCCTCAACCTCGAGGACGAGACCGGCATGCTGAACGTCGTCGTGTTCGGCTCGGTCTGGGAGCGGCACAAGCGGATCTTCCGTTCGGCCGCCGGGGTCGTCATCCGGGGCCGCGTCGAGGTCACCGACGAACGGGTCGTCAACCTCGTCGCCGAGGTCGTCGAGCGTATCGAGACGCGCTACCCCAGCGCCGGCCGCGCGGGCGCGGGGCCGCTGTCGGCGCGGCACCGGAGCCGCGACTTCCAGTGAGCGGCATGCCGCTGGTCGAGTGCCTGCGAGGCCGGTCGCACCCCTTTGCTGGTCGAGTGCCTGCGAGGAACGAGCAGGCGTATCGAG
>CAYRZN010000042.1:1164-16384 GCA_964428825.1 uncultured Aeromicrobium sp.
ACCCGGTCAGGTCATGGTGCCCCGTCGTGCCGGACAGTGGCTCGGGGTGCGGTCAGCTGACCGAGGTCTCGATACGGCCGCTCGCAGGGCTCGCGAGCCACTCGACCGGCGATGTGGTGGCGCTCGCGCCCTGGTGCTGGTCGAGTGCCTGCGAGGAACGAGCAGGCGTATCGAGACCCGGTCAGGTCATGGTGCCCCGTCGTGCCGGACAGTGGCTCGGGGTGCGGTCACCTGACCGTGGTCTCGATACGACCGCCTCGTCCCCTTCGATACACCGTGCTCGTTCCTCGCGCGGCACCCTCAGTAGTAGTTGGCGATCGCGGGTCGCGGTCCGGCCGTGAGGGCGTCCCAGGCCGCGTCGTCGGTGTCGTCGCCGGTGAGGTGACCCAGGCGCCGCAGCGTCCGGGAGTCCGCTGCGCCGAACAGCGTCTGCACGATCGCGGTGTCGTCGAACGCCCGTGCGCCGGACGCCGAGGAGTCCGGCGCCACCTCCACCCGACCGTCGGCCACCGACGCCACGTGTCCCTGTCCATGCCAGGTGAACGGCAGCTCGGCGCTGAGTCCCGCCGCCGGAGCGAGGGCGCCCATCGCAGCCACGTCCAGCACCTTGACCATGTAGGTGCTCCGTGACTGCACCCGGGAGTCGTCGGAGCGCAGCAGGCCCGTCCAGTCGTCGGGGGTGCTGGTGCGGATGACGGTCGTGGGCGTCACGGAGGCGAACGAGCCGAGCGCCCGGAGCAGGCCGACGAGGCTGGGCCGGTCGAGGGCCACGAGCTCCCGCACCGTCAGCACCGCGCCAGCGCCGTAGCCCGTGCCGCGGTCCCAGGCGGCGTAGCCCGTGACCTGGCCCGGGCTCGACTCCGCGAGCGTCACTCCGGTGGTGCCGTCGGTGAACGCCTTGGCCGGGTCGGGGAACGAGATGCCGTCACGGGTGAGTGGGCCGCGGTGTTGCCGGGCCCAGGCGGTGTAGGCCGCCGCGATCGCCGGCAGGTCCTCCGGGCTCGCCCGGCGCACCGGGGCCGCGTCGCCCCGCACCTCGAGCAGATGTGTCGGCACCGCGACGTCGTCGAGGTGCGCCACGGGTGCGTACCCGAGGCTGCGGTAGATGCCGGAGGAGGTCGGGTACAGCCCGCTGAGCAGGGCGCCCCGTTCGCGGGAGGCGCCGAGGAGGGTCTCGAACAGGGGGCGCAGATACCCGCCGCCGCGATGCTCGGCCGGCACCGTGATGCCGGCGATGCCGGCGGTGGGCACGCGTCGGTCGCCGAGCCAGGTCTCGAACTCGCGGTCGACGCCGAGGGCGACCACGTCCTCACCGGAGTCGACCCGCCAGACGTGACGGCCCGGACCGGGCGGGCTCTCGTCGTCACCGGCGCCGAACGCCTCGATCCAGAACGGCTTGACCGACGCCCAGTCGATCACGTCGAGGGGGCTCACCCGCGTAGTCATTCCCCCATCCTGCCCCGACCCCGTCCTGCGCCGAAGCCCTCCCGCCGGGCACAGGGCCAGGGGGAGGGCTTCGGCGCAGGACGGCTCAGTGGATTGCGACGCCCTCGAGCTCGTCGGCGTGGAGATCGGTGTGCTTGGTGTTCATGAACACCCAGACCAGCGCCGACGCGGCGAAGATCATGAACGCGCCGATCAGGAACGCCTGCGACGCACCCTCCGTGAACGCCGCCTGACCGACGACCTCGTTGATCGCCTTCTGCGCGGACTCTGACGGCGGCTGACCGCCCATCGACTGCAGGGAGGCGCCGATGCTCTCGGCCTTGTCGCGGGTGAAGTGCACCGCGGCGGTGGACAGGGCGGCCAGGCCGACGGCGCCGCCGACCTGCTGCATCGTGTTGAGCACGCCCGAGCCGATGCCCGAGTCCTCGGCCGGGATGCCGTGCACCGCGACGAGGGTCATCGTGACGAAGTTCAGGCCCATGCCGAGCGCCATCGTGACGATGAACGGCGCGATCTTGACCCAGAAGTCGATGTCGCTCGCGAAGTCGGCGTTGCCGGACGCCACCGCCACGATGTTCGAGGCGCTGTCGTCGACCGAGATGCGCGAGAACATCAGCAGCGAGAAGCCCGAGATCAGCGTGCCGGCGCCCACGATGTAGCGGGGGTCGAGGCGCGTGATGAGGTTCGACGCCAAGGTGGCGCCGCCGATCATGCCGACCGTGAACGGCAGGAAGGCCAGGCCCGTGTGCAGCGGCGACCAGCCCGACACGTTCTGCAGGACGAGCGACATGAAGAAGAACATGGCGAACATCGCCGCCGGGGTGATGAACATCGTGACGAAGGCGATCGAGCGGGCGCGGTCGGCGAACAGGCTCAGGGGCATCAGCGGGTTGCGGACGGAACGCTCGACGAGCACGAACGCGACGAGGAGGGCGGCGCCGCCGATCAGCGCGAGCAGCGTGTAGGGATCACCCCAGCCGTGGGCCTCCTCGCCGGCGCGGGAGAAGCCGTAGACCAAGGAGACGATGCCGACGGTGCCGATGATCGCGCCGGGGACGTCGAGCGCGACGCGACGCGGCTTGCTCTCGTCGAGGTAGCGCGGCGCCAGGAGCACCGCGGCCAGGCCGATCGGCACGTTGATCAGGAAGGTCAGGCGCCACCCCTGGATCGTGTCGCTCTCGATGCCGGTCAGCCAGCCGCCGAGCACCAGGCCGAAGGCGGCGCCGATGCCGGCGAGCGCCGCGAAGATCGAGAACGCCCGGTTGCGCTGCGGGCCGGCCGGGAACGTCGTGGTGATGAGCGCGAGGGCCGCGGGCGACGCGAGTGCGGCGCCGAGACCCTGGAGGGCCCTCGACGACAGCAGCATGGCCTCGTTCTGGGCGAGGCCGCCGATCGCGGAGGCCACGATGAACACGATCAGGCCGATCACGAAGACGCGTCGACGACCGAACTGGTCACCGAGGCGTCCGCCGAGCAGGAGCAGGCCACCGAACGCCAGCGCGTAGCCGGTGACGACCCACTGCAGGTTGTTCTGGTCGATGCTGAGGTCGTTGCCGATGTAGGGCAGCGCGATGTTGGCGATCGTGGCGTCGAGCACGACCATGAGCTGCGCCAGGCAGATCACGACGAGGGCGATGCCGAGGTTCTTGTGCGTCGCGGTCGCGGGCTCGGGCGAGCCCGCCGCCACGACGGCGTCGTCAGGTGTGGTGGTCATGCGTTCTCCTGGAGGAGTGAGGGCCGCAGGGCGGCCGGGAGGATGATCTGGTCGACGACGGCGGCGATCGCCTCGACGTCCGCGGGGAGTCCGAGGAGGAACTCGCGGTGCATGATGATGCCGGCGAGCGCCGGGGCGACGAGGTCGACGTCGACCCCGTCACGGAGCTCGCCCCGTTCGGCGGCGCGCCGGTAGATCTCCCGCGAGCGGGCGATCTTCGGGCCGATGAAGCGCTCGCGAAACCCTGCCGCGAACTCCTCGTCGTGCCCGAGCGCCGTGATGATGCTGCTGAAGACGGCCCTCAGGCGAGGGTCCGTCAGGCGGCCGTGCCCGCAGTGCATCGCGAGCAGGTCGCCACGGAGCGAGCCGGTGTCGAGCTCGGCGGCCGGGGGGTCCTTCAGCGCCAGCAGGGCCTCGAGGACGAGCGTCGCCTTGCTCGACCAGAGTCGGTAGAGCGTGGCCTTGGACGCCTTGGCGGCCTGGGCCACGGCGTCCATCGTCAGACGGTCGTACCCGACCTCCGCGAGCACGTCGATCGTGGCGTCGAAGATCTCGAGCTCACGGTCGCCCGTGACCCGGGGCCGGGTAGGGGAGTCGTCGTCGGGGGCCACGTGCACGTCCTTCGATCATCGATGGAACGAAACTGTTTCGTTTCATCGATGAGAGTACGGGTTCGTTTCATCCGTTGGCAACCGTGACCTGCGTCATTGTTGGACGAGTGGCCCGCCGCCGGCGTCCTTCGTGACCGTGAGGGTGTCGAGCACGTCGCCCGGCTGCAGGCCGGTCGGGAACGGGCCGGTCCCGGTACCGGGGTCGCCGACCTTGCCGACGACGGAGGTGTAGACGAGTCGATCCTGCTCCACGCGGATCGACTGGTACGTCGAGATCTTGTCGGCGGCGACGTCGCGCACCGCGTCGTTGATCGTCCAGTTGTTGCGGTTTGCCGGATCGAGGTCGTAGTACTTGTCGCCTGCGTTCGAGACGACGTAGGTCGGCCCGGCGTAGCCGCCCTCGACGTCGTTCTCCGCCAGGTGGCCGCGCGCGTACGCATGGTCGTGGCCCTGCAGCACCAGGTCGACGCCGTACTCCTCGAGGAGGGGCAGGAAGGCCGAGCGCTGGGCGAGGTTGTCGCGCAGCTTCGAGGCCGAGAACATCGGCTGGTGGATCGTGACGACGGTCCACGTGCGGGGGTTCTCGGCGAGCTGCTCCTCGAGCCAGGCGGCCTGCACGGCTCCGAGGCCGTTGTCGGTCGGGTCGGAGAGCCCGTCGGTGATGTTGCCGTCGAGCGTGATGAAGCGGACGTCCCCGACGTCGACGCGGTACGTCAGGTCGTCCTGACCGTCAGGGCCGTTGCGGGGGTACTGCACCTGGCTGCGGTACCGCAGCATCTCCTCGTCGCCGTACAGCTCGTGGTTGCCGGCGACGGTCAGGAAGGTGCGTGTCGACGCCCACGGGCCGACGGCGTCGAACCACTGCTCCCACTGGTGGTCGTCGTTGCCGTCGTTGACCTGGTCGCCCGCGGTCAGTGCGAGCGCCGCGTCGGGATGCCGGGTGAACGCCTGGTCCACGACGCTCGACCACCCGGCGTCGAGCCCCCACTGCGCGTCCCCGAAGTACAGGAACGTCCACGGGTCGGCGCCCGTGCTGCTGGGCGCCGTCGTGAAGGTCGTCCAGCCGGAGAAGTCGTCGCCGTGGCCCACCCGGTACGTGTACGCCGTCGACGCCTCGAGGCCCGTGACGGTCGCGCTGTGGTGGCGAGCCACCAGCCGGGAGCGGGGGAGGCGCTCCGCGACGCTGTCGTCGGCCTCGACGGTGCGGACGTCGTCGGGGGCGTCGGCAGGTGCGACCTGCACCTCGCCGTCCTCGGTGGACTCGTTCGTGCGCCACGTGATCGTCTGGCTCGTCGCCGGGTCGGTCGTGGGGTTCAGGATGATGCGGTCAGGTGCTGCCGTCGCGGTGCCGTCGTCGGTCGGCGTCGCCGGGCCGCCGGCGCCCGTGCGCACGGCCACGAGGGCCACGAGCGCCGCGGCCAGCAGGGCGGTGACCAGGAACCGGCGGGCCAGCGGGCGACCCAGGACGTGCGTGAGGGTGGACACGCGGCGATGGTCGGTCGACGTCCCGGCGCCCGGATGAACTCGGTACCCGCGCGTGGATGTCCTTCGCGTGAACACCTGTCGACCGACTTAATGTTGACCTGACTCTAAGTCGGGGTTAGAGTCAGTCGCACCTGAAGGAGGTGCCGCATGACGCTCCAGTCCGACCTGGGCGCGGGCCGTGGCCCGGTCCACGAGACCGACGAACGCGTGGCCCTCGCGGTCTCCACCGTGATCTTCGCGCTGCGGCCCCATCCCGTCACCGGGAGCCCCACGATCTGGCTGCCGCTCGTGCGGCGCATCCGGCAACCGTTCGAAGGCCGCTGGGCGCTGCCCGGCGGTCCGCTCGAGCCGCACGAGGACCTCGCGTCCTCGGCGCGGCACACGCTCGAGCGCACCACGGGCCTGGCGCCCAACCACCTCGAGCAGCTCTACGCCTTCGGCCGCATCGACCGCTCGCCCGACCGCGTCGTCTCGATCGTCTACTGGGCCCTCGTGCGGGCCGAGGAGGACGCGCAGGTCGTGCCGATCCCGAACGTCGAGTGGTTCGTCGCCGACGAGGTCTCGGGGCTGGCGTTCGACCACGACGACATCGTCGAGTACGCCCTCACCCGCCTGCGCGCCAAGATCACGTACTCGCCGATCGCCTACGGGTTCCTGCCCGACGAGTTCACGCTGGCGCAGCTGCGCGAGGTGTACGAGGCGGTGCTCGGACGCCAGCTCGACCCGGCCAACTTCCGCCGCCAGATGCGAGGCCGGCTCCAGGCCACCGGCCGATGTCTGGAGGGCCTCAGCCACCGCCCCCCGGCCCTGTACCGGCACGACCCCACCCCGTCCCGCACGACCCTGTCCTTCGAGGAGTCCCGATGACCACCTTCTCCGTCGACGAGCTCATCACGACCGCACCGGAGGCCAGCTGCGACGCCGACCTCGCGGCGGGGCCGTGGGCCTTCGACCTCAGCCCCGGCTACGGACCCGGAGCCTCCGAGGACGACGTGATCCCGGACCCGGTCGTGCGTCCGGGCCAGCTGCCGGTCGCGTACCAGCGCATGGACGAGGCCGAGCTGCACGCCCGCATCACTCGTGCCAAGGAGGTGCTTGGCGACAAGCTCGTGATCCTCGGGCACTTCTACCAGCGCGACGAGGTCGTGCAGCACGCCGACTTCGTGGGGGACTCGTTCCAGCTCGCCAACGCCGCGCTGACCAAGCCGGACGCGGAGACCATCGTGTTCTGCGGCGTGCACTTCATGGCCGAGACCGCCGACATCCTGGCGCGGCCCGAGCAGCACGTGATCCTGCCCAACCTCGCGGCCGGCTGCTCGATGGCCGACATGGCCGACGAGGACTCCGTGGAGTCCGCGTGGGAGGAGCTCATGGAGCTCTACGCGCACGAGGACCAGTCGGAGAAGGTCTCGGTCGTCCCGGTCACCTACATGAACTCGTCGGCGGCGCTCAAGGCCTTCTGTGGTCGCCACGGCGGCATCGTCTGCACGTCGTCGAACGCCGCCACGGTCCTCGAGTGGGCCTTCGAGCGGGGCCGCCGGGTGCTGTTCTTCCCCGACCAGCACCTCGGACGCAACACCGGCAAGGCGATGGGTGTGCCGGTCGACCGGATGCCGATGATCAACCCGCGCCGACCCGGGCTCGGCGTCGAGCGCGCCGAGCTGCTCGACGCCCAGGTGCTGCTGTGGCCGGGCTTCTGCTCGGTCCACAAGCGGTTCACGGTGGCACAGATCGAGCAGGCGCGTGCCGAGCACCCGGCCGTCAAGGTCGTCGTGCACCCGGAGAGCCCCATGCCGGTCGTCGACGCCGCCGACGCGGCCGGGTCGACCGACTTCATCCGCAAGTTCGTCGCGGCCAGCGAGCCCGGTGACGTCATCGCGATCGGTACCGAGATCAACCTGGTCAACCGGCTCGCGGCCGAGCACCCCGACCGCACGATCTTCTGCCTCGACCCGGTCATCTGCCCGTGCTCCACGATGTACCGGATCCATCCCGGCTACCTGGCCTGGGTGCTCGACGGTCTTCTGGAGGGCGAGTTCCGCAACGAGATCGTGGTCGACGACGACGTCGCCACGCACGCCAAGGTCGCGCTCGAGCGCATGCTCGCGGCGCTCCCGAACTAGGGACGTCCGATGACTCACCTCCTCGTGGTCGGCAGCGGTGTGGCCGGGCTGACGGCCGCCCTCGACGCTGACGGGCGCCCCGGCGTCTCCGTGACGCTCCTGACCAAGGCCACCCTCGAGTCGTCGAACACGTGGTTCGCCCAGGGCGGCGTCGCGGTCGTGACCTCGAGCGACGACACCGTCGCCGAGCACGTGGCCGACACCCTGGCGGCCGGCGCCGGCCTGTCCGACGACGACGCCGCCGGGGTCCTCTGCGCCGAGGGTCCCGAGGCCGTGCAGCACCTGATCGACCGTGGCGTGCTGTTCGACGTGCACGACGGCGTCCTCGCGCGCGGGCTGGAGGCCGCCCACTCGCACGAGCGCATCTTGCACGCCGGAGGCGACGCGACCGGCGCGGCGATCGCCGCCGCGCTGATCGCCCGGTTGCGCGACTCCTCCGTCCTGGTCCGTGAGAACACGACGGCCGTCGACCTCGTGGTCGAGGGCGGCCGGGTCGTCGGTGTCACGCTCCTCGACGGTGAGCGCATCACGGCCGACGCCGTCGTGCTCGCCACGGGCGGAGCGGGTCAGCTGTACCCCTACACGACCAATCCCGGAGTGGCCACGGGTGACGGGCTGGCGATGGCGCTGCGCGCGGGCGCGGTCGCGGCCGACCTGGAGTTCTACCAGTTCCACCCGACGTCGCTGGCGGCGCCGGGCAACCACCTGGTGTCCGAGGCGGTCCGGGGCGAGGGTGCCGTGCTGATCGACTCGGCGGGTCGCCGGTTCATGCTCGACCTGCACCCGGACGCCGAGCTGGCGCCCCGCGACGTCGTCGCCCGGGGCATCGCGGCGCAGATGGCGGCACAGGACGGCAAGCCCGTGCGCCTCGACGCCACCGGTCTCGGCGCCGAGTTCCTGGCCGCCCGCTTCCCGACGATCGACGCCGCCGTCAGGGCGCGGGGCTTCGACTGGGCGCGTGAGCCCATCCCGGTCACCCCTGCGGCCCACTACTTCATGGGCGGTGTCCGCACCGATCTCTGGGCCCGCACGTCGCTGCCAGGTCTCTTCGCCGTCGGGGAGGTGGCCTGCAACGGCCTGCACGGCGCGAACCGTCTGGCGTCGAACTCGCTGCTCGAGGGGGCCGTCTACGGTCGGCGGGTCGTCGACGCGGTGCTCGCCGCGTCGGACCTGCCGACCGAGCCCTTCGACGCCGAGTGGGCGCAGCCGGTCCTCGTCCAGCTCCCGACCGCGGGAGTCCTGTCGAGCCGGGCCGACCTGCAGCAGCTGATGTGGGACGCGGCCGGCCTCTCGCGTGACGGCGACGGGTTGTCAGCCGCGGCCGCCGAGCTCGCCCGCTGGGCCGTGCCCGCTGCCACGGACGCGAAGTCGGCCGAGGACGCCAACCTGCACGTCGTCGCCCAAGCCGTCGTCGCGAGTGCGCTCGCGCGGCGGGAGTCGCGGGGCGGACACTTCCGGACCGACTTCCCGGAGACAGGTGACGGCCCCGGGGTCCACAGCTCGGTCGTGATCACGTCGGCAGGGGAGTCCCGTGCTTGAGCCCGCGCAGATCCGACCCGTCGTCGTGGCGGCCCTGGCCGAGGACGCACCGTCGGGCGACGTCACCTCCCAGGTGTTCGTCCCGGCAGGTGCGGTCGCCACGGCCGACGTCGTCGCGCGCGAGCCGGGCGTCATGGCCGGGGTGCAGGTGCTCGAGGTCGTGTTCGCCGAGATCGACCCGGCCGTCGAGGTCGTGCTGCACATCGACGACGGCGAGGAGTTCACCGCGGGCGACGTGCTTGCCACGGTCAGCGGGCCGGCGCGGGCGATCCTGCGCGGCGAGCGGATCGCGCTGAACCTGGTGCAGCGGATGAGCGGCATCGCCACCTTCACGGCCGAGCACGTCGCCGCCGTCGCGCACACCCGTGCACGCGTCGTCGACACCCGCAAGACCACGCCCGGCCTGCGCGTCCTCGAGCGGCACGCCGTGCGCTGCGGGGGCGGTGACAACCACCGCTTCTCGCTGTCCGACGCCGTCATGGCCAAGGACAACCACCTGGCGCTGACCGACGACGTCACGGCCGCCATCAGGGCCGCGCGGGCGCAGATCCCGCACACGATGCACCTGGAGGTCGAGGTCGATCGGCTGGGCCAGATCGAGCCCGTCCTGGCCGGCGGGGTCGACACGATCATGCTCGACAACTTCACGCTCGACGACCTGCGCACGGGGGTCGAGATCGTGGCGGGGCGGGCGATCGTCGAGGCGAGCGGTGGTGTGCGGCTCGACACGATCGGGGCGATCGCGGAGACCGGTGTCGACGTCATCAGCGTCGGCGCGCTCACCCACGGCGTCCGTGCGCTCGACCTGGGCCTCGACATGAGGATCAGTCAGTAGTCATGCCCTACCTGGACGAGGCGGCGACCACGCCGGTGCGGCGCGACGTGCTCGAGGCGATGTGGCCGTACCTCACCGGAACGTTCGGCAACCCCTCCAGCACGCACGAGGTCGGCGACCTCGCGCGTCGCGCCCTCGAGGACGCGCGCCGCGACGTCGCGGCGTTCCTCGGTGCGCGGCCGGGTGAGATCACGTTCACGTCCGGCGGCACCGAGTCCGACAACGCGGCGGTCAAGGGGCTCGCCCTCGCGTCCTCCCGCGGGCGTCACGTCGTCGTGAGCGCGATCGAGCACCCGGCCGTCCTGGAGTCCGCCGGCTGGCTCGCCCGTCAGGGCTTCGAGGTCACCGAGCTCGGGGTCGACGCCTTCGGACGGGTCTCGCCCCACGACCTCGCTGCCGTGCTGCGCGACGACACCGCCGTCGTCAGCGTGCAGCTCGCGAGCAACGAGGTCGGCACGGTCCAGGACGTTGCCGCGCTGTCGGCGGTCGCCGCTGGGCGCGGGGTCCCGTTCCACACCGACGCCGTGCAGGCGGCCGGGTGGCTCGACCTCGACGTCACCCGCCTCGGGGTGCAGGCACTCAGCCTCTCGGGTCACAAGCTCGGCGCCCCGAAGGGGGTCGGCGTCCTGTTCGTCGCGCGACGCACGCCGTGCGAGCCGCTCCTGCACGGCGGCGGGCAGGAGGATGGTCGCCGGTCGGGCACCGAGAACGTGGCGTCGGCGGTCGGGCTCGCGGCGGCCGTCCGAGCCGCCCGCCCGGAGGCGTCGGAGGTCGCGGCGCTCCGTGACCGATTCGTCGAGCAGGTGCTCGCCGGCGCTCCCGCGGCCCGGCTCACGGGTCATCCCGTCCACCGGCTGCCGGGCAGCGCGTCCTTCGTCTTCCCGGGGCGCTCGGGGGAGTCGATCCTGCTCGACCTGGAGCGCCGAGGTGTCATCGTGTCGAGCGGCTCGGCCTGCCACGCCGGCAGCGACGAGCCCAGCCACGTGCTCACCGCGATGGGCGTGGAGCGCGACGTCGCCCAGACCGCGGTGCGCTTCACGTTCGGGGCCGCCGTCACCGAAGACGTGCTCGACGACGCGGCCCGTGCGGTGGTCGAGGTGGTCGCGTGAACCCGCGGTCTACGCTGGAACGATCATGAGCGAGCGCAGGCCGGTGTACCTCGACCACGCGGCGACCACGCCGATGGTGCCGGAGGCGATCGCCGTGCTGGCCGAGCAGCTCGGACGCACGGGCAATCCGTCGTCGCTGCACGCCTCGGGACGCGCGGCGCGTCGGGTCGTCGAGGAGTCGCGCGAGCTCATCGCGGAGCGACTCGGCGCGCGCCCGAGCGAGGTCGTGTTCACCTCAGGGGGCACCGAGGCCAACAACCTCGCGATCAAGGGCCTGTACTGGTCCCGGCACGCGCAGGACCCCGCCCGCCGTCGCCTGCTCTTCAGCGCGATCGAGCACCACGCGCTGCTCGACCCGGTCGTCTGGCTGGGCAAGGAGCAGGGGGCCGACATCGTCACCACGGCGGTCGACCGTGACGGCGTGGTCCGGCTCGACGACCTGCGCGACTCGATCGACGCCGATCCGCAGGCGGTGGCGGCGATCACCACGATGTGGGCCAACAACGAGATGGGGTCGGTCCAGCCGATCTCCGAGGTCGTGGCCCTCGCGCGGCCGCACGGCATCCCGGTGCACAGTGATGCGGTGCAGGCGGCCGGTCACCTCCCGATCGACTTCGGCGCCAGCGGACTCGACGCGATGACCGTCACGGCGCACAAGCTCGGCGGCCCGGTCGGTGTCGGGGCGCTCCTCGCGGTCCGCGAGCTCGAGCTCATGCCCCTGCTCCACGGGGGCGGGCAGGAGCGCGACGTCCGGTCGGGCACGCTCGGCGCACCCCTCGTGGCCTCGTTCGCGACCGCGGTCGACGTCGCGGTCCGCTCCCGTCAGGCCGAGGCGGCGCGGCTCGAGGCCCTCCGCGAACGGCTCGTGTCGGGCATCGCCCGACTCGTGCCCGACGCCGTCGTCAACGGCCCGGCCGAGTCCGACCGACGACTCCCGCACGTCGCGCACGTGACGTTCCCCGGCTGCGACGGCGACGCGATGCTGATGCTGCTCGACGCCCACGGCATCGAGGTCTCCACCGGCTCGGCCTGCACCGCAGGCGTGCCCCAGCCCAGTCACGTCCTGCTCGCCATGGGGTACGACGAGGACGCCGCTGCCGGGTCGTTGCGATTCAGCCTGGGCCGCACCACGACCGACGACGAGATCGACCGAGTGCTGGCGGTCCTGCCGGAGGTCCACGACCGGGCGAGCGCGGCGCGGGCGGTGAGGCAGCGATGACGGGGGGTCGGATGAGGCTCGTCGCCGCGATGTCGGGCGGGGTCGACTCCGCCGTGGCGGCGGCCCGTGCCGTCGACGCGGGCCACGACGTCACCGGCGTGCACCTGGCGCTGAGCCGCAACCCGAAGTCGTACCGGTCGGGCGCGCGCGGGTGCTGCTCGATCGAGGACTCCAACGACGCGCGTCGAGCCGCCGACGCGATCGGCATCCCGTTCTACGTGTGGGACATGAGCGACGAGTTCGCCGAGTCGGTCGTCGACGACTTCGTCAGCGAGTACGAGGCAGGGCGCACCCCCAACCCCTGTCTGCGCTGCAACGAGAAGATCAAGTTCGCCGCCGTGCTCGAGCGGGCCGTGGCCCTGGGCTTCGACGGCGTCGTGACAGGCCACTACGCCCAGGTGCGCCCGGGTGACGACGGACTGGTCGAGATGCATCGCGCGGTCGACATGGCCAAGGACCAGAGCTACGTCCTCGGCGTGCTCACGCAGGAGCAGCTGCGGCGGTCGCACTTCCCGCTCGGCGACTCGACCAAGCCCGACGTGCGCCGCGAGGCGGAGGAGCGCGGGCTGCAGGTCGCGAGCAAGCCCGACAGCCACGACATCTGCTTCGTCGCCGACGGCGACAACGCGGGATGGCTGACCGAGAAGATCGGTCCCCGTCCTGGCACGATCGTCGACGAGTCCGGCGAGGTCCTGCGTGAGCACGACGGCGCGTACGCCTTCACGATCGGCCAGCGACGCGGGCTGCGTCTCGGCGTGCCGGCCAGCGACGGCAAGCCGCGTTTCGTGCTCGACATCGAGCCCGTGTCGGGCACCGTCACGGTGGGACCCCGCGAGGAGCTGCTCGTCGACGCGCTCGACGGCGTCTCGCCGCTGTGGTGCACCGCGGCGCCGTCCGGAGAGATCGACTGCACGGTGCAGCTGCGTGCCCACGGTGACGAGCACCGGGCACGGGTCAGCGTGGACGGCGACGCGGTCCACGTGGAGCTGCTCGACCCTGCGGAGGGCATCGCCCCGGGCCAGGCCTGCGTCGTCTACGACGGCACCCGGGTCGTCGGGTCCGCCACGATCTCCCGGACGCGTCGGCGGTCCACGAGTCCGGCGTGAGCGAGCCGGCGACCGGCGAGGTCCTCGACAGCGTCGTGATCGGCGCGGGCCAGGCCGGTCTGTCGTCCTCGTTCCACCTGCGCCGGCTCGGCATCGAGCACGTCGTCCTCGACGCGAACGACGCCGCCGGTGGAGCCTGGAAGCACCGCTGGGACGCCCTGACGATGTCAGACGTCCACGGCGTCGCCGATCTGCCGGACTCCCCGAGGCCCCCGGCGAGCGGTCCGGAACGCGCCAATGAGTTCGTGCCGGCGTACTTCGCGGCGTACGAGCGCGCCCACGAGCTGCCGGTGGTGCGGCCCGTCGTGGTCGAGCACGTGCGGCAGGACCCCGAGGACTCGGCGCTGCTGCTCGTCGAGTCGGCTGACCGCGCGTGGCGGACCCGGACCTTGGTCAACGCGAGCGGCACGTGGCGGCGACCGTTCATCCCGCGCTACCCCGGCCAGGAGACGTTCGCGGGGGAGCAGCTGCACACCGTCGCGTATCCCGGCCCCGAGCACTTCCGCGGCAGGCGCGTGCTGGTCGTGGGTGGTGGTGCGTCGGCGGTGCAGTTCCTCGGGGCGTTGCGTCCGGTCACGGACACCCTGTGGGTCACGCGGCGTGAGCCGGTCTGGCGCACGGAGGAGTTCGACCCGGAGGCGGGCCGCGAGGCGGTCGCGATGGTCGCCGAGCGCGTGCGACAGGGGCTGCCGCCGCGGAGCGTCGTCAGCGTGACCGGGTTGATGCTGCGGCCGCAGGAGGCCGAGGCCGAGCGGCTCGGGGCCTACGAGCGGCTGCCGATGTTCGAGCGACTCGAGGCGGATGGTGCCCGTTGGGCCGACGGCTCCTTCGAACCGGTCGACGTGATCCTGTGGGCCACGGGCTTCCGGCCGGACGTCGAGCACCTGGCGCCGCTGCGCCTGCGCTCGGCCCGGGGCGGCGTCCAGCTCGGGTCCACGGCGGCGACCGCGACGGAGTCCGTCGTCGACCCTCGCGTGCAGCTCGTCGGTTACGGGCCGTCGGCGTCCACGATCGGCGCCAACCGCGCGGGCCGCACGGCCGCGGTCGCGGTGCGCCGCCACCTCCGCGCCTGATCTGCCGCCTAGGGGGAGCGACCCCTAGGGTGAGGGCATGCGTGCCACGGGGGTCGGGTCGGTTCCGGGGGAGGACTTCCGCGAGTGGGCCAAGGTGTCGCTCGGCGGACTGGACCTCCCGTTCGTGCCCGAGCTGCCGGCACGGGGGGTTCACGCGGGGACGATCGGACGCTCGCTCGCCCTGCTCGACGGGCTCGACGCCGACCTCCAGCCCGCCGGCTGGCGCGTCGGTGTCGGTTCCGGACGCGACCACCGCCTCGCCCAGTCGCTGCTGGCGCAGGACCTGGACGCCCTCGAGGAGCTCGGGGCCGACCACGAGGGTCCGCTGAAGCAGCAGCTGGCCGGCCCGTGGACCCTGGCCGCCACCGCCGAGCTCGCCCGGGGCGAGAAGGTCCTGGTCGACCACGGAGCCCGCCGCGACCTCGCCGAGTCGCTCGCCGCGGGGCTCGTGGAGCACCTTGCGGACCTGAAGCGGCGGTTCCCGAAGGCACAGCTCGTCGTGCAGGTCGACGAGCCGGCGCTCCCGGCGGTGCTCGACGCCGGGATCCCGACGGCCAGCGGCTTCGGTCGCCACCGCACGATCCACCCGCCGGAGGCCGACGCGCACCTGCGTCTGCTCGCCGACGTGATCCGCGACGCCGGTGCCACACCGGTCGTCCACGTCTGCGCCGACGACGTCCCGGTCGCCCTCCTGCACCGCGCCGGCTTCGCGGCGGTCGGCTTCGACCTCGCACTGACTCCGCCGAGCGACGCGTGGGGTGAGGCGTTCGAGGCGGGGCTCGACCTGTGGATGGGGGTCGTCCCGTCGCTCGACCCGACGCCGGCTCCCACCTCGGCGGTGCTGATCGGGCGGGTCGACGCCTTCCTCGGCCGTCTGGGGTTCGACGAGGAGACGGCCGATCCCCGCGTCGTCGTGAGCCCGTCGTGCGGCCTCGCCGGAGCGACCCCGGCGTGGGCGCG
>CAYRZN010000043.1:0-16313 GCA_964428825.1 uncultured Aeromicrobium sp.
TCGCGCTCGATGTCGGCCCGGCTCATGCGCGCCACTCCATCTCTCCCTAGGCCACGACGACCGCGGGACCCTCGAGGACGAGGTGGTCGTCGGCGGTCCACTCGACGTGCACCGTGCCTCCGGGCACGTCGACCCGGTAGCGCACGGGGACGTCGGGCGTGGGGGCGGCACCGTCCGCGAGGGCCGTGGCGATGCCGACGGCGCAGGCGCCCGTGCCGCACGATCGGGTCTCGCCCGAGCCCCGCTCGTGCACGCGCATCGCGACGTGCCGCTCCCCGCGCCGTTCGACGAACTCGATGTTGACCCCGTCCGGGTACACCGAGGTGTCGTACCCGGGCTGCTCGAGCAGCGGACCGGCGTCGGCCACGGCGTCGACGAACGCGACGGCGTGCGGATTGCCGGTGTGGACCTCGCGCGCCTTCCAGGCGTGGTCGCCGACCGTGATCTCGGAGACGTCTCCGACCACGAAGGGTCCCATGTCGACCCGGAGGTCGTCGCCGGCCGCAGTGACGACCTTGACCCCGTCGCGGGTGCCCACCCGCACCGGCGCAGCGGTGTCGACGAGCCCCTCCTCGAGAAGGTGGCGGGCGAAGACCCGCACGCCGTTGCCGCACATCTCGCTGACGGAGCCGTCCGCGTTGCGGTAGTCCATGAACCACTCCGCACCCGTCAGGTCGAGGGCAGGGTCGACCTCGATCGCGTCGGTGCGGACGACCCGGAGGACACCATCGGCCCCGAGCCCGCGGTGACGGTCGCACAGGGCCGTCACGAGCTCCGGGGCGAGGTGGCCGAGAACCTGGCCGTCGTGGTCGGGCAGCAGCACGAAGTCGTTCTCCGTGCCGTGTCCCTTGAGCCAGGTCAGATGCATCCCCCCAGTCTAGGTCTGCCGTCCAGCCGGGGTCGTGGGACGGGTTTCAGGCTCATCGGGCGGGGCACACCACTCCTGCCCCCCGGTCGAGCGCGGCGCTGTGGCACCGCTCGTCGCACCGCACCACTCCAGCATCGGACTGACAATGGTCGCGGACCACCTGCTGAACGCCGACTTCGTGTACCTCCTGGCGGGGGTGTCCCTGCTGCTCGCCGTCGTCCTGCCGTACGCGCTGAGCTCGGCCGCCCTCTCGGCTCCCGTCGTCCTGCTCGGCGTCGGCGTCCTGGCGGGGCTCCTGCCGCTGCCCGACGAGGTGGTGCTCTCCCCCACGGACGACCGTGCCTTCATCGAGCACCTCACGGAGTTCACCGTGCTGGTCTCACTGATGGGCGTCGGCCTGGCCCTCGACCGGCCGCTCGGGCTGCGCTCGCCACGGTCGTGGCGGCGGTGGGGGACGACCTGGCGTCTGCTGCTGCTGGCGATGCCACTGTCGATCGCCGCGACCGCGTGGCTCGGCTGGTGGGTCCTGGGGCTCGCTCCGTCCACCGCGCTGCTGCTCGGCGCGGTCCTCGCTCCCACGGACCCCGTCCTCGCCTCGGACGTCCAGGTCGCGGGACCGACCACGGACGAGCTGGACGATGAGCAGGACGACGGCGCGGTCGACGAGCGCGACGAGGTCCGGTTCGCGCTCACGTCCGAGGCGGGCCTCAACGACGCGCTTGCCTTCCCGTTCGTGTACCTGGCGATCCTGGTCGTCGCCTCGGGGCCGGCGCTGGACGGAGGCGTCTCGTGGCTCGCCTGGGACCTCGTCGGCAGGATCGTGGTCGGCGGCGTCATCGGTGTCCTCACCGGGTGGTGCCTGGCCAAGGCGGCGTTCCGGTCCAGCTTCAAGGCGGTACGCACGGCCGAGACGGGTGAACCGCTCCTGGTGCTGGCCGCCGTGCTGCTGTCGTACGGCATTGCGGAGGGCGCGCAGGGCTACGGGTTCCTGGCCGTGTTCGCCTGCGCCATGACGCTGCGGTCGATGGACCGCACGGCGGAGTACCACGCTCTGATGCACGGGGTGGTCGAGCGGCTCGAGCGTCTGCTGACCCTCGTCGTGCTGCTCCTGCTGGGGGTCGCGATCTCCGGAGGCATCCTGGGTTCCCTGAGCTGGCCCGCCGCCCTCCTGGGCGTCACGCTCGTCCTGGTCGTGCGCCCCGTCACCGCGTGGATAGCGCTGCGCGTCGGTCCGCGTCCGCGCGACCGCGTGGGCGACCACCACCTCAGGCCGCGGGAACGCTGGGTCACGGCGTTCTTCGGCATCAGGGGCATCGGCTCCCTCTTCTACCTCGCCTACGCGACGGGCCAGGCGGACTTCGCCGAGACCGACACCGTGTGGTCGACCGTCGCCTTCGTGATCGCCGTCTCGGTCGTCGTGCACGGGGTGTCGGCCACCCCCGCCATGAGGTGGTTGGAGTCGCAGCGCTCCCGCGCGTGACGACCAGGCGCGCTCAACCGACCGGTGACGTCACCGTTGCGAGTGCGCGCTCGACGAGGTCGGGAGCGTCGTGCGGCAACCACGTGACCCGGGGGTCCTTGCCGAACAGCCGTTCCTGGCGACGGGCGAAGCGCTGGGTGCCGACCACCGTGCGGTCGCGCGCCTCCGGCTCGTCGATCCGACCCGCCAGCAGGTCGAGCACCTCGGCGTACCCCAGGGCGCGCGACGCCGTGGGCGACTCCGCGAGGCCGCGGGCGGCCAGCGCCCGCACCTCCTCGACGAGTCCCGCGTCCCACATCGCGTCCACGCGGGCGGCGAGACGCGCGTCGAGCACGTCGCGAGCGGCGGTCAGACCCACGATCGCGACCGGTCCGACGACCGACGTGTGCGGCGGCATGTGTGCGCGAAAGGGCTGGCCGGTGAGCTCGACGACCTCGAGCGCGCGCACGATGCGACGACCGTTCGAGGGCAGGATCTGGGCCGCCGCGGCGGGATCGCGCTCGGCCAGGAGCCGGTGCAGTGCCGGCGACCCGATCTCGTCCAGACGCTGCGCCCAGCGGGCGCGGACGGCCGGGTCGGTCCCCGGGAAGTCGAGGTCGTCGAGCACGGCGCGCACGTACAGCGACGAACCGCCAACCACGATCGGCACGACCCCGCGGTCACGGCAGTCGTCGAGGGCCCTCCGTGCCGCGGTCTGGAACTGGGCGACCGACGCGGCCTCCGTGAGGTCGAGGACGTCGACGAGGTGGTGCGGCACCCCGCGCCGGTCGGCGACGGGGGTCTTGGCCGTGCCGATGTCCATGTCGCGGTAGAGCTGGTAGGCGTCGGTGCTGATGACCTCGCCACCGAGGCGCACGGCCAGCTCGATCGCCAGGTCGGACTTGCCGACGCCGGTGGGACCCACCACGGCCACGACGTGATCGACCCGGCCCATGGCGCCATCCTCGCACCCGACCCCGTCAGCGGGCGGGGCTGCCCCACGCCCATCGCGCGACCCAGAGACCCACCCCGAGCGGCGCACCGCTGTAGGCGAGACCGGCCGACACGTCGTGACCCGCCGTCGCGTCACGCAGCCACCTCAGGGCGGGTAGCCCGCCGATCAACAGCTCGTGGGTCGTGGTCTCGTCCAGCTCGTCCAGGACCCGCAGATCGCCGGCCTGGAGGGCGGACGACAGCTGGCCGTCGACGGTCTCGGCACGGGCGTCGAGATGACCCGGCGCGCGTTCGGACCGGCAGGCCGACCCGTCGGCGACCACGACGATCCCGTCGTCGTCGGCCAGGTCCACCGGGACGGGCCGGGAGTAGAGGCGCGGGCCCTCCCACCCCGCCTCGTCGAGCAGCCAGGCAGCGGCCGCGAAGTCGACCGGGAGCGATCGTGCCGAGGTGGAGCCGCCGGGCAGGCCGTAGCCACGCAGATCGATCGCCCAGGTCTCGTCGGCCCCACGACCGGCGTCCGCGACCACGACGACCCGTCGAGGTCGCGCGGCCACCACGGTCCGCACCGCGGCGCCAGCGGCGGCGCGGACGTCGTCAAGCTCCGGAGTCCGGCCAGAGATCGCCGGGACGAGGGACGGCGAAGCGGGCACGATGACGGCGAGGGGCACTGGCCGAGCGTAGCCATGCCTGCGCCGCCCCACCGGTGGCGTGACACGATGGCCCGGTGGTCGATCCGCTGCCGCCCTATCCCCCTGCGCACGACGCGTGGCGGTTCCCGCCCCCGCCGGTCTCGGGGCGTTGGCTCTGGGTCGCGATCGGTGCCGGCGCCGCTGCCCTCGCCGCGATCGCGGCGCTCGTCGCCAGCCTGGTCATCGCGGGAAGCTCCGACCTGCCCGCCACGATCGACCAACCGGAGATCATCGACGCCGTGGACGCGGGCTGCAGCACGCTGGCCGCCGGCGTCGAGCCCGTCTCGGTCGACGGGCTCGCGGTCGACCGACCCAACCGCATCGAGGCCCAGACCTCCGTGGTCCGCGACGTCGTCGCGACATGGCGCGACCTCGACGCCGACCTGCGCGCCTCGGACGAACCGTTCGACGACTGGCTCGACGACTGGGACCGCCTCGTCGACGCACGCGACGCCTACGTAGCGGAGCTCCGGAGCAACCCGAACACCCTCTTCGAGGAGCCCGAGGTCGACGGTGACCCCATCTCCGAGCGGATGGACGCCGTCATGACGGGGTGCCCGGTTCCCGACACCCTGCTGCACCCGGACGAGGGCATCGCGCGCCGCGCGTGATGGCCGCGCACGTGTGACCCACCCGACACCCCGATCCGGTTTGGATACATTGACGTATCGAATACGAGATCGTACCGTCAACGCGTGTCGACCTTCCTGTACGGCCTGGGCCGCTGGGCGTACGTCCACCACCGCCGCGTCGTCCTGCTGTGGGTCGCCGCGATCATCGCGGTGGGCGCGGCAGCCGCCGCGCTCGGCGACGGCACCCGCAACTCCTTCGAGATCCCGGGCACCGAGTCGCAGGACGCGATCGACGCGCTCGATCGCACCTTCCCCGAGCTGAGCGGCGCCGGGGCGACCCTCGTGATCGTCGCGCCCGACGGCCGCACGGTCGACGACGCCCGCACCGAGCGACTCGTCGAGGCGGCGGTCGACGAGATCTCGACGATCGACAGCGTCACGGAGGTCGTGTCGCCGTACGCCGAGGGCAACGACGTCGGGATCTCGTCCGACCGCGAGGCCGCCCAGGTCCTGGTCCAGTTCGACGTCGGCCTGGAAGCGGTCGACCCGTCCGCCAAGGACGACCTGATCGCGTCTTCGGCCGACCTCGAGGAGGCCGGCTACACCACGGCCTACGGCGGCGACGTCTTCACCAGCACGGGTCCGCAGCTCTCGATCATCGAGGTCGTCGGCGTCGTGGTCGCCTTCATCGTGCTGCTGCTGATGTTCCGCTCGCTGCGCGCCGCCGTGATCCCCATCGTCACGGCACTGGCGGGCGTGATCGTGGCCGTCGGGCTGACCTTCGCCGCGACCGGGTTCGTCACGATCTCGAGCACGGCGCCGCTGCTCGCGCTGATGATCGGCCTCGCGGTCGGGATCGACTACGCGCTCTTCATCGTGTCGCGCCACCGCGAGCTCCTGGGTGACGGCGTCGCACCCGACGAGGCGGCCGCGCGCGCCACGGCCACCGCCGGATCCGCGGTCGTCTTCGCCGGCGTCACGGTCGTCATCGCCCTCGTGGGCCTCAGCATCGCCCGCATCCCGTTCCTGACGGTCATGGGCATCGTGGCCGCCTTCGCGGTCGTCGTGGCGGTCGTCGTCGCCCTCACCCTCCTTCCCGCGATGCTGGGCCGGGCTGGCGACCGCCTCGCGCCCGACCGCGAGCACCCGCCCGGTGCCTTCTCGCGGCGCTGGGTGCAGGCCGTCATCCGATTCCCGAAGACCGCGATCGTCCTGATCGTCGTCGGCCTGGCGATCACCACGATCCCGGCGCCGGACCTTCGCCTGGCCCTGCCCACGAACGGCTCCGCCCCCCACGACTCCACGCAGCGCGAGGCGTTCGACCTGATCGACGAGCACTTCGGGGCCGGGTTCAACGGTCCTCTGCTCGTCACCGCCGACCTCATCACCTCGACCGACCCGCTCGGGGTCGTCGAGGACGTCACGTCGGACATCCGGCGGCTCGACGGTGTCGCCGCCATTGGTCTCTCGACTCCCAATCCGACCGGTGACACGGGGGTCGTCCAGGTGTTCCCCACCTCGGGCCCCGACGCCGCCGCGACGCACGACCTCGTCGACCGTCTCCGCGAGCTCGCACCTGGATGGGAGGAGGAGCACGGCGTCGACGTCCAGGTCACGGGCCTCACGGCCGGGGGCATCGACATCTCGGACCGCCTCGAGTCGGCGCTGCTGCCGTTCGGCATCGTCGTCGTCGGACTCTCTGTCCTGCTGCTGCTGATCGTGTTCCGCAGCGTGGTCGTGCCCCTCAAGGCCACTCTCGGCTTCCTGCTCTCCACGGGCACCGCGTTCGGCGCGGTCGTCGCGGTGTTCCAGTGGGGCTGGCTGGGCCCCCTGGTCAACCTCGACTCCCCCGGCCCGCTGATCAGCTTCCTGCCGATCATCCTCATGGCCGTGCTGTTCGGCCTGTCGATGGACTACGAGGTCTTCCTCATGTCGCGGATGAAGGAGGAGTACGTCCGCACGGGCGACCCGCGCCGCGCCATCGTCGACGGATTCGTGGGCAGCTCCCGGGTCGTCACCGCCGCCGCGATCATCATGCTCGCGGTGTTCGCCGCGTTCGTGCCCGACGGCGACCCCAACATCAAGCCCATCGCGTTCGCGCTCGCGATCGGTGTCTTCGTCGACGCGTTCCTGATCCGCATGCTGTTCGCACCGGCCGTCCTGCAGCTCTTCGGCCGCCGGGCGTGGGGGCTCCCGAAGCGAGTCGAGCGAGTCCTGCCGCACATCGACGTCGAGGGCGAGGCGCTGCACCGTCGTGTCGAGCTGCAGAGCTGGCCCCGGCGCGACTCCCGCGCTGCCGTGACCGCCGCCGGGCTGACCACGTCCGGTCCACGCGGACCGGTGTTCAACGATGTCGCGATCGACCTGCCGGAGCACCACTGGCTCGTCGTCCACGGCCCGAGCGGATCGGGCAAGACCGCGCTCCTCCTGACCATCGCCGGTCGCATGGACTACGGCCAAGGTCGGTTGCGGGTCAACGGGTACCTGCTGCCGCAGGAGGCCCGGGCCGTCCGGCGATCCGTCGCCCTGGCCGAGATGGCAGGACTCAACGAGCTGGACGTCAACCTCTCGGTCGACCAGCACATCGCCGAGCGCCTCTCGATCCGCCGCTTCGGGCTCTGGGTCAGCCGGTCCCGGATCGCTCCGGTGCGTCAGCAGCTCGATCGAGCCCTTGCGCACGCCCATGCCGTCCGGGGCGTGCCCCACGTCTCGGTGGAGGGCAGCGTGCCCGTCGGACGCCTCACGCCCCTGCAGCGCACGGTCCTGGGCGTGGTGCTCGCCCTCCAGGAGTCGCCACGCATCGTCGTGCTGGACGGAGCCGATGCCCTGCGCATCGGTGACGACCTGTCGCTGCTCTGGGACGCGCTCGCCCACCTGCTCGAGGACTCCGGGACCTCCCTCGTCGCGAGCGTCGTGTCGCCGAGCTCCGCACCCCCGCCGTCCGACCGCGTCCACCTCGTGGAGCTGGACACCACCCGCACCCTCGACGAGCTGATGCTGTGATGATCCCTTCCCCCTCCCTGCCCTGGTTCGAGCTGGCGCGGTTGCGCCGCAGCCGCCTCGCTCGCGCGGCCGTCGTGGCCGTGACGATCGTCCCCCTGCTGTACGGCGCCCTGTACATCTGGGCGAACCTCGACCCGACCGGCAACCTGGACCAGGTCCGCGCCGCGGTCGTCAACGAGGACGAGATCGTCGAGGTCACCGGACCCGACGGCACGACCCAGCCCATCGCGATCGGCCGGCTGCTGGCCGCCGACCTGATCGGCGACGACGACGGCTCGAACTACGACTGGGTCCTGACCGATGCCGAGGACGCCTCCTCGGGTCTGGCCACGGGCGAGTACAAGGCCGTCCTCACGATCCCCGCGAACCTGTCGGCCGCCGCGACCTCGACCTCCGGCGACCCGGCCAAGGCCGTCCAGGGCCAGCTCGACCTGCGCACCAACGACGGCGTCAACTACATCAACGGCACGATCGCCGAGCGCATCCTCGACGCGGCCCGCACCGCACTGAACGCCCAGGTCACCGAGACCTACCTCGACAACGTCTACCTCGGGTTCAGCGACATCCGGGCCTCGCTGCAGGAAGCGGCCGACGGCGCGACGCAGCTGGCGGACGGGGCCCGCCAGCTCGCCGACGGGACCGTGGCTGCCGAGTCGGGCGCGCAACAGCTCGCCGAGGGCAACCGGACGCTCGCCGATGGGACCGCGCAGCTCGACGGCGTGGTGTCGCAGCTCGCCTCCGGGCTCGGACTGCTGCGCTCCCAGACCGGCACGCTGACCCAGGACACGCAACGTCTGGCCGACGGGGCCGGACAGGTCGCCGCCGGGACCGACCAGCTCAACCAGACCGTGCAGTCGGTCACGCAGCAGCTGCTCGACGCGACCAGCAACGCCTCGAACGACATCGACACCCTGGCGGCCCAGCTCACGACGTTGGCCGACGAGTGCGAGGCAGCGGCTCCCGAGGGTGGCTGCGCCGCCCTGCGCGAGGCCGCCAACCGGTCGGGCGAGCTCAAGGCCTTCGTCAGCACGGTCCGCGGTCAGGCCGAGCAGGTCCGCACGGACACCGCGACTCTCGCTGCAGGCGCCAACCAGGTCGCGGCCGGCAACCGGCAGCTCGCCGGTGCGGTGCCGACCCTCGTCAGCGCGCTCGACCAGGCGGCCGGCGGGGCCTCCGCGCTGGCCGACGGCACCGGCCAGCTCGCCGACGGTGCCGCCACCGCGGCGTCCGGCGCCGACGAGCTCGCCGCCGGCGTCGGCCGGCTGGCCGACGGGGCCGAGCAGCTCGCGACCGGCTCGTCCGACCTCGCCGACGGTCTCGCGGACGGCGCCGACCAGGTGCCCGTCTACGGGGACGACGAGCGGGAGAACCTCGCCTCGACGGTCGCCACGCCGATCGAGGACGCCGCCAACCGGTTGAACGGCGTGGAGAACTACGGCACCGCGCTCGCCCCGTACTTCATGGCACTCGCCCTCTGGGTCGGGGCCATGGCCATCTACCTGCTGCTCCGCCCGTTCTCCGACCGGGCGATCGCCTCGACCGCCGGCAGCGTCCGGATCGCCTTGGCCGGTCTCGCGCCCGGCGTGGTGCTGTCGGCGGTGCAGGCCCTCCTGCTCGTGGCCGTCGTCGAGGGCGTGGTCGGCATCCACCCGGCCGACCGGTTGCTGCTCGTCGGCACCGCCCTGGCCGCCGGCGTCGTGTTCACCGCGGTGAACCAGATGTTCATCGCCCTCTTCGGCGCCGCGGGCCGGTTCCTCGCCCTGGTGGTGGTGTGCCTGCAGCTGACCTCGGCCGGCGGCACGTACCCGATCGAGACCGCGCCCGGATTCTTCAACTTCTTCCACGACCTGCTGCCGATGACCTACGTCGTCGACCTCTTCCGCGCGGCCACCGCCGGAGGCGGCCAGTCGATCGGACGGGACTTCTTCGCGCTCGGCGTCTTCACGGTGCTGGCCCTGTCGGTCACCGTCGTCGCGGCGTACCGCCGACAGCGGGTCACGATGGGCCGTCTGCACCCCGAGCTGGTCGTCTGACGTCCCGCGGCGTCGGGATCAGTCGTCGGTCTCGGTCGCGAACGCGTGGAAGAGCAGGTGGTCCTGCCAGCGTCCGGCGATCCTGAGGTACCGCGGCGCCACCCCGTACGGCTGGAACCCAGCCCTCCGGAGGACGTGCTGCGAGGCGACGTTGTCGAGCAACGTCTCGGCCTGCAGCCGGTGGAGGCCCAGGACCTCGAACGCGTGCGTCAGGGCCTCGCGGACCGCGCCCGTCGCCAGCCCCTGACCCGTTCGCGCCTCGTCGAGCCAGTAACCGAGAGCCGCCGACTGCAGAGCACCCCGCGTGATGCCGTTGAGGTTCAACCCGCCGGCGATCGCGCCGTCGGGGGTGCAGATCACGAAGGGCGCGAGCCTCCCGGCCTCGAGCTCGACGAGATCGCGCTCGACGAGGGCTCGCTGCGTGCTCGGCTCGAAGAACTCGTCGTCCCGGAGTGGCTCCCACGGAGCATGGAACTCGCGGTTCCGCCGCCGGATCTCCGTGATCGCCTCGGCGTCCTCCTGGCGCAACGGCCGGATGGTCGAGCCCATGATCGCCGGATCAGATCGCGCAGGCGGGAGCCGCCGGTAGCGCCTCCGGCACACCGAGGCTCGGCATGCCGAGCCCCACGGGCGTGCCGGGGCGCACCTCGGTGGCACCTTGTCGGGCTGCCCAGGCGTCACCGGCGGCCGTGACGCGCACGCTCAGGGGCGCCAGGTCGCTCATGAGGTGGTGCGGGGCCGCCGAGGTGATCTCGACCTCCACGACGTCGCCGGGGCGCACCGTGGCGTCGCCCGGCGCGAAGTGCACCAGGCGGTTGTCGCGGGCCCGACCCGTCAAGCGCTCGGTCGCCCGGTCCTTCTTGCCGCTGATGTCGGACACCAGCAGCTCGACCCGCCGACCGACGAGCGCGCGGTTCTCGGACCAGGCGATCTCGTCGACCACCTCGGCGAGGCGCAGGTACCGCTCCTTGACGACCTCCGGGGCGATCTGGTCTTCCAGCTCAGCGGCGGGGGTACCCGGACGCGGCGAGTACTGGAACGTGAACGCACTGCTGAACCGCGCCCTGCGCACGACGTCGAGGGTCTGCTCGAAGTCCTCGTCGGTCTCACCGGGGAAGCCGACGATGATGTCGGTCGTGATGGCCGCGTCGGGCATCGCAGCGCGGACCCGGTCGATGATGCCGAGGAACTTCTCGCGTCGGTAGGACCGGCGCATGCGCTTCAGCACGTCGTCGGAGCCCGACTGCAGGGGCATGTGCAGCTGGGGCATGACGTTGGGCGTCTCGGCCATGGCCGCGATGACGTCGTCGGTGAAGTCCTTGGGGTGTGGGCTGGTGAAGCGCACGCGCTCGAGTCCCTCGATGCGTCCGCAGGCCCGCAGGAGCTTGCCGAACGCCTGCTTGTCGCCGAACTCGACGCCGTAGGAGTTGACGTTCTGACCCAGCAGCGTGACCTCGACGACGCCGTCGGCCACGAGGGCCTCGACCTCGGCGAGCACGTCACCGGGTCGACGGTCACGCTCCTTGCCGCGCAGGCTCGGGACGATGCAGAACGTGCAGGTGTTGTTGCAGCCCACGCTGATCGAGACCCAGGCCGCAAACACGGAGTCGCGCTTGGTCGGCAGGGTCGACGGGAAGGTCTCGAGCGACTCGAGGATCTCGACCTGGGCCTCGGACTGCACGCGGGCGCGCTCGAGAAGCACCGGAAGGGACCCGACGTTGTGGGTGCCGAAGACGACGTCGACCCACGGGGCCTTCTCGGTGATGGTCGCGCGGTCCTTCTGCGCCAGGCAGCCGCCGACGGCCACCTGCATGCCGGGCTTCTCGGCCTTGAGGCTCGCGACGTGCCCGAGGTTGCCGTACAGCTTGTTGTCGGCGTTCTCACGCACGGCACACGTGTTGAACACGACGAGGTCGGGCGTGCCGCCGCCCGCCTTCTCGGCGGCGGTGTACCCGGCCGTCTCGAGCAGACCGCTGATCCGCTCCGAGTCGTGCACGTTCATCTGACACCCGTAGGTGCGCACCTCGTAGGTCTTCGTCATGGCCCGTCAAGGATACGCGTCAACAACCGCCTCCCCCGTCGCCACCGCCACCCCCGTCGCCACCGATGTCGAACATCTTGCTCCGCCGGACCTCCGGGTCCCCGAGGATGGGCGCATGACGCTGCCCCCGGTCCCCCGGCCTCCCACCGAGACCTTCGACGCCCCCGTCACCCGCGCCGCGGCACCGGCTCCCCGTCCAGGAGGCGGCCTCGTCGTCGCCCTCGTGTCGACGGCGTTCCTCTCCGCCCTGCTCGCCGTCGGCCTCGTCACCGTCTCGATCGTCGCGCTGTCGCAGGACGACGGCACCGACCTGACGGCGCTCGAGGACCGGATCGAGGAGCTCTCCGACCTGGGGATGCCCTACTCCGGCGACGAGGACTGGGACGAGTACGAGGACGAGCTGTACGGCTTCGAGGACGACTACGTGGTCGAGGACGACGACGTCCTGGACGCCACCGAGGCGGCGTGCGAGGACCTCCAGTCGACCGCCGCCGCCCTGCCGTTCCTGAGCGGTGAGGACCCCACCGCCGCGTTGACCGCGGTGCGCGACGCGGTGACCTCGATCGTGGCCGCGGTCGACACCGTCGAGGACCTCGACGCCGACAGCGAGGAGTGGCGCGGCGACCTCCTCGTGCTGCAGGAGCAGCTCGACGAGGCCGTCGTGACCCTGGGCGAGGGCGGACCCGTCGAGCTGGACTTCGAGGCCGGTGACGACATCGGGTACCGCATGTACTGGGGCTCGCCGGTCGGCTGCGAGCCCCCACTCCGGCTCCTGGCCCTCGACGGCGACTACCCGCTCTACGGCGAGTCGTACAGCTACGCCTCCTGATCGGACTCCACCACGGGGTGGAGACTGGAGACATGTCGAGTCAGGGACGGTCCATCGCCGAGGCAGCAGATGCGCTCGGCCTGTCGGTCGACACGCTGCGCTACTACGAGCGGGACGGGCTGCTCCTGCGGCCGGTCCCCCGCGGGGGCAGCGGACACCGCAGGTACGAGGAGGTCGATCTCCGGTGGGTCGAGCTCGTCACCCGACTCCGCTCGACGGGCATGCCGATCCGTGACGTCCGCCGCTACGCCGACCTCGTCAGAGCCGGTGCGGGCAACGAGGCCGACCGCCTGGCCGTCCTGACGGCCCACCGCGACCAGGTGCTGCGCCAGCTCGCGGAGGTCACGACCCACCTGGCCGCGATCGAGACCAAGATCGCGACCTACGAGGACCGCCTCGCTCCGCGGGAGAAGTCGGCCTGACGGCGGGGTTGACCTGGAGCGCGCTCCAGGTTGTTGGCTGGTGCCATGACCACTCCGACACGCACCCTCGGCACCACCGCACCCCTGACCGTCTCCGCCCTCGGCCTGGGCTGCATGGGGATGTCCGAGTTCTACGGGACCCCCGACGAGGCCAGCGGCATCGCCACCATCCACCGCGCGCTCGATCTCGGTGTGACGTTCCTCGACACGGCCGACATGTACGGGCCCTTCACCAACGAGCAGCTGGTCGGCCGGGCGATCTCCGGACGACGCGACGCCGTGCAGCTGGCCACCAAGTTCGGCAACGAGCGACTCCCGGACGGCACGCGGGTCGGGGTCAACGGCCACCCCGACTACGTGCGGCGGGCGTGCGACGCCTCGCTCGCGCGACTCGGGGTCGACCACATCGACCTGTACTACCAGCACCGCGTCGACAAGTCCGTGCCGATCGAGGAGACGGTCGGCGCCATGCGTGAGCTCGTCGAGGCCGGGAAGGTCCGGCACCTCGGACTGTCCGAGGCCTCGCCCGCGACGATCCGTCGCGCCCACGCCGTGCACCCGATCACGGCCCTGCAGACCGAGTACTCGTTGTTCACCCGCGACCTGGAGCAGGAGATCCTGCCGACCCTGCGGGAGCTCGGCATCGGCCTCGTCGCGTACTCACCCCTGGGTCGCGGCATCCTGACCGGCGCCGTCCCAGCCGACGGGTTCACCGAGGGCGACAGTCGCGCCACGGCCTACTTCCCGCGCTTCGAGGGAGAGAACCTGCGCACCAACCTCGGACTCGTCGACCGGATCGGTGTCCTCGCCGACTCCTTGGGATGCACGCCCGGCCAGCTGGCGCTCGCCTGGGTGCTCGCCCAGGGCGTGGACGTCGTGCCGATCCCCGGCACCAAGCGAGTGCCCTACCTCGAGCAGAACGTCGGCGCGCTGGACCTCGAGCTGGGTGAGTCCGAGCTCGCTGCCCTGGCCGACGCCGTCCCGACCGACGCCGTCGCGGGTGACCGCTACGGCGACCTCAGCTCGATCGACGGCTGAGGTCGAGGCACGGCGGCTACTTCTTGGGGGTCACCCAGAGGTGGATCGTGCCGGCGACCACGACGGTGCCGTCGTCGCGGGTGGCCTTGACCGTCACCGGCACGTCGGGACCGTTGGCCCAGTCCTCGGGCGTGGACTCCGCGGTGCACACGAGGTCGCTCGTGGACTTGGCGAGGTACTCGACCTCCATGCCCTTGGGCAGCCACCGCGCGTCCTTCGGGCACGTGGCCTCGGCGAGCAGCCCCATGGCGGCCTCGAGGCCGTTGCAGGCAGCGATGGCGTGGACCGTGCCGATGTGGTTCTGCACCGCGCGCCGCTTCGGCAGCGAGATCTGCGCGAAGTGGGGCGACATCTCGTCGACACGGAGATGGATCGAGCCGAAGTACGGAGCCTTCTGGCTGAAGGCGATCGAGAACAGTCGCTTGCCCTGCGGAAGCGCACTGAGCTTGCGGTAGAAGTCATAGGTCGAGGCCATGGCCTTGATGTTACTCGCAGGTAATGCACGCTGACCAGTGAGGATGCGTACCGTGGCGTCATGCCTCAAGTCGTCGCCGAGACCTGGGTCCCCGTGAGCCCCGAGACGGCCTTCGCCGTGTCGCAGACGACGGGCGAGACCCGGCTGCGGTGGGACCCCTTCATCCGCCACCAGCACCTCATCGACGCCGAACGACCGGGCAAGGGCGTGCACACCTACACCCGGGCCCGGATCGGGCCCGCGATGATCAGCGAGTACGCGTCGTACCGTCCGCCGACGTCGGTCGGGATGACGATGGTGCGCGGGCCATGGTTCTTCGCCACCTTCGGCGGCGGCTGGCGGTTCGTGCCCGAGCAGCGCGGCAGCGTCGACGGGTGCCGGGCCACGTGGAAGTACAGCTACTCCACCAAACCTCGGTGGCTGCGCCGAGTCGCCGAGCCGATCGGCCAGTGGCTGCTCGGGCGTGAGATCGAGACGCGGATCGCCGCCTGGGCGCGCGGCTGCACCGATCCGGAGGTCATCGCCGCCCTGGAGCCGTGACCACCCGCACGGCGGCTCACAGCGAGTCGAGCGGCTCCGGCTCGGCGCCCAGCTCCTCGCGCACGACCTCGAAGGAAAGGCCGGGCGGGTAACCCTTCCGGGCCAGCATGCCGACCAGTCGGCGGGTACGGACCTGGTCGTCGAGGCCGCGCATGGCCCGCATCTTGGTCTGCACCAGGCGGTGCGCCGCCTGGCGCTCGGCCTCGGGGTCGATCTCGGCGAGCGCCTCACGGACGATCTCGTCGTCGACCCCCTTCTGGCGCAGCTCCATCGCCAGGGCACGACTGGCCAGCCCCTTGCCCCGCTGACGACCCTCGACCCAGGAACGGGCGAAGGCCGCGTCGTCGACGAAGCCGGCCGCCTCGAACCGGTCGAGCACCGCTGCCGCGATCTCGGCGGGCACGCGCCGCTTGGCGAGTGCCCGCTCGAGATCGGCCCGACTGTGCGCTCGCTCGGCCAGCCGGTCGTAGAGGACCTTCATGGCGAGCGTGCGCGCCTCCTCGGGATCCATCCCCGAGTCGGACTCGTCGAACACGGGGTCGTCAGACACCGGATCGTGGCTCATCGAGCTCAGAAGTCGACCTCGGTGACCGTCGTGGCGTCGGCTCCGTCGACCTCGTCGGTCTCCTCGAGGGCGGCATCGACGCCCACACCCAGGTGCTCCTTGACTCGACGCTCGATCTCGAGGGCCAGGTCGGGGTTGTCGGCGAGGAACTGCCGCGCGTTCTCCTTGCCCTGACCCAGCTGGTCGCCGTCGTAGGTGTACCAGGCGCCGGCCTTGCGGACGATGCCGGCGTCGACGCCCACGTCGATCAGCGAGCCCTCGCGGCTGATGCCCTTGCCGTACATGATGTCGAACTCGGCGACCTTGAACGGCGGAGCCAGCTTGTTCTTGACGACCTTGACCTTGGTGCGGTTGCCGACCATGTCGGTGCCGTCCTTGAGGGTCTCGATGCGACGCACGTCGAGGCGGACCGAGGCGTAGAACTTGAGCGCCTTGCCGCCCGTGGTGGTCTCGGGCGAGCCGAACATCACGCCGATCTTCTCGCGCAGCTGGTTGATGAAGATCGCGGTGGTGCCCGAGCCGTTGATGGCACCGGTCATCTTGCGCAGCGCCTGGCTCATGAGGCGGGCCTGCAGACCGACGTGGCTGTCGCCCATCTCGCCCTCGATCTCGGCCCGGGGCACGAGCGCCGCCACCGAGTCGATGACCACGACGTCGAGCGCGCCCGAGCGGATCAGCATGTCGGCGATCTCGAGGCCCTGCTCACCGGTGTCGGGCTGGGAGATGTAGAGGTCGTCGACGTTGACGCCGATGTTCTGCGCGTACAGCGGGTCCATGGCGTGCTCGGCGTCGATGTAGGCGCAGATGCCACCGTTGCGCTGG
>CAYRZN010000044.1:0-5204 GCA_964428825.1 uncultured Aeromicrobium sp.
CGCACGACAGCGACTCGCTCCAGTGCAGCTGGTAGCTCGACAGCTCCACCGCCAGGACGTCGTACGGCTCGGGATCCATGACGGCCTCGAGCACGGGTCGGCCGACGTTGCCGACGGCGTCCGATCGCAGCCCTTCCGCCTGGAGGATCGCGTTCAGCATCTGCACCGTCGTGGTCTTGCCGTTCGTGCCGGTGACGGCCAGCCAGGGCGCGGCGTCGGGGCCCCGGAGCCGCCAGGCGAGCTCGACCTCGCCCCAGACCGGGATGCCGCGTTCGGCGGCCTCGAGGAACAGCGGGGTCGAGGGCAGCCACCCCGGTGACGTGACGACGAGGTCGACGTCGTCGAGCGACACGCCCGCCTCGGGACCCATGCGGACGTCGACGCCGAGGATCTCCAGCAGCGTCGCCTTCTCGCGCTGCGCCCCCTCAGGCACCGCGTGGTCGAGCACGACCACGTCGGCCCCCTGGTGCTGCAGCGTGTCGGCCGCGGCGTAGCCGCTGGCACCGAGACCGGCGACGACCGCCCGCACGCCCGTCCAGCGGTCCTCCCGGCCCAGGGCCCGAGGATCCCGACTCACAGCCCGGTGACCCATTCCCAGTAGAAGATGCCGAGGCCCGTCGCGACGCACAGTCCGCTGATGAGCCAGAAGCGCACGACGATCGTGATCTCGGCCCACCCGAGCAGCTCGAAGTGGTGCTGCAGGGGCGCCATGCGGAAGATGCGTTTGCCGCCGGACAGCTTGAAGTAGCCGACCTGCAGGATCACCGAGGCCGTGATGATGACGAACAGTCCACCGAGCACGACGAGCAGGAGCTCGGTGCGGGTCATGAGGGCGAAACCGGCCATCGCACCGCCGAGCGAGAGCGAGCCGGTGTCACCCATGAAGATCTTCGCGGGCGAGGTGTTCCACCAGAGGAAGCCGAAGCACGCACCCGTGAGCGCCGAGGCCACGATCGCGAGGTCGAGCGGGTCGCGGACGTCGTAGCATTTCGAGCCCGGCGCGATGGCGCAGCTCTGGTTGAACTGCCAGATGTTGATCAGCACGAAGGCGCCGAACACCATGACCGAGGCACCCGTGGCGAGGCCGTCGAGGCCGTCGGTCAGGTTGACGCCGTTGCTGGTGCCGGCGATCAGGATCAGCACCCAGATGACCAGGAGCACGGTCGGCAGCTCCCACCCCGGAAGGTCGCGCGTGAAGCTGATCGCGTGCGTGATCGGGGTGTCGCCGTTCTCGTCCTCGAACCGGATCGCGAGCAGCGCGAACACGAGTCCGACCGAGATCTGTCCGACCATCTTGGCCTTGCTGCGCAGCCCGAGGCTGCGCTGGCGCGAGATCTTGATGTAGTCGTCGAGGAACCCGATGGCCCCGAGCCCGACGAACAGGAACAGCAGCAGCAGGGCCGAGGCGCTCGGCGCCACCCCGACCTGGAGACGGCCGGCGCCGTAGCCGATCACGACCGCGACGAGGATGACCAGGCCACCCATCGTGGGCGTGCCGCGCTTGACGTGGTGCGACGTCGGACCGTCGTCGCGGATGAGCTGCCCGTAGCCCTTGGAGACCAGCACCTTGATGGCGAGGCGCGTCCCGAGCAGCGTGCTCATCAGCGCCACGGCACCGGCGATCAGGATGGCCAACATCGGGGGTGGTGTTCCTCTCGATCGGGCGGACGGACGGGCTCCACGGGTCGGCCCTGGCGACCGGCCCCCTACGGGGTGTGCGGTCCCCCGGCAGTATGCCGGTTGGGGCCGCGCAGTGCGTCGACGACCCGCTCGAGCCGACCGCCCCTCGATGCTTTCACGAGCACGACGTCGTCGTGGCGCAGGCTCGCCCGGAGGTGGTCGACCGCCTCGGTGACGTCGGCCACCGTGACACCGATGTCTCCGGCGCCGGCGGCGATCGGCGCCGCTTCCGCGCCCACGGCCACGACGGACCGGAGTCCTGACCGCTGCGCCAGCTCCCCGACGCGGCGGTGCAGCTCGGCCGACTCGGGACCGAGCTCGAGCATCGCCCCGAGCACCGCGACCCCCCGGCCACCGGCGGCCTCCGCGAGCCAGCTGATGGCGGCCGCCATGGACTCGGGATTGGCGTTGTAGGCGTCGTCGACCACGACGACGCCGTCGTCGGTCACGTGGCGGGCCATCCGGTGCGGCGAGCGTGGCGTGGCGGTGGCCAGACGAGCGGCGGCCGCGGCGAAGGGCACCCCGGCGGCGACGGCCATCGCGACGGCTGCGGCCGCGTTGGAGCCGTGGTGCAACCCGAGCTGCGGGAGCACGACGTCGACGGTCTCCCCGGCATGGACGAGCGTGAGCGCCGGGTACCCCGTGTCGTCGAGGCCGAGCGACGCGAGTCGCACCTCGGCCGCAGCGTCCTGGCCGAAGCCGAGCACCGGCGCCGCCGTGCGAGCGGCCATCGCCCGCACCCGGACGTCGTCGAGGTTGAGCACGGCTTTGCCGTCGGGCCGCAGTGCCTCGACGATCTCGCCCTTGGCCTGCGCCGTGAGCTCGAGGCCGCCGAACTCACCCATGTGGGCCGCGCCGACGTTCAGCACCGCGGCGACGTCCGGGGGCGCGATCCGGCACAGCGTCGAAATGTGGCCGAGCCCCCGGGCGCCCATCTCGACGACCAGGAATCGCGTGGCCCGATCGGCACGGAGCACCGTGAGGGGCACGCCCCACTCGTTGTTGAAGGATCCTTCGGGCGCCACCGTGGGCCCTGCCGGCTCGAGCAGGTGGGCGAGCAGGTCCTTCGTGCTGGTCTTGCCCGCCGATCCCGTCAGCGCGATGGTCATCATCCCGTGGGCGGCCAGGACGTCGTGGACGTGGCGGGCCAGGCGACCCAGTGCCACCGTGACGTCGTCGACCACGACGAGCGGCACGTCGACGTCGGGCAGGTCGCGGGCGACGAGCGCCGCGGCCGCCCCGCGTGCGGCAGCACCCCCGACGTGGTCGTGCCCGTCGGCGTGGTCACCCCGGAGCGCGACGAACAACCCGCCGCGCACGACCTGGCGCGAGTCGAGGACGGCCGGCGCCGTCACGTGCGGCTCGCGGTCGCCGACGGCACGTCCCTCGACGATCTCGGCGAGGCGACCGACCGAGAGCTCGATCACGACGGCTCCACCCGCCCCTCGAGGAGGCGGCGCACGACGTCGCGGTCGTCGAAGGGGTGCACCACGCCGTCGATCTCCTGGCCGGACTCGTGCCCCTTGCCGGCGACCACGACCGTGTCGCCGCGCCTCGCTGTCGCGACGGCGTGCGCGATGGCCTCGTGACGGTCGCCGATCTCGACGGTCTCGGCAGGCTTGCCCCGGGTGCCCTCCAGGACCGCCCGTCGGATGCGAGCCGGGTCCTCCGACCGGGGATTGTCGTCGGTCACGACGACCACGTCGGCCAGCTCGGCCGCGAGCGCGCCCATGACGGGCCGCTTGCCCGCGTCCCGGTCGCCACCGGCGCCGATCACGACGACCAGACGCCCCGGCGTGACCGGCCGCAGGGCACGCAGCACGGCCGTGACGGCATCCGGCTTGTGCGCGTAGTCGACCACCACGGTGAAGTCCTGTCCCGCCTCGACGCGCTCCATCCGGCCGGGCACCCCGGGCGAGGCCGCGAGACCGGCTGCGAGCTCGACGAGGTCCCGCCCCTCCCCTGCCAGGGCGACCAGCACCGCCACCGCGTTGGACACGTTGAACGCGCCCGGCAGCGGCACCGCGACGTCGACGGCCGACCCGTCGGGCGCCACCAGCTGCAGCTCCGAGCCGAGCCGATGCGACCGGACGTTGACGGCGCGCCAGTCGGCGGCCGACCCCTCGGTGGAGAAGGTCGTGACGGGCACCTCCGACCGGTCGACCAGCCGTCGACCGAAGGCATCGTCGACGTTGACCACGCCCCGCCGCGCGTGGGCCGACGTGAACAGCTGCGCCTTGGCGTCGAAGTAGTCGTCGAGGTCGCGGTGGAAGTCGAGGTGGTCCCGACCCAAGTTGAGGAACACGCCGACGTCGAACGCGAAGCCGTCGACCCGGCGCTTCACGAGCGCATGGCTCGACACCTCCATCGCGCAGGTGCGCACGCCCTCCTCCCGCATGACGGCGAACAGGGCCTGCAGCTGCGGCGCCTCGGGCGTGGTGAGCGCCGAGGCGACAGGTCGCCCGAGGATGCGGGTGCCGATCGTGCCGACCACCGCGGCCGGCTGACCGGCGGCGGCCTCACCGAGGTAGGTCGTGGTGGTCTTGCCCTGGGTGCCCGTGACGCCGAGCGTCGTGAAGGACCGGGTCGGGTGGTCGTACAGCTCGGCGCTGAGCCGGCCCAGGTCCGCCCGGGGGCCGTCGAGCACCACGACCGGCACGTCCACCACCCGCGGGTCACCGGCCAGCACGGCAGCGCCCTCGCTGTCGGTGATGACCGCGACGGCTCCGGCGGCCACGGCCTCCCCGGCGAAGCGGGCACCGTGGGCCCGCGCGCCCGGGAGTGCCGCGAAGGCGTCACCGGGCAGGACCTGGTGGCTCCCGAGGGCGATCCCGGTGACGTCGACGTCGAGCCGATCGGCGACGCCCGGACCCGAGGCGCCGGCGCGGGCGACCAGGTCGGCCAGGCGCCGGTGGGGCGTCGTCGCGGGCCGGTCACGCATCAGGTCAGGCACCGCTCGAGACTACCGGCCGGGTCGGCGGACCCGGGGCTCGCCACTTCTTCGTATTGTCGAATTTCCGTCGATTCCCTATTCTCCGATTTATGGCCAAGCGCACGATTGCGAAATACTTCTCCGACCTCAGCGGAAATGAAATTGATTCCACCGCACCGACCGTGCACTTCGCCTTCGATGGCGCCAGCTACGAGATCGACCTGACCGAGGCCGAGGCCGACGAGCTCCGTGAGGCCCTCGCGCCCTACGTGGCGGTCGCCCGCCGCGCCGCCGGCACCCGCGCCGCGCGCAAGGCGTCGTCGGCCACGGACGGACCGTCGCCCAAGGACGTGCGCGCCTGGGCGGTCGCCCAGGGACTCGACGTCCCCGCCCGCGGCCGCATCCCCGCCTCCCTCACCGAGGCCTACGAGTCCCAGCACTGAGGCACCGCCGACGAAGTCGGCCCGCCTGTTGGTCGAGTTCGTCGCGAGGAACGAGCGATGAGTATCGAGACCTGGTCAGGTCACGGCACCCGGCCGCCCTCAGTGGTGCGTGACAAGCAGCCTCAGACCACAGCGGAGGGGCCGCCGGG
>CAYRZN010000044.1:5304-16185 GCA_964428825.1 uncultured Aeromicrobium sp.
CGCCCTCAGTGGTGCGTGACAAGCAGCCTCAGACCACAGCGGAGGGGCCGCCGGGCGGACGAAGTCTGAGGTTTGGTGGTCGCCGGGGCAACCACCAAACCTCGAGCTCCGTCGTCACAGTCCGGGAATCGCCCGCCCCGCCGCTCGGTCCGTGGCCGTTTGTCCGGTACCGACGCATGCCCTCACGTGACGGTTGGTTTCGAGGCTCGCGCGCCAGCGCGCACTCACACCTCAACCACCGGCGTCACCCCCGGTCGAGCGAAGCGAGACTGAGCCGCCCCGTGGCTCGCTCTAGCGAGACACGGCAATGAGCGCGAGGAACGAGCGCGTGCGGCAACCACCGGCGTCACCCCCGGTCGAGCGAAGCGAGACTGAGCCGCCCCGTGGCTCGCTCTAGCGAGACACGGGAATGAGCGCGAGGAACGAGCGCGTGCGGCTCACCACTCCGTCGGCGTCTGCGGCGCTGCGGCGCCGGTCGGGAGGATCCCGAAGCGCTGCAGGGCCATCGACATGATGTCGCGGAAGACCGGTGCCGCCGTCCCGCCGCCGCTGGCGGCTGCGGTCGGGTTGTCGATCACGACGTAGGTGAGGAAGCGCGGGGCGTCAGCGGGCGCGAACCCGACGAACGAGACCGTGTGGGATCCGCTGACGTAGCGTCCGGTGTCGGGGTCGACACGCCAGGCGGTACCGGTCTTGCCGGCCACCCGGTAGCCCGGGATCTGCGCGGCCGGGGCCGAGCCTTCTTCGGTCACGACGGCCTCCATCATGGTCGTGACCGAGCGCGCGGCGTCCTGCGAGATGATCTGCTCCGGCGTGTCCTGGGGGGTCGCCGTCGTGACGCCGTCGGGCGACTGGAGTCCGCTCACGACCGACGGGTCGCAGATCTGGCCGCCGTTGGCGATCGCGCCGACCGCGCGCACCATCTGCATCGCGGTGACCGAGATGCCCTGGCCGAACGAGATCGTGGCGTGATTGGCCTTGGACCAGCCGGCCGGGTCGGTCAGGATGCCGACCGACTCACCGGGGAGGTCGACGCCGGTCTTCTGCCCGAACCCGAAGCGGCTCAGGTACTCGTACATCGTCTCGTCGTCCATCTGCTGGGCCGCGATGATGGTGCCCAGGTTGGAGGACTTCGCGATGACGCCGGCCGCCGTCAGGTTGAGCTGCCCGTGGTCCCAGGCGTCGCCGATCGTGAAGCCGTCGATCGACATGGACGACGGAACGCTGATGGGCGTCGTGGGCGCGATCTTGCCCTGGTCGGCCAGCGCGGCCATCGTGACGGTCTTCATGACCGATCCCGGCTCGTACACGGTCTGCAGGCCCCGACTGATGGTCTTCGCGTCGGTGAGGTCGGTCTTCGCGTCGGCGTCGAAGGTGGGAACCTGCGACATCTGCAGGACTTCGCACGTCTGCACGTCGAGCGTCACGGCGAGGCCCCAGTCGGCGTCCGCGGCCTGGACCGCTTGCGACAGCGCGTCGTCGGCGTACCACTGCAGGTCGCTGTCGATCGTCGTCCTGACGTCGTTGCCGGGCACCATCTCGGTGACCTGGCTGTCGGCGAGCGGGATCTTCTCCCCCGTGGGCGAGACGTTGTACGTCGCTGAGCCGTCGGTCCCGGAGAGGATCTGGTCGTACTTCTGCTCGAGTCCGCCGACGCCCTGCCCGTCGTCGTTCAGCCGACCGATGAGGTTCGCGGCGACGGAGCCGTTCGGGTAGGACCGGAGGCTCTCGTGCTGGACGAAGACACCGTTGAGGTCGGCCTTCTTGAGCCCGTCCATGACTTGGTCGGCCTGCCACGCGGGCACGTCCTTGACGACGTACACGAACCGGCTGTCGGGCTTGCGCAGCTGGTCGATGACGTCGAAGTAGTCGATCTCGGAGCCCAGGACCTCGCGCAGGATGCCCGCGATCTGCGGGGCGTTCTCCGCCGTGAGCTTCGGGTCGGCCGTCAACGTGATCCCGTCGTAGCTCGTCGCGAGCGGGACGCCGTTGCGGTCGAGGATCTCGCCCCGCTCGGCCGGCACCACCGTCGAGCGCGTCCCCGCATCGCTGGCCATCGCGGCGTAGGCGCTGGTGTCGAAGCCCTGGATCTGCAGGAGGCGGGCACCGAAGGCGAGGAAGACCACGAGCACGATCGCCAGGCTGATCTGCACGCGACGACGGACGACCCCGGCGCGACGGGCCCGGGTCGAGGCGCTCACGGCTGGCTCCCGGCCGGGGTGGGCACGCCGATGATCTCGCCCGTGTCGGGCTTGAGGAAGACGGGGGTCTCGTTGGGGACCATGCCGATCGCGCTGGCGGCCGCCGCGAGGGACGCGGGGTTGGCCAGCCGGTCCGCCTCGTACTCCAGCTGCTGCTGCTGGACCGCGAGGCTCGAGGACTGCTCCTGCAGCCGCGCGAGCTCGAACGCCTGGTTCTGCAGGACGGTGCTGAGGACCACCAGACCCACCAGGCCGACGGACAGGATCGTGACGACCACGACGACGAACGGCGCGCGCCGGGCCCGCGCGCGGGCAGGCGCCACGATCCGCAGGGCACGCTCACGGGCCGCGCCGGCGCGGGACAGGTCCCGGGTCGGGACGGCGGCGGTGCGGGCGGCGGGACGCACGGTCGACCGTGCCGGTGCAGCGCTCATCGTGGTGCTCCCCTCATGCGGCGGCCACCCTCTCCACGGCCCGGACACGCACGGAGGCGGCCCGGGGATTGGCCTCGATCTCGGCGGGCGAGGCGACCTCGGCACCGCGGGTGAGGAGCTTGAACCGAGGACGTTGCTCCTCGGGGACGATCGGCAGGTCGCGCGGCGCCGTGCTGGTGGTCACCGCACTGAATCCGCGCTTGGTGATGCGGTCCTCGAGCGAGTGGTACGACAGCACCACGACCCGACCCGCCACGTCGAGCACGCCGAGCGCGGCGGGCAGGGCCCGCTCGTACACGCGCAGCTCGTCGTTGACCTCGATGCGGAGCGCCTGGAACGTGCGCTTGGCCGGGTTGCCCCCGGTGCGGCGCGCGGCCTGCGGGATGCTCTCGCGCACGAGGTCGACCAGACGGGCGCTCGTGGTGAAGCGCTCGACCTCGCGCGCCCGCACCACGTTGTCGGCGATGCGCTTGGCGAACTTCTCCTCGCCGTAGACCCGCAGGACCCGCGCGAGGTCACGCGCGTCGTACTCGTTGAGGACGTCGGCGGCGGTCATCGGGCCGTTCGCATCCATCCGCATGTCGAGGGGAGCGTCCTGGGCGTAGGCGAACCCGCGCTCGGCCTGGTCGAGCTGCATCGAGGACACGCCGAGGTCGAACAGCACCGCTGTCACGGTCGGCGTGCCGGCCTCGGCGACGACCCGGGCGATGTCGTCGTAGACGGCCTCGGCCGCCGTGAAACGGTCGCCGAACCCCGCGAGCCGCTCGCGGGCGATGCGCAGGGCGTGGGGGTCACGGTCGATGCCGATCACGCGTGCCTGCTCGAAGGTCTCGAGGAACGCCCGCGAGTGCCCGCCGAGTCCCAGCGTGGTGTCGACGACGACGGCCCGGTCCCCAGCGGCCTCGACGGCCGGGGCGAGCAGCTCGAGCACGCGCTCGAGCGCCACCGGCACGTGGGACGGGGGTGTCATCGGCGCTCCTGGGGGAAGTCAGTGCGTGCTGCAGGAAGGAAGGGGGTCGGCGGGTGCTGCGATTGCGGCCGTGGGTCCAGACCCCCGGCCGTGCGGTCCTGGCGCCGGGGAAGTGCGCCAGGGCTGCTCGGTCGGAGATCTCGCTCCACGGACGGTCGGTCGTGGGTCAGAAGAGGTCGAAGTCCTCCTCGTCGCCGAGGTTCGCGAACGCCTCGTCCTGCTCGGCGGTGAACTGCGTCCAGCGCTGCTCGTCCCAGATCTCGATCCGGTCCATCGCGCCGATCACGGCACAGTCGCGCTCCAGGGAGGCCCACTCGCGCAGCAGGGCCGGGATCGCGACGCGTCCCGGCGTGTCGGGCACCTCGGTGGAGGCGCTGGCGTACAGCGACCGCTGGAAGTAGCGCACTTGCCGGTTCGTGAAGGACGAGGCCCGCAGCTTCTGCGTGAGCTCGGAGAAGGTCTCGGGCTTCCACCCGTAGATGCAGTTCTCCTGGCCCTTCGCCAGCACGACGCCCTCGTGGAACATCGCGCGGAACTTCGCCGGCAGGAAGATGCGGCCCTTCTCGTCGAGCTTGGGGGTGAACGTGCCGAAGAACTGCGCGGACTCGACAGTCACGGCGCACCTCCTCACCCTCACGCCGAGTCATCTCGACTGCTCCCTTTTGCTCCAGAGTACTCCACTTTGCACCACCACGGCATCGAACGGCCGGTATTGCAGCGCAACAGATCTGGGCGTGTCGCGGCGCACATCGGGAGAAAACGCCGTCAGGACGCGGAAACACCTCGGTCGGGGAGCACGGTGGAGCGCCGACGTCCACCCGCCCGGCCACGGGCGCACGAAGAAACGGACCGAACCCAGAGGGTTCGGTCCGTCAGGTGGAGGAGGGTGGAGCGGTCAGAAACCGCCGTTGTCGTCGCGGCGCTTCTGCCAGCGCTGCTCCATGCGCTCGACGAAGCTGCCGGACTTCTGCGGCTTCTGCGGGCGGCCCGTGCCGGCGCGCGGGGCCGAGGGCCCACTCGAGCGTCCCGGCGACGGAGCGTCGGAGCCCGAGCCGAAGCCACGACGCCACGAGCCGACGAAGAGGTAGCCGCTGCCGATCATGAGCACGAAGCCGACGACCGCCAGCCACGTGTAGGTCAGCATCGTGCCGTAGAAGAGCACGCCCAGCCCGGCGACGAAGCCGATGGCTGCCAGCACCGCCAGGCGACGGTTGCGTGCCTCCAGGGCGGACCCGCGCAGTGTCGAGGCGAAGGCCGGATCCTCGGCAGCAAGCGACTGCTCGAGCTGCTGGAGAAGTCGGGCTTCCTCGTCTGACAGCGGCACGGTTGCCTCCTGAGCAATGGCGTTTCCCCAAAGTCTAGGCGCCCTTCGGTCACCGGACCACCCGGAGTCCGCACTAGGGTGCTCGCATGTCCCGGATCGTGGTCGTCGGCGCTGGCTTCGCGGGACTCTCGGCGGCGGTCCGCCTGGCCAAGTCCCGTCACGACGTGACCCTGGTGGAGGCGTCCGACCGGGTCGGCGGCGCGCTCCACGGGATCGAGATCGACGGGCGACGCTGGAACCTGCACCCGCAGGCCGTCACGACCCCGGGGGTCTTCCGCGACCTCTTCCGCAAGTCCGGACGCACGATGGAGGCGAGCCTCGGCCTGGTCCCCGCGCCCCCGCGCCGGCACGTTTTCTCGGACGGCTCGGTGCTCGACCTCCCGCACGGCCACCGCGGCGACCAGCACGACGCGATCGAGTCGCTCGTGGGCTTCGACACCTGGTCGCCGTGGGTCGACTCGCTCGGGGAGGTCTGGGAGGTGCTGCGTCGCCAGTCCTACGACCAGGTCCTGACCGGACCCGAGGCCTTCGACCGCGAGGCACGCAAGCTGCTGCGCACCCGGCGCATGATGACCTCCTTCGGCCGCCGGAGCTTCGGCGACCCTCGGTTGCGCAAGCTCGTGCTGGATCCCGTGCGTCACCAGGGCCTCGACCGCGGCGCCACCCCGGCGTTCCTGTCGGTGTGGCACTACGTCGAGCGCACGTTCGGCCACTGGACGTTCGACGGCGACTGGCCGGGTCTGGCTGGCGCCCTCGAGAGACGACTGGCCGAGCGCAAGGTCGACCTGCGCACCGGGACGCGGGGCCTCGCCGTGGCCCGCGACGGCGAGCAGGTCGTCGGGGTCGACACCGATGCCGGCCGCATCGACTGCGAGGCCGTGGTCTGGTGCAACCGCACGGTGCCCTCCGGCGACGTCCACCGGTCGGGGATCCCTGCCGTCCCGGCCTCCCGGACCCTCCTGGTGCTGGGTGAGGACCCGCCGGAGCTGGGCCACGAGACGCTCGTGCACGGCAACCCCCCGGTGCTCGCCCATCGCACGTCGCCGGGCGTCTGGACGCTGGAGCACCGCAGCGGCGAGGACGTCCTCGCCGCGATGGCCCGCTTCGGCATCGACCTGCGCGACCGGGTCCTGGAGCGCCACGACCTCAACCCGTCGCAGGTCGTCGCCCACGTCGACGACGGCTGGATGTGGACCGGCTGGACGTCGATGTTCCGCCGCCCCGGCGTCGCGCCGACCGGCGGTCTCTTCCACGCCGGCGCGCACGCCCACCCGGGGCCTCGCCTCGAGCAGATCGGCATGGCGACGTCGGCCATCTCCGGGGCCCTGGGCACCGTCCCGCGCTGAACGTCCGGACGAGCACGAGCTCACGGACCATGCTGGCCGCCGCTCCCGTCGGGTGACGGCGCGGCGAGGCGAACCTCGCTTCGGCTGTCAGAGGACGCCGTCGGCGCGCAGCGCCTCCCAGATCTCCCGGGTCGCCTTGGACCGGTTGAGGGTGATGAAGTGCAGACCGGGGGCCCCGCCGGCGACCAGGTCGCGACACAGCTGCGTCGCGAGATCGATGCCAGCGGCGCGGACCTTGGCCGGGTCGTCTGCGATCGGCTCGACGACGTCGAGCACCTCGCGCGGCATCTCGGCCCCGGACAGCTCGGCCATGCGGGCCACCTGTCCGAAGCTCAGGATCGGCATGATGCCGGGGATGATCGGGATGTCGGAGCCGAGCGCGCGCACCCGCTCGACGAGCTCGAAGTAGTCCGAGGGTCGGAAGAACAGCTGGGTGATCGCGAACTCGGCACCGGCCCGGGCCTTGTCGACGAGCACCTGCGCGTCGTGGTCGAGGCTCTCGGCGTCCGGGTGACCCTCGGGGAACGCGGCAACGCCCACGAGGAACCGGTCCTGACCCGCCGCGAGCTCGACGAGGTCGATCGCGTGGTCCATGCCGCCGGGGTGGGTCTCCCAGTCCGCCCGGGGCCCCCCGGGCGGGTCGCCACGCAGGGCCAGCACGTGCTGGACACCGGCGTCCGCGTACTCGTCGAGGACCCCGGCGACCTCGTCGCGGGTCTGCCGGACGAGCGTCAGGTGGGCGACGGGGCAGAGGGTCGTCTCCCGGGCGATGCGGGACGTGACGCGCACGGTGCGGTCCTGGCTCGTGCCGCCGGCACCGTAGGTGATGGACACGAAGGTGGGCCGGAGCGTCTCCAGCTCGGTGATCGTCTCCCAGAGGACGTCTTCGCCGGCGTCGTCCTTCGGCGGGAAGAACTCGAACGAGACGGTCGGGGCGGCGCTGGCGAGCTGGTCGAGCAACGCACGGTCGAGGTCGGGCACGGGGCCAAGGTATCGTCCGCGGCGTGCGTCCGGCCGACAACTCCCCCGTCGATCTCGTGATGATCGACACGGTGCTGGCCGAGTTCGTCGAGCGCCAGCGAGCGCGCTGGACCGGCGTGCACCCGGACCTGGACGGCTTCATCGATGCCGCGGCCGACTTCGTCGCCGACGGCAAGCGGATGCGGCCACTGTTCTGCCTCGCGGGGTGGCGCGCCGCCACGGGCACCGCCGCCACGACCCCGGCGCCGACGGCCGTCGTCACGGCCGCGGCCGCCTGGGAGTGGCTGCAGGGCAGCGCCCTCGTCGACGACGACCTGATGGACGCCTCCGACACCCGCCGCGGCCGACCGTCCGTCCACCGCGGCTGCGAGAGCCGCCACCGCCGTGAGCATCGCGTCGGCGACCCCGTGGGCTTCGGCTCCGGGACCGCGATCCTGCTCGGCGACCTGATGCTCTCCTGGAGCGACGAGATGCTGCGGCACGCCGCGACGGTCGATCCGGGGCTCGCCTCGGGACCCGGCGCCGACCGGCTGTCCCGCGCGTTCTCCGTGCTCGACACCTGCAAGACGGAAGTCACGTTCGGCCAGTACCTCGACGTCGTCGCGCAGACGCGCGCCGAGGTCGACGCCGAGGCCGCGATGCTGGTCGTGACCCTGAAGACCGCGAAGTACACGATCGAGCGCCCGCTCCATCTCGGGGCCGTGCTGGGCGGGGCCGACGCCGACCTGCTGACGCGGCTCAGTGCCGTCGCGATGCCGCTCGGAGCGGCGTTCCAGCTGCGCGACGACGTGCTCGGCGTCTTCGGCGACCCGGCCACGACCGGCAAGCCGGCCGGCGACGACCTGCGGGAGGGCAAGCGGACGCTCCTGGTCGCGCGAGCCATCGCCCGGCTCCCTGCTGGCGAGGCGACCCGCCTGACGCAGGCCCTCGGCACGGCCGATGGGGTCGCGACGGCGGCCGACCTGGTGCGGTCCAGCGGGGCGCTCGACGACGTCGAGGCGGAGATCGACCGGTACGCCGCCGAGGCCACCGACTCCCTGGCCGCGCTGCCCGCCGTGGCGCAGGACACGCTCGCCCCGCTCATCGACCGCGCGGTCCGCCGAGATCGCTGACCCACTCACTAGACTCGCCGGGCAGGGCCGCTGACCGGCGGCCCGTCGATCTGCGCGCGCGAGGAGGTGGAGCATGGCAGTCGTGGGTGACGACGCCATGATCGGCCAGCTCGTGCACGGTCGGTACCGCATCACCGGCTTCATCGCGCGTGGCGGCATGGCCAGCGTCTTCACGGCCCAGGACACGCGCCTCGACCGCGAGGTCGCGGTGAAGATCATGCACCAGGGACTCGGCGACCCGGAGCAGTTCACGGAGCGGTTCCAGCGGGAGGCCAAGTCGGCGGCCCGCCTGAACCACCGCAACGTCGTGGCCGTGTTCGACCAAGGCAGCGACGGCCCGATCACCTACCTCGTCATGGAGCTCGTGCCCGGCCGCACGCTGCGCGACGTGATGCGTCACGAGTCCCCCATGCCCACCCTGCGCGCGCTCGACCTCGTCGAGCAGGTCCTGATCGCCCTGGTCGCCGCGCACGACGCCGGCATCGTGCACCGCGACATCAAGCCCGAGAACGTCCTCATCACGCCCGACGGTCACGTCAAGGTGGCCGACTTCGGCCTGGCGCGAGCCGTGAGCTCCTCCACCACCGCCACGGGCAAGACCCTGATCGGCACGGTCTCCTACCTCGCCCCCGAGGTCGTCGTGAACGCGGGCACCGACGCCCGATCCGACGTCTACTCGGTCGGCGCGATGCTCTACGAGATGCTCACGGGGCTCAAGCCGCACCATGCCGAGACCCCCATCCAGGTCGCGTACAAGCACGTCCACGAGGACATCGGACCGCCCTCGGCCGAGCGTCCAGGGCTCCCCGACTACGTCGACGCCCTCGTGGCGCGCGCCACGAGTCGCGACCGCGACCGCCGGTCGGCCGACGCTCGCGTGCTCCTCCAGCAGCTGCGCCAGGTCCAGCGAGCCCTGCGCGACGGCGTCGAGGACGATCCCGACCTCGCCTCCGACCTGCGGCCCTCGCCCGTCATCGGCACGTCCGGGAACGCCGGCGCCGACGTCGACACCGCTCCCGTGGGCGGCGGGTCCGACGAGGGGGCCGACACCGAGGTCGTGGCTGGTGCCGGTGCCGGCGCCGGGACCTCCACGATGATCCTCGGTGGCGCCACCCCCATGGCCCCCGCCCCGAACCCGGACGCGTCGCCGAAGGGTGCTCCGGGCTCCCCGGCTCCCCCGCGTCGACCCGCGCCCCGTCCCGAGCCCCGCACCGCTGCACCCCACCCGCCCGTGGGCAACGACCGCCAGACCTCGCGCCGCGGTCGGGTGCTGCTGGCCCTGGCCCTGGTGCTCACCCTGCTCGCGGGCCTCGGCGGCTGGTACTTCGGCATCGGGCGCTACGAGCCCGCTCCGAGCCTGGTCAACATGACCGAGCAGCAGGCGCAGGCCGCCGCGGAGAAGGCGGGCTACACGTTCGCGGTCGACTCGCGCGACTTCTCCGAGACCGTGCCGCTGGGTTCGGTCATCTCCACGAGCCCGGGCCCCGGCGACCGCATCCTGCCGGGCGACCGCATCGAGGCCGTGGTGTCGAAGGGGCCGGAGCGCTACGTCGTCCCCGACCTGCGCGGACAGACCCCCGAGGCGGCCGAGGCTCTCCTGAAGGACACCAAGCTCAAGCTCGGCGAGCAGACCGAGGCCTACGACCAAGAGGTCCCGGAGGGACAGATCATCGGGGTCGACGGCGTCGCGGTCGGCGACCAGGTCAAGCGCGACACCGCGATCGACGTGATCGTCAGCCTGGGCCGCGAACCGCTCGAGGTCAGCGACTTCACGGGCCAGAGCAAGGACGCGGCGGTCGCCGGACTCCAGGGCATCGGCTTCGTCGTCGACGTCCAGGAGCAGTTCAGCGACACCGTCGCGCCGGGCATCGTCATCAGCCAGAACCCCGCGAGCGGCACCAAGCTGCGCGGCGACACGATCGGCATCGTGGTCTCGAAGGGCCCGGAGCTCTTCCCGGTCCCCAACGTCGTGGGCATGAAGCGCGACCAGGCGATCGAGGCCCTGGAGGCCGCCGGCTTCGTGCCCGATGCCGCATCGTTCGGCAACAATCGCAACTACACCGTGATCGGCCAGACGCCGACCGGGGGGTCGCAGCAGAAGAAGGGCACCACCGTCAGCTTCTTCGGCCTCTGATCCTAGACGATCGTCTAGGATTCGTGACCATGGACAGCACCCCACGCATCGCGCCCGGTGGTCGGCGCGAGCTCGGCCTCGTCAACCACGGCATCGCCGCGATCGCCGGCAAGGTCGTGGGCGGACCTCGCCCCAACATCTTCACGACCCTGGGCCGTCAGCGGGGGCTCTTTCGCGCCTGGCTCTGGTACTCGGGCCGGCTCATGCCGGGTGGCCGCCTGCCCCGCCGCGAGACCGAGCTCGTGATCCTCCACGTCGCCTCGACCCGCGAGTGCGAGTACGAGCTCAACCACCACCGTCGCATCGGACGGAGGGTCGGACTGACCGCCGAGCAGGTCCAGCACGCCGGCGACCGCCACTGGGAGGGCTGGAACAGCCG
>CAYRZN010000045.1:0-11647 GCA_964428825.1 uncultured Aeromicrobium sp.
TGCGGTAGGACTGGACCATGAGTGACGACTGCCTGTTCTGCAAGATCGTCGAGGGTGAGGTCCCGGCCGACGTCGTCGGGGAGACCGACCACACGATCGCCTTCCGCGACATCAATCCCCAGGCGCCGACCCACGTGCTGGTCATCCCGAAGCGGCACGAGCGGGACGTCGCGAGCCTCGCGGCGGCCGATCCGGAGGCCACGGTCGACCTGATCACGCACACGCGTCGTATCGCCGACGAGCTCGGCACGGGTTCGTACCGGCTGGTGTTCAACACCGGCGCCGACGCCTTCCAGACGGTCTTCCACTGTCACGGGCACGTGCTCTCCGGCCGCTCGCTCACCTGGCCCCCGGGCTGACGACAGGTCCCTCCCGGTCCCTGAGGTGCGAGGCCGCCCGCGGCCGAGCCTCGAAGGGTCAGGGCGTTGCACGACCCGGTGGCTTCGAGGCTCGTCGCCAGAGCTCCTCGCACCTCAGCCGGCGGGAGAGGCGGGCCATGTGAATCTGGTCGTAGACTGGCTTCACCCATGACTGAGCACCCCACCCACACCTTCACGGTCCCCAGCAGCGTCGATGCGGTCGCTCTCTTCGGAGCGGGCGACGAGTTCCTCCGCCTCATCGAACGCGACTTCGAGGCCGACATCCACGTCCGCGGCAACCGCGTGAGCGTCACCGGCGAACCCGGCGAGGTCGCGCTGGTCGAGCGGCTCCTCGACGAGCTCACGACGATCGTCCGCACGGGCCAGGGCATGACTCGCGAGACCGTGGAGCGCACGGTCGGCATGCTCCGCACCGAGACGCAGGAGCGCCCGGCCGACGTGCTGAGCCTCAACATCCTGTCGAACCGCGGCCGCACGATCCGTCCGAAGACGCTCAACCAGAAGCGCTACGTCGACGCGATCGACGAGAACACGATCATCTTCGGCATCGGTCCGGCCGGCACCGGCAAGACCTACCTCGCGATGGCCAAGGCCGTGCAGGCGCTGCAGTCCAAGCAGGTCAGCCGCATCATCTTGACCCGACCGGCGGTCGAGGCGGGCGAGCGGCTCGGCTACCTGCCGGGCACGCTGAGCGAGAAGATCGACCCGTACCTGCGCCCGCTCTACGACGCGCTGCACGACATGATGGATCCCGAGGCGATCCCCAAGCTGCTCACCGCCGGCGTCATCGAGGTGGCGCCCCTGGCCTACATGCGGGGCCGGACGTTGAACGACGCGTTCATCATCCTCGACGAGGCGCAGAACACCACGGCCGAGCAGATGAAGATGTTCCTGACCCGCCTGGGCTTCGGCTCCAAGGTGGTGGTCACGGGCGACGTCACGCAGGTCGACCTGCCCACGGGGCAGCGCAGCGGACTGCGCATCATCCAGGGCATCCTCGACGACATCGACGACATCCACTTCTCCCAGCTGACGGCGCGGGACGTCGTCCGACACCGCCTGGTGGGCAAGATCGTCGCCGCGTACGACCAGTTCGAAAACGGGCCCGAGGAGCTGGAGCACAGTGAACGTCGACGTCCTCGATGAGTCCGGGACGGGTGTCGACGTCGTCGCCCTGACCCGCCTCTGCCGCTTCGTCATGCGGCGCATGCGCCTCCACCCGGCCACCGAGCTCACGGTCCGGCTCGTCGAGCCCGACACGATCGCCACGCTCAACGAGCAGTGGATGGGCAAGAAGGGGCCGACCGACGTCCTGTCGTTCCCGATGGACGAGCTCACGCCCGGTCGTGACGGCGAGGAGTCGCCCGAGGGGTACCTCGGCGACATCGCCCTGTGCCCCCAGATCGCCGAGCAGCAGGCTCCCGCGGCCGGCCACTCCACCTCCGACGAGGTCGACCTCCTGCTGGTGCACGGCATCCTGCACCTGCTCGGGTACGACCACGCCGAGCCCGACGAGCACCGGGAGATGTTCGGCCTGCAGGGCCGGCTGCTCGTCGAGTGGCAGCGCGCCGAGCTCGGCGTCGACCCCGAAGGGCCCTGACGCCGATGTTCGATCCCGTCAGCTGGACCCCGGCGGTCGTCGCGGTGGCCCTGGCGTTCGTCGCCGGTCTGCTCACGAGCACCGAGGCAGCGCTCTCCTCGTTCTCCCGCGCGCGTGCTGAGGAGCTCGACGACGAGGGACGTGCGGGTGCGGCGCGCCTCATGCGGATCCTCGACGACCCCGCGCCCTACCTCAACAGCCTGACCCTCGTGCGGGTGCTCGCCGAGACGGCCTCGGTCGTCCTGGCCGCGATCTTCGTCGCCGGGGAGATCGAGGGGCTCTGGCAGCAGTTCGTCGTCGCGACGCTCGTGATGGGGCTGGTCAGCTTCGTGTTCATCGGCGTCGGCCCGCGCACGCTCGGTCGCCAGCGCGCCGAGGCGGTCGCGGTGTGGTCGGCCTGGCCGGTCATGGCGCTGGAGTGGGTCCTCGGGCCCATCCCCAAGGGACTCATCGTCCTCGGCAACGCCCTCACGCCGGGCCGTGGGTTCACCGACGGTCCGTTCGCGTCGGAGGTGGAGGTGCGCGAGATGGTCGACCTCGCGGCCGCCTCGTCGCTCATCGAGACCGACGAGTCGAAGATGATCCACTCGGTCTTCGAGCTCGGCGACACGATCGTGCGCGAGGTCATGGTGCCGCGCACCGACGTCGTGTCGGTCGAGCACACCAAGACCCTGCGCAAGGTCATGTCGCTGTCGCTCCAGAGCGGCTACTCGCGACTTCCGGTGGTGGAGGAGAACCTCGACGACGTCGTGGGCATCGCCTACCTCAAGGACGTCACGAAGCGGGTCTTCGACAACCACACCGCCGAGCAGGTCGAGCGCATCGCCACGATCATGCGGCCCTGCCTGTTCGTGCCCGACACCAAGCCCGTCGACGACCTCCTGCGGGAGATGCAGGCGAGCCGCACCCACATCGCGATCGTCGTGGACGAGTTCGGTGGCACGGCCGGGCTCGTCACGATCGAGGACATCCTCGAGGAGATCGTGGGCGAGATCACCGACGAGTACGACTCCGAGCCCGACGAGGTCGAGGTCCTGACCGACGGGTCCTGGCGCGTCAGCGTGCGGCTCGACATCGACGACCTCGCCGAGCTCACGGGCATCGACGACCTCGAGGACGAGGAGGTCGACACCGTGGGCGGTCTGCTGGCCAAGCACCTGGGCGAGGTGCCCCTGCCCGGGGCGCACACCGAGGCCCTGGGCCTCCGCCTGCTCGCCGAGGGCACCACCGGTCGTCGCAACAAGGTGGGCCACGTCCGGGTGACGCGACTCGTCGAGGACGACGAGTCGGTAGCCTCGGGCTCATGAGCCACGAACACAGCGTCGAACTCGAGGCGGAGGACGCCAAGCTGGTCACCCTGGCCCGGGCGTCCCGCGCCCGCACCAGCGCGGCCCAGGGCGCCGCGGTCCGTGACCAGGACGGTCGCACCTACACCGCCGCGACGGTCGAGCTGGAGGTCCTGCAGGTCGAGGCGCTCGACCTGGCGGTCGCGATGGCGGTCTCGTCCGGCGCCTCCGGGCTGGAGGCCGGCGCGGTGGTCGGCCCCGAGGACCGCATCGTCAACCTCGACGCGTTCCGTGAGCTGGCCGGCGAGGACACCCCGGTCTACTCGGCCACCCCCGACGGCACGGTGCACGCCGTCAAGCACACCTGATGTCGACTCCCGACGTCACCGATGAGACCCCGCAGTTCCGCTCGGGCTTCGCGTGCTTCGTCGGCCGGCCCAACGCCGGCAAGTCGACGCTGACGAACGCCCTCGTGGGCGAGAAGATCGCGATCACCTCGTCGAAGCCGCAGACCACGCGGCACGCCATCCGTGGGCTCGTGCACACCGAGGTCGCTCAGCTGATCCTGGTCGACACCCCTGGCCTGCACCGTCCGCGCAACACGCTGGGCGAGCGGCTCAACGACCTCGTGCGCGCCACGTGGACCGACGTCGACACCGTCGCGATGTGCTTCCCGTCGGACCAGAAGGTCGGGCCGGGTGACAAGTACCTCGTCAAGGAGCTCGCGGGCCTGCGCAAGAAGCCGATCCTGGCCGTGGCCACGAAGACCGACCTCGTCTCGCCCGACCGGCTGGCCCAGCACCTCATGTCGATCCAGGCGGCGGGGGAGGAGGTCGGCCTCCGCTGGCAGGACATCGTCCCCGTCAGCGCCCAGGACGGCAGCCAGGTCGAGCTGCTGCGCGACCTGTTGATCGCGACGCTTCCGGAGGGCTCGCCCCTGTACCCCGACGGCCAGCTGACCGACGAGCCGGCCGAGACCCTCGTCGCCGAGATCGTGCGCGAGGCCGCGCTCGAGGGCGTGCGCGACGAGCTGCCGCACTCCCTGGCCGTCGTGGTCGACGAGATCGTGCCGCGTGAGGACCGCCCCGAGGGCAAGCCCCTCACCGACGTGCGCGTCAACGTCTACGTCGAGCGCGACAGCCAGAAGGGCATCATCATCGGCAAGCAGGGCGCCCGCCTCAAGGAGATCGGGGCCACGTCGCGGCGTCAGATCGAGAAGATCATCGGCACCCCGGTGTACCTCGACCTGCACGTCAAGATCGCCAAGGACTGGCAGCGCGACCCCAAGCAGCTGCGCAAGCTGGGCTTCTAGGCGCGCGAGCCCGTCGCGGTCGGGTGACGATGGGGGCATGGACCCCGTCGAGGCGCTGGAGGAGATCGGCTTCTGGCTCGAGCGCGGCCGCTCGTCGTCGTACCGGGTCGAGGCGTTCCGGACGGCGGCACGGGCGTTGCAGGGACGCCGTGCCGCCTCGGTGCGCGAGCTGGCCGCGAAGGGCCGCCTGCGCGAGCTGCCGGGCATCGGCGAGCGAAACGCCACGGTGGTCACCCAGGCGCTGGACGGGGAGGTGCCGGAGTACCTGGCCGACCTGCGCGAGAAGGGTGAAGGCCCACTCGTCGCTGGTGGCGAGGCGGTGCGAGAGGCGGTGCGCGGCGACCTGCACGTGCACTCGGACTGGTCCGACGGCGGGTCGCCGATCGACGTCATGGCGCGGACGGCCCGTTGGCTCGGGCACGAGTACATCGCGCTCACCGACCACTCGCCCCGGCTGAAGGTCGCGGGCGGGTTGTCGGCGCATCGTCTGGCGGAGCAGCTCGACGTGGTCGCGGCGGTCGACGGTGAGCTCGACGACTTCCGGTTGTTGGCCGGCATCGTGGTCGACATCCTGGAGGACGGCACGCTCGACCAGACGCCCGCGATGCTCGACCGCCTCGACGTCGTGGTGGCGAGCGTGCACTCGAAGCTCGGCTCGGACCGTCGCACCATGACCCGACGGATGCTGCGGGCCGTCGAGGACCCGCACACGAACGTGCTGGGCCACTGCACCGGCCGCCTCGTCGAGGGGTCGCGCGGGAAGCGGCCGCCCAGCGAGTTCGACGCCGAGGCGGTGTTCGCGGCGTGCGCCGAGCACGACGTCGCGGTCGAGGTCAACGCCCGGCCCGAGCGGGCGGACCCGCCCGACGACCTGCTGGGTCTCGCGATCGACCTGGGCTGCCTCCTGTCGATCGACTCCGACGCGCACGCACCCGGCCAGCTCGACTTCCTCGACCACGGGTGCGCCCGCGTGGCGGGGACGGACGTGCCGCTCGACCGCGTCGTGACGACGTGGCCCGTGGAGCGCCTGCTCGCCTGGACGCACGCCGGCCGCTGAGGTCGCGAGCACGGGAACCTCCGATCGACCGGCGCCGTTGACCGGGGGAGGCCATCATGGAGACCTACGGGTGAGGGGCGTGCATGAGCCAGGTCAGCAGCATCGTCGAGCGGGTCGAGCGCGTGATCGACGGGAAGTCCGAGGCTGTCGAGACCGCCCTCGTCGTCCTCCTGGCGGAGGGGCACCTGCTGATCGAGGACGTCCCGGGCGTTGGCAAGACCGTGCTCGCGAAGGCGTTGGCCCGGACCCTGGGGTGCTCGGTGAGTCGCATCCAGTTCACGCCCGACCTGCTGCCGTCCGACGTCACGGGCGTCGCGGTGTACGACCAGCAGTCCGGCGACTTCGTCTTCAAGCCCGGCGCGGTCTTCGCCAACGTCGTGATCGGCGACGAGATCAACCGGGCCTCGCCCAAGACGCAGTCGGCGCTCCTGGAGTCGATGGAGGAGCGACACGTCACGGTCGACGGCACGACCCACCCGCTGGCCTCGCCGTTCGCCGTCATCGCGACGCAGAATCCCGTCGAGATGGAGGGGACCTACCCCTTGCCGGAGGCGCAGCTCGACCGCTTCATGGCGCGCATCTCGATGGGCTACCCGGACGAGGGCGCCGAGCTGGCGATGATGCGCAACCGCGACGCGGGCGACCCGATGGACGAGATCGTGCCCGTCACGACCGCTGAGGGACTGCGGTCGATGATCGCCGCCGCTCGGTCGGTGCACGCGTCGGCCTCCGTCGAGCAGTACGGCGTCTCGTTGGTGCGGGCGACCCGCGGCGATCCCGACGTCCGGCTCGGGGCGAGCCCGCGTGCCGCGCTCCACCTGCTGCGCGCGGCCAAGGCCCGCGCCTACGTGCACGGCCGTGAGTTCGTCCTGCCCGACGACCTCGTCGCCCTGGCGAGCCCGGTGCTCGCCCACCGGCTGTCGACGACCCGCGGCTCCGGGGAGCAGGCCGTGGACCGGGTCCTTGCCGAGACGCCGGTGCCGGCTGGCGCGCGCCACGGGCGCTGATGGCGACCGTCCGACCCACGGGCCGTGGGGTCGCCCTCCTGCTCGCGGCGGTCCTCGCCCTGCTGGTGGCGGGTCGGTACGAGCTCCCGGCGCTGCTCCCGGTCACCGGTCTCCTGCTCGCGTTGGTCGTGCTCGGCGTGGTGGTCGTGATGACGGCGCCGCGTCGCCTCGACCTCAGGCGCTCGGTCGCTGCACGGGTCATCGACCACGGTGCGATCGGGAACGTCACGGTGCAGGTCACGCTCCACTCGTCGGTGCAGGGTGGTGACATCCGCTGGCGTGCGCTCCTGCCGGACGGGCTCGGTGGTCCGGCCTGCGGTCCGGTGGAGCGCCCTAGGCGGTCGAGGACGGGCGTCATCGAGGTGCCCGTGAGAGTGACGGGCGTCGCGCGCGGGCACCACGACCTCGGCCCGCTGGTCGTCGACGTCCGCGATCCCTACGGCGTCGTGGTTCGGCGGCGCCGGCTCACGGACCCGGTCGACGTCGTCGTGCTCCCACGCCGCGTGCCGCTGCCGCGGCTCGCGTCACTGCTCGGGTACGACGCCGACCGAGGTGGTCGTCCTACGGCGCGCCGCCGGGGCGACGGTGAGGACGACGTCGTGTCGCGGCCGTACCAGCTCGGTGACGCCCCGAAACGGATCGACTGGCGGACGACGGCCCGCCGCGGCGAGCTCATGGTGCGCCAGGACGAGCCCGCGACCTCCGAGCGGGTCACGGTCGCGGTCGACCCCGGCACCGACGCCGCCGCGGCCGAGTGGGCCCTCGTGGCCGGCGCCTCGGCCATCGCCCACCTGGTCGACGACGGCCACGCCACCGTGACCCTGGTGCCCGGCTGCCCCGCACGCACCATCGGCGGCGCCCGCGACACGGCCCGTGACGCCTTCGTGGACCTCGCCGGGCTCGACCACCACGACCGGGCGCCGATCAGTGACGCGGCCGCGGACGGACGTCCCGTGGTCGCGGTGCTCGGTGTCGTCGACCTGCAGCGTGCCCGCGAGTGGACGGCAGCCCTGCGGCGGTCCTCGGCGGTGCGCGCCCTGGTGGCCGCCGAAAGTGGCGCGGCGGTCCTGTCGGCGCTTCGCGCGGCCGGCTGGCACGTCGTGGCCTGGGACGACGTCGACGAGGTCACGGTCCGATGGACCGAGCTCGGCCGGGAGGTCGACCGTGCCCCGGCGTGAGCACCTCCTCGAGCACGGGCTCCTGCTCGTCGCGCTGGCCGTGCTCGCCGGTGGCTACGAGCGGCTGCTGAGCGGGAGCTGGTGGTGGATCACGATCGTGGCTGCCACCGCCGCCGTGCTCGGAGTGACGGCCCTCGTCCGTCGTCTCGGGGCGCGCGGTGCGCCGTTCGCGGGCCTGGTGGTCGGCTTCGTCGTGGTCGCGCTGGCCAGCGCCCCCGGCACGATGCTCCTCGGGGTGGTCCCGACACCGGAGACCTTCGTCGCGCTGGCGGAGCTGCTCGACCGGGCGGGCACGATCGTGGCCGAGGAGGCCCCGCCCGTCGAGGCGATCGCCCCCATCACGCTGGTCGCTGCCGGTGCGTTCGCCCTGGTCGCCGTGGTGATGGACCTGCTCCTCCAGCGCCGGGGTGGGGTGCCGATGATCGGTCTCCTGCTCGTCGTGATCTACCTCGTGCCCGCTGCCGTCGTGGAGGAGGTGCCGTCCTTCGTCGTCCTGGTCGTGCCGGCGCTGCTGTGGCTCGTCCTGATGCACCGCTCCGCCTCGCGCACGGCCGCGGGCGGACTCGTCACCCCGGCCGGGATGTTCGTGGGGACCTGTGCGGTGGCGCTCGCGTTCGTGGTGGCGCCCGTCCTGCCCGACACGACGCCGCTGACCGGGACCGCGGACGACTTCGATGCCGGCCCGTTCGAGCGGGGCATCAATCCGATGCTGAGCCTCGGGGACGACCTGCGAAGCCCGTCGCGGGCCCTGGCGCTGGAGTACACGACGGACGGGCCCCCGCCGTACCTCGCGGTCGCGATGCTCCGGGACTTCACGGGTGAGACGTGGGAGCCGGTGACCGACGAGGACGGGTCGTACCAGGAAGGTCGGGCCGACCTCGCCGAGGAGGTCGACGTGGACCGCCAGGTCGTCGAGGTCGAGATCCGCGACCTGCGCACGACGATGCTCCCGGTCTCCTACCCCGCGGTCGACGTCCGGGGTCTGGACGGTGAGTGGGACCGCCTCGACGCGGGTCTGACCTTCAGCTCCGACTCGAGCGACACCCGTGGCCAGACGTACTCGGTCACGAGCCTGGTGCGACGGCCGACGCAGCAGCAGCTCGCGATCGAGCCGGTCACCTACGCGGAACGGCTCCAGCCCTACCTGGAGCTGCCGGCGGACCTGCCCCAGTCGATCCGCGACACCGCTCAGCTGGTCGCAGGGTCCCAGCTCGGTGCCTACGCGAAGGCCCGGGCCCTGCAGGACTTCTTCCGCTCGGGGGCGTTCGAGTACTCCGAGACCGCACCGGTCGACGGTGACTACGACGGCAACGGGATCGCCGTCCTCGAGCGGTTCCTGGAGGAGCGCAGCGGCTACTGCGTGCACTACTCGTCGGCGATGGCCGTCATGGCGCGCTCCCTCGGGGTGCCCGCGCGGATCATGGTCGGCTACGCGCCGGGAGCCCAGGCCCCGCCCGGGGCCGAGACGCCGGGCGACGAAGAGCGGTACCGGGTCACGACCGACCAGCTCCACGCCTGGCCCCAGATCTACGTCGACGGGGTCGGATGGGTCGAGTTCGAGCCGACCCCCGGGATCGTCGACGACCCCGACGCGGGGGAGCCGGGTGGGGCGTCGGCGGTGCCGTTGCCGTCCGACGCGGTCCCGACGGCGGAGCCGACCCAGGCAGCGCCGACCCCGACCCCGGAGGCTGGCCCGGCGGCGGCGGACGCGGAGCCGGCCGAACGCACCACCGACGTGAGTCGCACGACCCTGCTGCTGGTCTCGATCTTCGCCGTGCTCGCGGTGGCCCTGCCCGTGGCGCGGCTCGTCCTCCGTCGCCGTCGACTCCGAAGGGCCTCCACCCCGGACGACTGGTGGCGGGAGATCGTCGCCACGGCCGACGACGTCGGCATCGTGTCGGACGCCAGCTCGACGCTCGGGGCCCACTCCGAGGAGCTGGCCCGGCACGTGGGCCCGGGTGCGGAAGCCGTGCTGGCCCGGCTCCGGGCCCTGCTCGAGGAGCAGCGGTACGGGCCGAGGCGGATCGCGGTGCGCGAGCACGGGGTCACCCGCCGCGAGGCGCAGGCTGTCGTGGAGGACCTGCTGGCCCGAGCCACGCCCGCGGACCGTCGTCGTGCGCGGCTGGTCCCGCGCTCCCTGCTGCCCCGCGACTGAACCTCAGCCGGCGAGGTCGGCCACGAAGCTCGCGAACTGCGGACAGCTGGTGATGTCGTGCTGCGTGCAGTCGAAGGCGTGCATCGTCATCTCGCGGGAGCGCTGCATCTCCGCCATGCGCCGGTCCAGGTCGGCGACGTGGTCGAGCAGGACCTGGTGCCGGTTCGGAGCGTCCTCGTCGAGCAGGATCCGGATCTGTTCCAGACCCATCCCGGCCTCCCGGTTGCGCACGACGACCGCGATGCGAACGACGTCGTTCTGGTCGTAGCGACGCCGGCCGCCGGAGTCGCGGGCGGGGCGCAGCAGGCCCACGTCCTCCCAGTGGCGCAGGACGTGCGTCGGCAGGCCGAACTTCGCGGCCGCCTCGCCGATGCTCCAGGTGATCTCGCTCGCGTCGCGGCTTGACTTCATGTTGACATGAAGTCACAGAGTGGTGCCCGACGGCAAGCCGTCCCCACGCGAAGGAGAACCCATGAACGACCATTTCGTCCACGACGCCCCGATCCACGACGCGCTCGTGATTGGTGGTGGTCCGGCCGGCCTGCAGGCCACGCTGAGCCTCGCGCGCGTGCACCGCACCGTGCTGCACGTCGACTCCGGCGAGTACCGCAACGCGCCGGAACGCCACCTGCACAACCTCGTCGCCCACGACGGCGAGGACCCCGCCGAGCTGCGCTCCGCCGCTCGACGCGACATCGCGGCCTACGACACGGTGACGAGCGTGTCGGCCCGGGTCCAGACCCTGACCGGGTGGGCCGGGGAGTTCGTCGCCGTGCTCGACGACGGCTCGACCCGCCGCGCGCGCCACGTCGTCCTGGCGACCGGGGTCCGTGACGAGCTCCCGCCGATCCATGGGCTCGCCGACCTCTGGGGCCGTGGAGTGGCACACTGCCCGTTCTGCCACGGACACGAGCTGAGCGGTGGAGCGGCCGGAGTGATCGGCACGGTGCCGGGCCACCTCCTGCACCTGGCTGGCTTCTTCCCTCGCATCTCCCGCACGTTCGACGTGTTCTCGCACGGCACGTTGCTCGACGCGGAGACGCGGGCGGTGCTAGACGCGTACGGCGCGGTGGTCCACGAGGAGGTCGTGGCGCGGGTGACGTCGGAGGGGGACGGCGTGCTGGTCCACCTCGCCGGGTCCGACCCGGTGCGGCTCGACGGCGTGTTCGTGGCCCCGACGATCCACCAGGCGGCCCCGTTCGCCGAGCAGCTGGACCTGGAGGTCTCCGCGATGGGATCAATCCTGATCGACGCCTTCGGTCGCACCAGCGTCCCGGGTGTCTACGCCGCGGGCGACGCGGCGCACCACCGCGAGCTGCCGATGGCGATGGCCTCGGTGGCGAACGCCATCGGTGCGGGCGCTCTCGCCGGCGGCGTCTGCGTCGCCGACCTCATGGCCGCCGACCGCGCCGCACTGCTCGCCGCCCCCTCTGACCAAGGTTTCGAGGCTCACGCCGCTGGCGGCGTTCGCACCTCAACCACCGGTGGTTGAGGTGCGAGGAGCTCTCGGCGACGAGCCTCGAAACCCCCGTGGGCCGCAGGTTCAGCCCGCCACGGTCGCGGCGACGGTGCCGCCGAGCTCGGTGGCGGCCTCGAGCCGGTCGGCGGTGACCTCGCCGGTGAACACCCGCGGCGCGGCGACGAGGGTCCAGCCGAGCCCGGTCGTGATCTG
>CAYRZN010000045.1:11657-16048 GCA_964428825.1 uncultured Aeromicrobium sp.
CGAGCGCGGGCAGCACCCGGACCTCGACGCCCACGAGGTCCGGGTGGCGCGCCCCGGAGAGGGTGGCGTCGGCGATCGTGCCGAGGTTGTCGGTCGGCGTGTGCTGGACGACGAGCAGGCGCTTCATGCCTCGAACGCTAACGCGCCTGCCTCCTGACTCAGCCCGGCAGCAGCTGCTTCTTCTGGACCTTGCCCATGTGGTTGCGGGGGAGGGCCTCGACGAAGACGACCTCCCGGGGGCGCTTGTGCCAGGAGAGGTCGTCGGCGACGTGGGCCACGAGGGCCGCCGTGAGCTCGTCGGAGCCCTCGGCCGACTCCGTCACGACGTACGCCACGATCCGCTGGCCCAGGTCCTCGTCCGGCGCTCCCACGACGGCGACCTCGAGCACCTCGGGACGGGCCAGGAGTGACGTCTCGATCTCGCCCGCGCCGATGCGGTAGCCGCCCGACTTGATGAGGTCGACGGACTCGCGCCCCACGATGCGGTGGAAGCCGTCAGCATCGACGACGGCGAGGTCGCCCGTGATGAACCAGCCGTCGTCGGTGAAGACCTCGGCGGTGACCTCCGGCAGGTTCAGGTAGCCGTCGAACAGCATGTCGCCTCGCACCTCGAGCCGACCGATCGTCTCGCCGTCGGCCGGGGCGTCGGACCCGTCCTCGGTGCGGATGCGCGTCTCGGCACCCGCGACCGGCAGGCCGACCCACCCGGGCCGGCGCTCGCCGTCGGCGCGGGTGCTGAGCGTCAGCAGCGTCTCGGTCATGCCGTACCGCTCGATCGGCGACTGTCCCGTGAGCTCCCGGAGCCGCTCGAACACCGGGACGGGCAGGGGCGCACTGCCCGACACGAGCAGCCGGGCCGCGGCGAGCCGTCGCGCGGACTCCGGGTCGCGGGCGACGCGTCCCCAGATCGTGGGGACACCGAAGTACATCGAGGCGTCCGCGGCGGCATAGCGCTCGGGCGTCGGCTTCCCGGTGTGCAGGGCCCGCGAGCCGATGTGCAGGGAGCCGAGCACCCCCAGCACCAGCCCGTGCGTGTGGAAGAGCGGCAGGCCGTGGGCCACGGTGTCGGCGTCGGTCCACCCCCACGCCTCGGCGAGGCCCTCGATGCCGACGCGGAGGGCGCGCTGGCTCATGAGCACGCCCTTGGGCGCCCCCGTGGTGCCTGACGTGTAGAGGATCGTGGCGATCGCCGACTCGTCGACGGCCGGGGGCAGCGGCACGTCGGCCGCAGGGCGAAGCTCGACGGGGCGGACCGGCAAGGTCACGCCCTCACGGGCGGGTCCGACCCAGCTCGTCGCGCCCGAGTCGTCCAGGACGTGGGCGAGCTCGGCGGGCCCGGAGTCGGGTGCCACGGGGACCACGGGGACCCCGGCGAGCAGGCAACCCGTGACGGCGACGACGGTCTCCATGGTCGGCTCCGCACAGACCGCCACGGGGCCGGCGCCGTCCAACGTCGCGGCGAACGCCGAGGCGGCCGACCGCAACCCCGACCAGGAGATCGACTCCTGGTCGATGCGGACCGCGTGCACGTCGTCGGGGCGGGTCGTGTCGCGCAGCGCGGCGAGGAACGTCATGAGAAGGCCATCCCAGGGAGGATCAGGGTCAGGGTCAGGGCGACAGGACCGATCACGACCATCGACAGGCCCCAGCGGGTCAGCAGGGTCGTCATGCGCGGTCGCTGCTCCTCGTCGACGGTGGTGGCGACGTAGGTGGCGCCGACCGTGGAGAAGGGTGACACGTCCACGATCGAGGCGCACACGCCGATCGCGCAGATCATGGCCCAGCCGGGGATGCCGCCCTCCGAGATCAGGGGCAGGGCGAGCGGCACGAGCGCGGCGAGCATGCCGGTGGTGGAGGCGAAGGCGGAGATGAGACCGGCGGCAGCGCACAGCATCAGCGCGGCGATGACGGGCGCACCGATGTCGGCCGCCTTCTCGCCGAGCATGTCGATGACGCCCATCTGCGTGAGGACGCCGACGTACGTGATGATGCCGCCGACCAAGAGGACCGAGCCCCAGTCGATGCGCGACATCGCGGCCTTGCCGGCCCTCGGGTCGACGAGCGCGAGGATCGCGCCGAGGGCGAAGCCGATCACGCCGATGTCGGGCTCGGCGTCGCGCAGGGCCAGGACCACCACGAGGGCCACGAGCACGACCATCGCCGCGAGGGTGAGGGACTGGAGCCCGGTCGGTCGACCGACCGGCGCGCGGGGCTCGTCGTCGCCGCCGGCCGCGCGGCCGGACTCGAGGTTCAGCGACGACTGGCCGTAGGTCGGGAGTGCCTCGCCCCGGGCGACCATGGCCTTCGCGAACTCGGGAGTCGTGGTGTGGCGACGACCGCGGCCGAAGAGCAGGTGCGCGACGGCGAGCAGGATCACGTTGATGACGACCGCGACCGCGAACAGCAGCAGCGGGCTCAGGTCGATCCCGGCCGAGTCGGCCGTGCCCCACGTGATGATGCCGAACAGGCTGGTCGGCGCGAACGCGCCGGCGCTCAGTCCGCAGCCCATCGCGAGGGCCATCAGCATCGGGTCGATGCCGCGCTTGTGGGCCACGCTCATGCCCATGGGTGCCATCACGAGGCCCCCGAGCGGTGCGCCCATCGCGGAGATCAGGGCGGTCAGGAGGAAGAACGCGGTCGGGAGCAGCGCCACGCGGTCACCGACCTTCGCGAGCGACGACTCGATGAGCCAGTCGATCGTGCCGTTGCTGTGCGCGATCCCGAAGAAGTACGTCACGCCGACCAGGAGCACCAGGATGCTCAGCGGGAAGCCCGCCACGACGTCCTCGAGCGCGATGTCGGCGATCCAGAGGCCGACGACGCAGGCGACGGGGAACATCGCGATGCCGATGTTGACGTTGCGCACGGCCGCTATCGCGAACACCGCGACGAAGATCGCGAGCGCGATGAGTTGTTCGAGCATGGGTCGTCTCCCAGAGGTGAAGGTGCGTGACAGGCGGTCCACCAGATGGCACAATGGTCTGACTGATGGACCGTCCGCTGTAACGTAGGACACACCCCGCACGAAAGGCAAGCCATGGCCACGACGAGCGTCGTCTCCGCGTTCCGGGTGCTCGAGGGCGTCGCCCGCCTGCAGCCGGTGGGCCTGTCCGAGCTCGCGCGGGAGGTCGGGCTGCCCAAGAGCACGGTTCAGCGCTGCCTGCTCACGCTGCAGGAGGTGGGGTGGGCGGAGTCGTCGTCGACGGCGCCCACGCGCTGGAGCATGACGCTGCGGGCGCTGTCGGTCATCGGCGGCTTCGGCGCTCGCGAGAGCCTGCGTGACATCGCGGTGCCCGTGATGAACGAGCTCCAGCTGTCGACGACCGAGACCGTCCACCTCGCCGCACCGGACGGTGACGTCCTGGTGCTCCTGGAGCGGCTGGACACGTCGCACCAGCTGCGCGCCTTCCTGCCGCTCGGTGCCCGCATTCCCCTGCACGCATCGGCGACCGGTCTCGCCTTCCTCTCGGCCTGGGACCAGGCGCAGGTCGATCGCTACCTGGGCTGCGCGCTGGAGGTGCGCACCGACGACACGCTCGTCGACCCCGATGACATCCGGGCCGAGCTGGCCCGGATCCGCGAGCGGGGGTACTCGATCAACGTCGGCGGCCTGACGTCCCACATCAGCTCGGTCGGCGCACCGATCCTCGATCGCACCGGCGCCCCGGTCGCCGCCGTCTCGATCTCCGGGCCGTCGACCCGCATCGAGCCCGGCCGTTTCCCCGACCTGGGCACCCAGGTCGCGAGCGCCGCTGCGCGCATCACGCAGCGGCTGCGCGCCTGACGGCAGGCGCCTGTCTCTAGATGCCCTCGCGCCCGTGCGGGGTCAGCCACACGGACGGATCGGGCCCCTGCGGCACGATCTGCGTGGGGTTGATGTCGGTCTGCACGACGTAGTAGTGCGCCTTGATCTGCTCGAAGTCGGTGTTCTCGCCGAAGCCGGGCATCTGGAACAGGTCGCGCGCGTAGCCCCAGAGGTTCGGCATCTCGGTGAGCTTGTTGCGGTTGCACTTGAAGTGGCCGTGGTAGACCGCGTCGAACCGGGCCAGCGTCGTGAACAGGCGCACGTCCGCCTCCGTGATCGCGTCGCCCATCAGGTACCGGCGGTCGGCCAGGCGGTCCTCGAGCCAGTCGAGCGCGGTCCAGAGGCGCTCGTACGCCGCGTCGTAGGTCTCCTGCGAGCCGGCGAAGCCGCAGCGGTACACGCCGTTGTTGACCTCGGTGAAGATCCGCTTCATGACGGTCTCCATCTCTTCGCGCACGTCGTCCGGCCAGAGGTTCGGCGCGTCGGGGCGGTGGAACTCCTGCCACTCGAAGAACAGGTCGTGCGTGTTCCTCGGGAAGTCGGTGGTGACGACCTGCGTGGAGGGGACGGCGCCCGTGGCCGGCAC
>CAYRZN010000046.1:0-15736 GCA_964428825.1 uncultured Aeromicrobium sp.
CCTCGTTCCTCGTCGCACCTCATGGGGCGGGCTTCGCCCGCACCCCGCGGATCCACGGCGGGCGCCCGGGCGGACGTGCGGGCTAGCCTCGGCGCATGACCTCTTGCGCGCTGCTGATCGGGGCCGGTGACCTCGGGGCCGACGTCGGGCTGCGGCTCGCCGCCCTCGGGCACGACGTCACCGCGGTGCGTCGGCGCGGAGGCCTCGTGCCGTCGCCGCTGCGCGGCCTCTCGGCCGACCTCACCGTCGAGGGCCCCGACCTCACGGGTGTGGAGGTCGACCTCCTGGTCGTCGCCCTCACGGCGCGCCCCCGCACCGAGGAGTCGTACCGGGCCACCTACGTCGACGGCATGGTCCGGGCGCTCGACGCCGTCGCAGCGGCGGGCCAGATGCCGCGGCGCGCGGTGCTGGTCTCCTCGACCGGTGTCTACGGCGACGCGCCTCCCGACCCCGTCCTCGACGAGTCGTCGCCCGCCACGCCCGCCGATGCGCCCGCCCGCGTGCTGCTCGAGGCCGAGCGCGTGTTCGCCGAGCGACTCCCGCAGGGCAGCGTGCTGCGACTGTCGGGCCTGTACCGCGGCGAGTCGGGCCGCATCGTGACGCAGGTGCGCGAGGGCACGTTCGACGACCCTCACCGGTGGACGAACCGCATCCACCGCGACGATGCCGCATCCGCGGTCGTGCACCTGCTCACCCGCGACGAGTCACCCGAGGCGCTCTACGTCGGCACCGACGACGAGCCGTCACTGCTCGGGGACGTCGCCGCCCACGTCGCGGCCCAGCTGGGCGTGCCGGCCCCCGAGCCCGCTGATCCCGCGCGCGGCCACGGCAAGCGACTGTCGAACTCCCGCCTGCGCGCGAGCGGCTGGCGCCCCGTCTACCCGACCTACCGCGAGGGCTACGTCGTCTGACCCGGGTCGGACGACGCCGGGCCGCCCTTGGCGTCGGTGGCGCCCGAGGGCTCCGGTCTGGCGTTCGAGTCACGCTGGACCACGATCGCCTCGGCCAGCGTGACCAGCTTCTGGTTCTCGTGCTGGGAGATCCGCTTGAGGAACTCGAACGCCGCGTTCGAGTCGATGTCGAACTTCTGCATCAGGATGCCTTGGGCCTGACCGATGATCGACCGGGAGTCGAGCGCGGTCTGGAGACCCTGGCGCTCGTGGGCCGAGGCGAAGGCGGCCGTGGCGTGCGCGGCGAGCATCTCGGCGACCTCGGCGTCGCGGTCGGTGAACGCGTCGAGGCGCTGGGCGTAGATGTTGAGCGAGCCGTACCCGCGCTCGCGCGTGGCCAGCCGCACGCCCACGGCGCTGAGCACGCCGATGCCGGCAGCGGCCGGACCCCACTGGGGCCAGCGAGGGTCCTGGCGGACGTCGTTGGTCACGTAGGTGGCGCGGCCCTCGATCGCGTCGAGGCAGGGACCTTCGTCGAAGTCGACCTGCAGCTGATGGGCCCGGTTGACCACGCCGGAGGTGGCGGCAGGGGTCTCGATCCGTGAACGCGTGTGGAGGCGGAGCACTCCCGCGTCGTCGGCGTCCAGGACCAGCCGCGCGTAGCGGCTCACCCGGTCGAGGACGGTGTCGGGATCACCTTCCTGCTCGAGCTCGAGCGCCATCTCGGCGAGCGTCTTCGCGACGTCCACGGTGCCTCCTTGTTCGGAACGTTCCGACCCTACGTGTGCCGCGTTGACGTCACTCCGCGGGTGCGGGGGCGTCCTCGGTGCTGTAGTCGAGCTCGACCGTGATGCGGGTGCCCTGGGTCGCGTCGAACGTCCAGCGATCGGCCAGCTGGTCGATGATCGCCAGACCACGACCGCGCAGGCTGTCGTCGGTGAGCTCCATCGGACGCAGCTCGCTCGCGCTGCCGCCGTCGCAGACGCTCAGTCGCAGGTGGTCGTCGAGGATGCGCCAGGAGATCTCGATCGTGCCGTCCGGCCCGGGTGCGCCGTGCTCCACGCCGTTGTTGACGAGCTCGGCCAGCACGACCTGCGCGTCGACGATCACGGCGTCACGCAGACCCGACCTCGTGAGGTCCTCGAGCAGGTGGCGCCGTGCCGCTCGGGGGGCCCCGAGGTCGAACGGCAGGTGCAGGGTCGTCCAGGGATCGTCCGGGCCGCGACCCGACCCATCCTCAGAACTCATGCCACGAGGGTAGGCCGAGCCGGGTCGTCGCGCCCCTTGAAATCGTCCGAGCTCGGTCGCGCCCGGGTCCGCCGGCCGTCTCGGGAGGCCGCCCGCGGGCGGAGTCGCTACCGTCGTCAGCACATGAGCACCGACGTCTCGAGAGCACCACGCACGGGTCGCGCCGCCGCGGCCTGCTGGATCGCGGCCGGGCTGGTGTACGTGGGCACCGAGGCCGTCGCCGCCGCCGCGTTCCCGGGCTACTCGTACGCCACCAACTACATCAGCGACCTCGGGATCCCCCAGGTCGAGACGTTCGGCGGACGCGCGATCGACTCACCCCTCCACGCGGTCATGAACACCGGGTTCGTGCTGCACGGTGTGCTCTTCGTCGCGGCCGCCCTCCTCGCGGCTCCCGTGCTCGGCTCGGCGCACCGACGCACGTTCCTGGCCCTCGCCCTGACCCACGGCGTCGGCATCGTCCTGGTGGGTGTCGTCCACGGGGGCCAGGTCAACGCCGACAACGGCCTGGGCGACGTCCACGGTCTCGGCGCGGCGATGGCGATCGTCGGCGGCAACCTCACGGCGATCGTGGCGGGTCTCGCGGCCCGCCGCTCCGACGGGCTCCGTCGGCTGGGAACCGTCTGCGTGACCCTGGGTGTCGTCGGCCTGCTCAGCGCCCTCGCGCTGGTGCTCGACAGCGGCTCGTCGAGCGTCGACGTGCTCCCGGACGGCGTCTGGGAGCGCCTGGCCGTCTACACGATCACGGCGTTCGAGCTCCTGGTCGGAGTCGTGACGCTCGCGCGTCTGCGACGCCACGAGACGACGGCCACTCGAAACGCCTGACCTGTGCTCCCCGAGCCGTGGGACGCTGTGCTGGACGTGGCGACGCACCGGTCGCCCGGGACGACAGGACGAGACTGTGGGCGAGATTGCTGCAGGTGGGGGCGAGAGCCCCATGGACCGCCGGACCCGCGGGATGGCCGACAAGATCGCCGAGCTCAAGCCGCGCCTGCGCGGCTGGGTCCACGCGGGTTTCCTGCCAGTCCTGGTGGCCGCTGGGGTCGTGCTCGTCGTGCTGTCGCCGACGCCGTCGACGCGCTGGGGCTCGTCGATCTACGTCGTGAGCGCGATCCTGCTGTTCACGGTCTCCGCGACGTATCACCGGGGCACGTGGGAGATCCGTCTCTGGGCGTTCTGGCGCCGGTTCGACCACGCCAACATCTACGTCCTCATCGCGGGCACCTACACGCCGTTCGCGATCCTGTACCTCGACGGGAGCACGCGCTGGTGGCTGCTGGGCACCGTGTGGGTGACCGCGGTGGTCAGCTCGATCCTGCGCGTGCTGTGGATCGAGGCCCCTCGCTGGGTGTTCACGGTCCTCTACATCGCACTCGGCTGGCTCGCCCTGCCGTTCATCCCGGCGTTCGTCGACGGTGCCGACCGGTTCCCGACGTGGGCCAACGTCGCGGCGCTCGCCCTGGTGGCCTCGGGCGGCGTCGCCTACACGATCGGTGGCGTCATCTACGCGATGAAGCGCCCGAACCCGCTGCCCGAGACGTTCGGCTTCCACGAGATCTTCCACCTCTGCACCGTGCTGGCGTTCGTGGCCCAGTACGTGGCCGTCTCGGTCGTGACCTACTCGCTGCGCTGAGCGGGCACTGAGCGTCTCAGCGACTGACGCGCTCGACGAGCTCCTCACGGAAGGCGGAATAGGTGCTCCGCAGGGCGGGGCCCGGCCAGTCCGGTGGCAGGAGGTCGTCCGGCAGGAGCGGGTCGGCGACCAGGTGGCGCACGACGGCGGCGGCGATCGCGATGCGTTCAGCCAGGTGCTCGGCCGCCGCCAACGTGGCCGTGAGCCCGTGCGCGGTGGCGGCCCACCCGTCGAGGTCGAACAGGGCCGACGCGAGCTCGGCGGCGGGCCGTGCGGGGCGGACCGTCATGGTCTCCAGGCTCCCGGCCACGGCGGGGTCAGGGGACCAGTGGAGGTTGGCCGGACGCATCCAGAACCCCTCGCGCAGCTCGCAGAACCGCGAGGCGACCATCCGCTGGCGCAGGTCGGCCCGGGCGGCAGCACCAGCGCCGACCACCGTGACGGCTGCGGCATGCCAGTCACCACTCCACGGCAGCGTGCGCTGCTCGATCGCGGCGTCCTGTCGCTCCTGCCGCCGGAGCAGGCGCCGGCTCAGACGGTAGACGGAGTCGGTGCGGTCGAGGTCACCGGCCGCGACCATGCGGGTCAGGGCCACACGGACCGCCGGCTCGTTCACGCCGAGCGCGCGCCCCCATCCGACGATGCTGCTGCCCGGCGCCTCCGGCGGGTGGGCACCGAGCAGGAGGCTCAGGATCGCCGAGCGGGCGGTGAGCGGCCGCACGGCCTGCGGTGTCGCGGTCACTGCTCCGGTCGCGCCTTCGCGTCGCCGAACGGCTCGTCGCGCTCGCGCACCGCCTCGCGGAAGCCCACGGTTGCCGCGCGCTGCTGGAACGCGTAGCCCTCGCGCGTGTGTCGGGAGACCCCGTCGAAGACCGTGCTGACCATGCCGGAGTTCGCGACCCCCTGCGCCAGGAGCGCGCTGTTGAGGGCGAGCTTGACCATGACGAGCTGGTTGACCGGCATCTGCGCGATCCGACCCACGAGGTCCTCGGTGGCCGCGTCGAGCTGGTCGGCCGGCACCGACTCGACAGCGAGCCCCCACTCCGCCGCCTGGCGGCCCGTGAGGCTGTCGCCTGTGAACAGCAGCCGCTTGGCGCGCGCGTCGCCGACGCGGTGCGCCCACATGCCCGCCGCGGGCACACCCCAGACCCGGGTGGGCGGGTAGCCGATGCGGGCGTCGTCGGCGCAGATGATCTGGTCGGCGAACAGCGCGATGTCGCTGCCGCCCGCGACGGCGAAGCCGTGGATCTTCGCCACGGTCGGCTTGTTCGCGTGCAGCAAGACCGAGAACCCACGGTTGAAGCGGCTCATCATGGCGTAGTCGACCATGGGGTCCCACGTGCCCTCGGGGTCGTGGTTGCGCGCCTGGACCTCGGGGTCGAGCACGGTTCCCTCTGCACCCTCGGACCCTGGCGGCGTCATGGCGCTCTCGGCGAAGATCGACAGGTCGTAGCCGCCGCAGAACCCCTTGCCGCGACCGCTGACGAGGATGACGTGCACGCGTGGATCGAGGTCGGCCCGCTCCACGGCGTGGGCGATGTCGTGGGGCGTGTCGTTGGTGATGGCGTTGCCCTGCGCCGGCCGGTTGAACGTCAGGCGCGCGACGCGACCCGTGACCTCGTACGTCAGCGTGGGGTAGTCGGCTCGGTCGACGGGGGTCGGGCGACCCGCGCAGAGGGGATCGCCGTCGTGGCCGTCGCGCCAGGCGGCCGGACGGTCGCCACCGCTCACGAGCCGACCTTGGGCGCGACTCGCTCGATGATCGCCGCGGTGTCGACCCCCGTGGGCAGGGTGCCGAAGACCGTGCCCCACTGGCCGCCGAGGCGGCTGCGCGTGAAGGCGTCGGCCACGGCGGGGTGACCGTGGCGCACGAGCAACGCGCCCTGAAGCGCCTGCGCCATGTCACCCACGACGGTGCGGGCCCGGTGCTGGATCGTCTCGACGTCGGTGAAGGTGTCCTTGAGTCGCACCACAGCGGCGTCGAGGTGGGTGTCGGCACCGGCGGCGGCGGCGAGCTCGTCGAAGAACGCCTGCAGCGTCTCCGGCTGACGGGTCATGGCACGCAGGGTGTCGAGCGCGGCCACGTTGCCCGAGCCCTCCCACACCGACATCAGCGGGGCCTCGCGGTAGAGGCGCGGCATGCGCGAGTCCTCGACGTAGCCGTTGCCACCCAGGCACTCCAGCGCCTCGGCCGCGTGCAGCGGGCCACGCTTGCATACGTAGTACTTGCTGACCGCGAGGCTGATGCGGCGCAGCGCGTCGGCGCCCTCGACCCCCGCGGCCGCACGGTCGGTCAGGGCCGCGAGCCACAGCGCGACCGTCGTGGACGCCTCGGACTCGACCGCGAGGTCGGCCAGGACGTTGCGCATGAGCGGCTGGTCGACGAGGGCCGCGCCGAACGCCGAGCGGTGCGTCGCGTGGTGCACGGCCTGCTGGACGCCGACGCGCATGCCCGTGGCCGAGCCGAGCGTGCAGTCGAGACGGGTCATGTTGACCATCTCGATGATGGTCGGCACGCCGCGCCCCTCCTCGCCCACGAGCCAAGCGGTGGCCTCGTCGTACTCGACCTCGCCGCTGGCGTTGGAGTGGTTGCCGAGCTTGTCCTTGAGCCGCTGGATCGCCATGGAGTTGCGCGTGCCGTCGGGCAGGATGCGCGGCAGGAAGAAGCACGAGAGCCCGCCGGGCGCCTGGGCGAGCACCAGCAGGACGTCCGACATCGGCGCCGACGTGAACCACTTGTGACCCGTCAGCCGGTAGGAGCCGTCGGCCTGCGGCACGGCCTCGGTGCGGTTGGCCCGCACGTCGGAGCCGCCCTGCTTCTCGGTCATCGACATGCCGGCGATCAGGCCGCGCTTGCTGAGCGGCGCCTCCAGGGAGGGGTCGTACTCGAGCGAGCAGAGCAGGGGCTCGTACTGGGCCGCGATCTCGGCGTTGGCCCGCAGCGCCGGGATGACGGCGTAGGTCATCGAGATCGGGCAGCCGTGGCCCGCGTCGGTGATGCCCCAGACCGACGAGCGCGCCGCCCGCACGAGGTGCGGCATGGGCTGCGGGTCGCGCCAGACCGAGCCGGCCAGGCCGATCGACACCGCGGTCCCCATGAGCTGGTGGTAGCTCGGGTCGTAGACGACCTCGTCGATGCGGTGGCCGTAGCGGTCGTGCGTGTGGAGCACCGGCGGGTGGGCCTCGGCGAGGTCGCCCCAGCCCAGCGCCTCGGCACTGCCCGCGCGGCGGCCGACCTCGTGCAGGCCGTCGATCGCGTGGGCCGCTCCTTCGCGGTGGAGGGCCTCGAGGATCGGAGCATGGTCGGCCGCGTCGAAGTCGACGAGCGGCGGGACCTGGTTCGTCACGGTGTGGGTCGCGCGCACGATGCCTCCTGCCGGCGGACCGGTTCCGCCCTCGGACGCAGTATTACATGATGACGACGACTGTGGCCAGAGTGTTAGGTCCGCGAGCGCTCGACGACGTCGCGCACCGCGGTGGCCACGAGCTCGTGGACCTCCGGGTGGAACACGCTCGGGATGATGTAGTTGGGGCCCAGCTCGTCCGCCGAGACCGTCGAGGCGATGGCGTCGGCCGCGGCGACCAGCACGTCCATGTCGATGCCACGGCTCTGCGCGTCCAGCAGGCCGCGGAAGATGCCGGGGAAGGCGAGCACGTTGTTGATCTGGTTCGGGTAGTCCGACCGTCCGGTGGCCAAGACCGCCGCGTGCTGGCGCGCGAGGGCCGGGTCGATCTCGGGATCGGGGTTGGCCAGGGCGAAGACGATCGCGTCGTCGGCCATCGTGGCGACATCGGCGGCGCCGATCAGGTTCGGGGCCGAGACGCCGATGAAGACGTCCGCCCCGGGCAGCGCGTCGCGCAGCGTGCCCGTCATGCCCGCCGTGTTGGTGTTCTCGGCCGTCCACCGCAGCGACGGCGCGAGGTCCGCGCGGTCGGCATGGATGATCCCGTCGACGTCGCAGACGACCACGTCGGCGGCTCCCGCGTGCACGAGCGTCTTCAGCACGGCCGTGCCGGCGGCCCCCGCACCCACCAGCACGATGCGCGCCGTGGCGAGGTCCTTGCGCACGACGCGAAGGGCGTTCTCGAGCGCGGCCAGCACGACGATCGCCGTGCCGTGCTGGTCGTCGTGGAACACGGGGATGTCCAGGCGCTCGCGCAGCCGGGCCTCGATCTCGAAGCAGCGCGGTGCCGCGATGTCCTCCAGGTTGATGCCCGCGAACCCCGGAGCGATCGCCGCGACCGCCGCGATGATCTCCTCGGTGTCCTGCGTGTCGAGGCAGAGCGGCCAGGCGTCGATGTCCGCGAACGCCTTGAACAGCGCCGCCTTGCCCTCCATGACCGGGAGCGCCGCGTAGGGGCCGATGTTGCCCAGACCCAGCACGGCGGACCCGTCGGTCACGACCGCCACGCTGTTGCGCTTGATCGTGAGACGGCGCGCGTCCTCGGGGTCCTTCGCGATCGCCTGCGAGATCCGTGCGACGCCAGGCGTGTAGATCATCGACAGGTCGTCGCGGTTGCGCAGCGGGTGCTTGGTCGCGGTCTCGATGACCCCGCCGAGGTGCATCAGGAACGTCCGGTCGGACACCTTCTTGACCGTCACGTCGCCCATCGCCACCAGGGCCTCGACGATCGCGTCGGCGTGATCGGTGTCGGACGTCGCCGCCGTGAGGTCGATGCGGAGCACGTCGACGGCAGACGAGGCGACGTCGAGGGCCGTCACGAGACCACCGGCAGCCTCGACGGTCGAGGTCAGCTCGCCGACGGCGGACCCGCCGGCCGGCACCTCCAGACGGACCGTGATCGAGTGGGAGACGCTGGGCGCGCGCACCGGCGGCTCGGGACTGGTCGAGGACGTCACTCCTCCATCAAACGCCCGAACCTCGATCCTGGCCAGCCCGCGCCGCACGCGATCGACACCGCTCCCCACGGTCGGCCGGCGTGCGCCACGATGACCCCATGAACCTGCGACGCGCCCTGCTCACCACGACCGGCGTCGGCGTGGCGACGACCGCGCTCGTCGGCGGCGCGCTCGCGCGCCACGTGCGGCGCCACCGGCCCCTGCTCGAGCGCGTGGCGCCCGACCTGCGGGGGCCGTCGCTCGCCGCACCGCTCTCGGTCACGGGTCCCGCGACCCTGAGGCTCATGCGCCGGCTCCTGTCGGCCGAGTCGGCGGTGGGCGAGGGGGTCGAGGTGAGCGAGGAGCGCGCCGGCGACGTGCGCGTGCTCGTCTACCGGCCCCACGGGGTCGCGGCTCCCACTCCCGTTCTGCTGTGGCTCCACGGAGGCGGTTTCGTCATGGGACGTCCGGAGGTCGACCACCAGCACAGCAGCTGGCTCGCCACGGAGCTCGGTGTCGTGGTCGTGTCGGTCGACTACCGCCTCGCGCCGGAGCACCCGTTCCCCGCCGGCCTCGACGACGCGAGCGCGGCGCTCGTCTGGACGCACGAGAACGCCGGGCGTCTCGGGATCGATCCCGCACGGATCGCGGTCGGCGGCGCGAGCGCCGGCGCCGGCCTGGCTGCCGCCCTCGCCCAGCGCTCGCACGACGACGGCCGCGTGCCCGTCGCGTTCCAGCTGCTCGTCTACCCGATGCTCGACGACCGCACGCCCGTCGGCCTGCACGGCCGGCGGCCCTGGCTGGTCTGGACCGCCGCGTCGAACCGCTTCGGGTGGTCGAGCTACCTGGGTCGCCCCGCGGGGGGCGCGGACGCACCGCCCTACGCCGCCGCGGCCCGTCGCGCGGACCTGTCCGGCCTGCCGCCGGCCTGGATCGGCGTGGGCGATGTCGACCAGTTCCACGACGAGGCCGTGCGCTATGCCGAGCGCCTGGAGTCGGCGGGCGTCCCGTGCGGACTCCACGTCGAGCCCGGGATGTTCCACGGAGCCGACTCGAGCTTCACCGAGACCGCTGAGACGACCCGCCGGTTCCGGCACGCGCTCCTCGAGGCCGCGCGCGCCGGCCTCGCCGGCCCGCGCTGACGTGCGGGCTCAGGCCGTCGGCGCGACCGGGTCCAGGAGACGGATGACGGGCGCCTCGGCCACGACCTCGCCGAGCCGGAGTGACAACGCCTGGAACGCGTCGCTCGATCCGTGCGCGCGCAGCGCCTCCTTCGACGCCCACTCCTCGACCATCACGAACGCGGTGTCGTCCCGGCGCACGCGGTAGAAGTCGTAGCGCAGACATCCCTCCTCGGCGCGGACCGCGGTGAGGGCACCCGCGAGGATCTCCTCCAGCCGCTCGCCCTGCCCGGGCTTGGCGACGAACGTCGCGACGACCTCGACCTGTTCAGTCATGGGGACGAACCTCCTGCTGGTGGGCGGCTCCTCGGACGAGGGCTCGAGTGCACCGTAGCCGTGGACGGGCTCGACACCTCGACTACCGGGAGCAGCGGCCGACGGACTGAGGGTCCGTCCTCGCGTGACAGGTTGCGGAACGCCGGACGCGTGGGACCGTGGAGATCCCTGGTTCAGCCACTAGCCGGGCGCTCCGTCGTCCGTGAGGAACCATGTCGATCTCGCCGTCGCGTCCGCCGTTGACGCCGGAGGACGTCCGCCAGCACACGGCCGAACCGCTGCCCCTGCCCGGCGGCGGCGCGACGGCCCGCCGGTGGGCCGCTCTCGCTGAAGTCGCCGCCGGCGACCTCCCCCTCGTCAAGCTCGTCGAGCCGCACCACGACGCCGTCGCGATCCTCGCCGAGCTCGGCGGACCGGCTCCCGGGCTCGACGAGACCTGGGGCGTGTGGGCGGCCGAGCCCCCGTTCGCCGTCCTGGAGGCCGCGGGGCACGACGACGCCTGGACCGTGACGGGCACCAAGGCCTTCTGCTCCGGCGCCTCGCTCGTGACCCACGCCCTCGTGACGGCCAGGACCGACCGCGGGAGCCGGTTGTTCGCGATCGACCTCGCCGCCGACGGCATCGCGCCTGCCCGCAGCGGCCCGACCTGGTCGGGACCGGGCATGACCCGGGCCGACACGTCGTCCCTGGCGTTCGACGGTGTGCCGGCTCGGTCCGTCGGAAGCGCCGGTGCCTACGTGGACCGCACCGGCTTCTGGCTCGGCGCGATCGGCATCGCGGCCTGCTGGATCGGGGGCGCACGCGGGGTGGCCGCGACCTTGGAGGACTCCGCCGAGAAGCTCGACGCCCACGGCCTCGCCCACCTCGGCGCCGTGCGCTCGGCACTCGTCACGTCGGCGCTCGCCCTGGACGCCGCCGCCGACCTCGCCGACCGTGGGCCGCTCCCGGTCGACCAGGCGGAGCGGCTCGCCCACGCGCTCCGGGCCCACGCGGCCGGTGTCGTCGAGAGCGTCGTGAGCCACGTCGGCCGAGCGAGCGGGCCGGGTCCGCTCGCCTTCGACGCGGCCCACGCCGAGCACGTGCACGACCTCCAGGTCTTCGTGCGTCAGCACCACGCCGAGCGCGACCTCGAGCGGCTCGGCGCCCTGGGCGGACTCCATGACTGAGACCTGGCGCGAGGCGCTGGCCGTCATGCCGCTCGAACGTCCCCGTGACCCGGGCGGCCGGGTCCTGGTGCTCTCGGCGCACCCTGACGACGAGGTGCTCGCCGTCGGCGCGTGGCTCGCCTGTCAGATCGGCCGACCGGTCGAGTTCGTCACCGCGACCGACGGGGAGGCCTCGCACCCCGAGAGCACCGCCGTGAGCTCCGAGGACCTGCGCGAGCAGCGTCCGCGTGAGCTGCTCGACGCACTGGGACACCTCGGGTTCACCGCGCCCGTGGTCCATCGGCTCGGCCTGCCCGACGGCGGACTCACAGCCGCCCGGGCCGAGCTGCGGACCGCGCTCGAGCCGGTGATCCGCGCCGCCGACCTCGTCCTGGCGCCGTTCGAGTCGGACGGCCACCCCGACCACGACGCCCTCGGCGAGGTGGCGCGCGAGCTCTGCGCGGCCGGGCCCGTCCTCTGGCGGTTCCCGATCTGGACGTGGGTCTGGACGGCGCCCGCGGACGAGCCGTGGCTCCCGTCGGCGCGGCGTCTCGTCGTGGCACCGGCGGCGCGCGACCTCAAGCGCCGTGCACTCGACGCCTTCCTCACCCAGGTCCGTCCCGTGGGCCTCGGCGCGGGCGACGCCGCCGTGGTCGACGACGCGCTGCTGCGCCACGCCACCGAGGCGCCCGAGGTGGTGGTCGTATGACCGATCCCGGCTACTTCGAGCGGATGTACGCCGACTCGGACGATCCCTGGCACCTGGCAGAGAACCCGTACGAGCAGCGCAAGTACGCCTTGACCGTCGCCAGCCTGCCGCGCCAGCGGTACCGCCGCGGCTTCGAGCCGGGGTGCTCGATCGGCCTGCTCACCGCCCTCCTGGCGCCACGGTGCGAGGAGCTGGTGGCGACCGACCCCGTCCCGGAGCCGCTCGTCGCAGCACGGGCCCGCGTCCCCGCCCCCCACGTTGCCTTCGAGCGGTCGGCTCTGCCCGACTGGCCGTCCGGCGAGCTCGACCTCGTCGTGCTCTCGGAGGTCCTCTACTTCCTGTCCGCCGACGTGCGCGCCCAGGTGCTGGCCGACGTCGTCGGCAGTCTCAAGGCAGACGGCCACGTCGTGCTCGTCGACTGGCGTCACCCGTTCGCCGAGGCCGCGTGCACGGGCGACCAGGCCCATGCCGAGTTCCACGCCAGTCCCGGTCTCACCCGCCTCGTGGAGCACGTCGAGGCCGACTTCCTCCTGGAGGTGTTCTGCCGTGCCTGAGACCTCCGTCGAGCACGTGGCGGTCGTGATCCCCGCCCGGGACGAGGAGCACGGCGTCGCGGCGGCGGTGCACGCGGTCCGGACCGCCGCGCTCAACCTGCCGCCCGGCCTCACGGTCGACGTCGTCGTCGTGGCCGACGCCTGCACCGACCGCACGGCGGAGGTGGCGCTCGCGGCCGGAGCACACGTGCTCGTCGCGATGGAGGGGAACGTGGGGGCCGCCAGGGCCCTCGGGTGCGCCTGGGCCCTGGACCGCGCCGACGACGAGCGCGTGACGTGGCTCGCCTGCACCGACGCCGACAGCGTCGTGCCGCCGCAGTGGCTCCTGCGCCAGCTCGACGTGGCGGCGTCCGGTGCCGAGCTCGTCCTCGGCACCGTCACCCTGCCGCGCGAGGACACGGCCCGGCACTGGCGATGGCTGCGCGACTACCGCCGTCACCGCGTGGGCGGACGAGGGACCGGACACGGTCACGTCCACGGCGCCAACCTCGGCGTGCACGCCGCGGCCTACGTCGCCGCCGGCGGTTTCCGCGACCTGCCGGTGCACGAGGACGCCGACCTGGTCGAACGCCTGCTGGCGAGCGGCGCCGCGCCGGCGTGGGTCGACGACGCCGCCGTCACGACCTCGGCCCGCCACCACTCACGGGTCGTCGGCGGCGTGGCGACCGATCTCGCCGACGCGGACGCACGGCGCCGTGGACGCCACGAGGACACCGCCGCCTGACGCGGTCAGCCCGTGCGGCGGTCTCGGTCGAGACCGAGGTCGGCACGGGCGTCCACCCCGCCGTCGCACTCCTCGCCGACGAGGTTCGTGACCGGCACCCGCACCTCGTCGAGGACGAGGACGGCCACACCGCCGGGCTGGTCGTCCCGACGCCCGCCCACCAGGTGGGCGGAGCGGCGGACGGACACGCCGTCGGCACTGCGCGGCACGAGCACCTGGCTCAGTCGCCGGTCCGGGATCGTGTGCGGGTCCGTCTCGCCCGTGACGACGAAGATCCGTGCGTCGGGGTTCAGGGCACCGGGCACCGCGGGCTGGACACCACTGACGACGTACTCGTCACCGTCGCGGACGATGCTCGTCCCGACCGGCGCGGCGGCGAGGGACGACCGGACGCGGGCCTCCAGCAGGGGATCGAGCCAGCGTCGCTTCTGCGCCGTCGTGCCATGGTCCGACAGCAGGGTCATGACCCCGGTGTCCGGCGCCGCGCAGTTGATCGCGACCCGTCCGATCGGGCTCTGTGCAGCCAGCGCGGCCAGGGGCGCGTACTCGTCGTGCGTGAGGCCGGCCCCCTCGTCGCCAGAAAGGAACAGGTTCCACAGCCCCAGCTCCTTGGCCTCCTCCTGAAGGTCGGCCAGCACGGCCGGTGCGGTCCAGTGCCACGGATCGTCCTGCAGTGCGAGCTGCTCCCGGTACACCGCCTCGGCCGGACGCACGGCGCGGTCGAGGAAGTCCGCCAGGGCGTCGCGCATGCGCCGCGGCGCGTCGTCGAGCATGACATCCATGGCAGGCCCCTTGTCCGGTGACTAAGCGCTTAGTTAGTTGAGCATCGACGACAGACCCCCGCCCCGTCAAGCACCCGGAGCGATCCCTCAGCGCGAAGGGTCGGCGCCGACGAGCCGCAGGCCCGCCTCACTGACCCCGGTCGCGACCTCGTCGGCACTCCACTCACCCTCGTCGCTGAACCAGCGGGCGATGTCGATGCACAGCGAGATCAGCGTGACGACCGTGAGGCCCGGATCGGTCACCGCGAACACGCCGGCCGCGCGGCCGCGCTCCACCAGGTCGCGGACCAGCAGCCGCAGGTCGTGCCGCAGGGCCATGACCTCGTCGAGGTGCTCGGGGCTCAGGGCCTGGAGCTCGTAGTTCACGATTCGCGCCGTGGTGTGGTGCACCGCCTCCCACCGCGCGAACTCGAACATCAAGGCCCGCAGCTGCTCGACCGGGTCGTCCGGTGCCTGCTCGAGCGTCGAGGTGAGCAGGGCGAGCGTCGCCTCGTGCCCGTGGCGCGAGATCTGGAAGAGGAGCTCCTCCTTCGACCGGTGGTGGACGTAGACGGCACCGGGCGTGACGCCGGCGCCCGTCGCGATGTCCCGCGTCGTGGTGCCGTGGAAGCCCTTCGCGGCAAAGGCGGCGGTGGCTGCCTCGAGGAGTCGTCGCCCGGTCTCGCTCATGGTCCTCCTCGCCCCACCGGGACCGGCGAGGATCGGCTCATCCTAGGACGCCGCGGACCGCGCCGGCCGGGCGGAGATCGTCAGCCGCGCAAGAACGCCACGAGGGCGACGACGCCGACCAGCACGATGAAGCCACGCAGGGCCGCGTCGGGCAGGCGTCGACCGTACGCCGCGCCGACCTGCGCCCCCACGACCGCGCCGATCGCGATGAGCAGCACGACGAGCCAGTCGACGTCGGCAACGACGATGAAGATCAGACCCGAGACGCCGTTCGCCACGGCGGCCAGCACGTTCTTCATGCCGTTGAGCCGCTGCAGGTCGTCGTCGATGCCGATGCCCATCACGGCGAGCAGGATGATGCCCTGCGCCGCGCCGAAGTAGCCGCCGTAGACGCCGGTCAGGCCGACGAGCGGCGGCGTCCACCACGTGCCGTGGTCCGGCAGCGCCTCGCGGTCCGCGCGACGCCTGGCCACCGCGGCCGAGATCCGGGGACCGAGCACCACCAGGAGGCACCCAAGGACGATCAGCACCGGGACGATCGCGGAGAACGCGTCGGCGGGCAGCACCAGCAGCAGGACCGCCCCGACCACGGCCCCCAGGGCCGACGCGGGGATGAGGCGGGCGGCGCGACGCCGCTGCCCGGCCAGCTCCTTGCGGTAGCCGATGGCGCCCGAGATCGAGCCGGGGACCAAGCCGATCGAGTTCGAGACGTTGGCGGTCACCGGCGGGACGCCGATCGCGAGCAGCGTCGGGAAGGTGACGAGCGTGCCCGAGCCCACGACGGTGTTGATCGTCCCGGCCGCCACACCAGCGAGGACGATCGCGACGATCTCGAGGGGGCTCATCGGGTCCTTCCAGCGGCGGTCCAGGCGTCGTCCACGACCCTAGGGCGTCGGTGGGATACCTCAACCCATCACCCGACCGAGGTTTCGAGGCTCGCGCGCCAGAACGCACTCACACCTCAACCACCGGTGGTGCGGGCGGAGCCCCGCCCCTTGAGGTGCGAGGAACGAGCGCAGCGGCTCACCTGAGGGGGATCCGCTCTAGGCTCGGGTCGTGAAGGACGTCCACGAGCGCACCGTGCT
>CAYRZN010000047.1:0-15695 GCA_964428825.1 uncultured Aeromicrobium sp.
CTTGAGCTCGTGGATCAGGTCCTCGATGACGCTCGTCGAGATCGGGTCGAGGGCCGAGCAGGGCTCGTCCATCAGCAGGATCTCGGGCTGCACCGCCACCGCGCGGGCGATGCACAGACGCTGCTGCTGACCGCCCGACAAGCCCGAGCCGGGGCGGCCGAGACGATCCTTGACCTCGGCCCACAGACCCGCCTGGCGCAGCGCGCGCTCGACGGTGTCGTCGGCCTCGGACTTCTTCATCTTCTTGCTGTTGAGCTTCTGCCCGGCGAGCACGTTGTCGTAGATGCTCATGGTCGGGAACGGGTTCGGCCGCTGGAAGACCATGCCGATCAGGCGGCGCACGTTGACCGGGTCCATGTCGGCCGCGTACAGGTCGGTGCCGTCGACGAGCACCTTGCCGTCGACGTGGGCGCCCTTGATGACCTCGTGCATGCGGTTGAGCGAGCGAAGGAAGGTCGACTTGCCGCAGCCCGACGGGCCGATGAAGGCCGTCACGGACTTCGCGGGGATCGTGATGTTGACACCCTCGACCGCGAGGAAGTCGCCGTAGTAGATGTCCAGGTCTGAGACGTCGATGCTCTTGGCCATCGAATTTCCTTTCAGAGCCCGAGCCGCGCGGCGCGGTCGGTCATGACGAGGGGCAGGTGCAGGGGGGTGTGCGGGCTCATCGCTCGCCCTTGGGGGAGAAGAAGTAGCTCACGGCGCGGGCCACGAGGTTGAGCAGCATCACGATGATGATGAGCACGAGCGCCGCGCCCCAGCCGCGGTCGATGCTGGCCTCCGGCGGGACACCGGGGAACTTCACCGAGAAGTACGTGAACACCGGCAGCGTCGTCATGCGGTCGGAGAACAGGTTGAAGTTCACCGAGTCGGTCAGGCCCGCGATGATCAGCAGCGGTGCGGTCTCGCCGATCACGCGGGCGATCGCGAGGGTCACGCCCGTCACGATGCCGGAGATCGCGGTGGGGAGCACGACCTTGACCACGGTGCGCCACTTCGGCACCCCGAGGGCGAACGCCGCCTCGCGCAGCTCGTTCGGCACGAGCTTGAGCATCTCCTCGCACGCGCGCACGACGATCGGCACCATGAGCACGGCCAGCGCGACCGCGCCGCCGATGCCCAGGCGGATGCCCTCGCCGAAGAAGATCACGAAGAGCGCGTAGGCGAAGAGGCCAGCCACGATCGACGGGATGCCCGTCATGACGTCGACCAGGAACGTGATCCAGCGCGAGAGCCGGTTGCCGGCGCCGTACTCGACGAGGTAGATCGCCGTGAACAGGCCGATCGGGACCGAGATGATCGTGGCGGCCGCCGTGATGATCAGCGTGCCCACGAGCGCGTGGTAGATGCCGCCGCCATCGCCCACGACGTTGCGCATCGAGTACGTGAAGAACTCGGCGTTCAGCTGGGGCCCGCCGCGGCTGATCACGAGCGCCAGGATCGAGCCGAGCGGGATGAGTGCCAGGCCGAAGGCGCTGGCCACGAGCAGGGTGACCGTTCGGTCGGCGGCCTTGCGGCCACCCTCGACCACGCGGGACGCGATCGGCAGGGCCCAGGTCAGGAGCCAGGCGACGATGACGGCCTGGGCGACCGACAGGGGCCCGAGCACGGTGAGCGCGACGCCGACGAGCACGGCGCCCACGAGGATGGCCTTGGGCAGGTAGGTCGGGAGCTGGTGCTCCTGCAGCTCGCGCTGCAGGTCGGGCTCGGGCGTCCGCTGGAGCGTCGTGGTCATCAGTTGGCTCCCGAGAAGTCCTTGCGGCGCTCCACGATGGCGCGCGCGACGAAGTTGGCGGCGAAGGTGATCACGAAGAGCACCAGGCCCGTGGCGATCAGCACGTTGGTGAAGGTGCCGAACGCCTCGGGGAACTGCAGGGCGATGTTGGCGGCGATCGTGCTGGGGTTCGTGCTGCCGATCAGGTTGAACGTGACGACGCCCGACGCGGACAGCACCATCGCGACGGCCATGGTCTCGCCGAGCGCGCGGCCGAGGCCGAGCATCGAGGCCGAGACGATGCCGGAGCGGGCGTAGGGGAAGACCGCGAGGCGGACCATCTCCCAGCGTGTGGCGCCGAGGGCCAGGGCGGCCTCCTCGTGCAGACGGGGGGTCTGCAGGAAGATCTCGCGGCAGATCGCGGTGATGATCGGCAGGATCATGACCGCCAGCACGAGGCTCGCGGTCAGGATGCTGTTGGCCGAGACGCCGCCGGACGGGTTGCCGGCGAAGAAGGGGATGAACCCGAGGTTGTCGGCGAGCCACTGGTAGAACGGCGCCAGCTCGCGCGACAGGAACAGCAGGCCCCACAGGCCGTAGACGACCGACGGCACGGCGGCCAGCAGGTCGATGACGTAGCCGAGGGTGGAGCTGAGGCGCCGGGGCGCGTAGTGCGAGATGTAGAGCGCGACGCCGATGGCGACGGGCACCGCGACCAGGAGCGCGATGACCGCGGCCCAGACCGTGCCGAACACCAGGGGCCAGACGTAGGCGAAGAAGTTCTTGCCGCCGGTCTTGCCGCCGAGGTCGTCGGGGGAGGCGGTGATGCCGGGCAGGCCCTCGAGCGTGAGGAAGATCGCGACTCCGAGCAGGGTCAGCAGGATCAGGATGCCGGCGCTCGTGGAGAGGCCTTCGAAGATGCGGTCGCCTGGACGGCGAACGGGACGAGGGGCTTCCTTCTCCCGCTCGGTCGTGCTGCTCACGGCGTTCCTTCTTTCGGCAGAACTGGTGGGGTGGGTGGGGACGAACCCCGTGGAGGCCGGTCGGTGAGGTCTTCAGACTCTCACCGACCGGCCTCCGACGGAATCAGCTGGCCTTGATCGTCTCGACCGCGGCAGCGGCCTTCTCGGCGATGTCGCCACCGATCGGCGCGGCGCCGGCGTCGGCAGCGGCCTTCTCCTGGCCCTCGGAGCTGACGAGGTAGCTCAGCCAGCCCTTGACGAGCTCGGCCGTCTCGGCGTCCTCGTAGGTCTGGCAGGCCATCATGTAGGAGACCAGGACGACGGGGTAGACGCCCTTCTCCTCCGTGGCGCGGTCGACTGCGATGGCGAGGTCGGTCTCGCTGCGGCCCTCGACCTGTCCGGACTTCTCGAGGATCGCGGCAGCGGCCTCGGGCGAGTACTCGGTGAAGCTGTCGCCGACCTTGACGGCGGCGGTGGCGAGGTCGCCGGCCTGGCTGGCGTCGGCGTACGTGATGGAGTTCGCCGTGGCCTTGACGCGGTCGATGACGCCCGCGGTGCCCTGGGCGCTCTCACCCTCCGGCGTGGGCCAGGTCTCGACCTCGCCCGCGGTCCACGAGCCGCCCGAGGTCTCCTCGAGGTACGCCGTGAAGTTCTTCGTGGTGCCGGAGTCGTCCGAACGGTGCACCGGGATGATCGACTCCGACGGCAGGTCCGCCTCGGGGTTGTCGGCGACGATGGCCGGGTCGTCCCACTTGGTGATGGTGCCCTCGAAGATGGCGCCGATCGTCTGGGCCGACAGGTTGAGCTTGTCGACGCCTTCGACGTTGAACGCCACCGCGATGGGGCTCACGTACGTGGGCACCTCGATGACCTCGCCGCCACAACGCTCCTTGGCCTTCACGAGCTCCTCGTCGTCGAGGTACGCGTCGGAGCCGGCGAAGTCGACGCCGCCGGAGAGGAACTGGTCGCGGCCGCCGCCCGAGCCGACCGGGTCGTAGTTGATCGTCGCGTCGGAGTTCTCGCTCTGGAAGTCGGCCTTCCAGGCATTGACGACAGCCTGCTGCGCGCTCGAACCGGCGCCGTTGAGGGTGCCGGAGAGCGAGCCGGAGCCCGAGTCGCCGCCCTCGTTGCCAGCGCCGCAGGCGCCGAGCACGAGGGAGAGGGAGAGGAGCGCCGCGGCGGAGGCCGAGGTACGCAGGGTGTTGCTCTTCACGTGAAGATCCCTTCAAAAGGAACGGGGGGACTGACGTGAGGACGCTAGGGAGGGCAGGTGTATCGCTGACCCGCGTCGGGTGAACGATGCGTGAACGATCTCGGAACGGTGTGGCGTGCCCGGTGCGGTTCCAGGGGGCGAGGGTGTCCGTGAGGTAACGCACGTCACGCCGATGGGGGCGGGCCAGGGATCAGGGCAGGCGCTCGGTCGAGACCACCCGGCCGTGCCGGTGGTGCACGACGACGCCCTCACCTGGAGCGAGGTCGAGTGGCTTGAGGCCGATCGCGTCGAACGCCGTCATGAGGGTCGGCAGGTGGCTGCACAGGACCGTGAGTCCGCGGCGCCCCATCGCCTCGCGCACGACGGCCGCGACCGCAGCCGCCGGGGCGTCCTCGACCAGCCGCTGCTCGAGCGTCACGGGATGTCCCACCGAGGTCGCGAGCGGGGCCAGCGTCTGCTGGCAGCGGAGGGCCGGGCTGGCGAGCATCCGGGCCGGGCCGTACTGCGACAGCGTCAGCGCGAGCCCCTGGGCCTGGCTGAGACCGAGGTCGGTCAGTGGGCGGTCGTGGTCGTCGCCACGCCACCGGCCGGCCGAGGCGGCCTTGCCGTGCCGGAGCACCACGAGCGAGCGGGCCTTGTGGTGCCCCGCGTCACGGCGACCGCGGAAGGCCGCCAGGAGGTCGCGGTCGTGGGTGTACGTGAGCAGGTCGCGGGCCTCGCGGGGCCGCAGCCACCGCACCTCGTCGACCTCCTTGTTGGGCACGAACTGGCCCGGGCACTCGGGATCGGGGCGAGCCGACCAGTAGTGCACGACCTTGGGGCCGGCGCCGACGCGGTAGCGCACGGCGGGAAGCGGCACCCCGAGGTGGACCCGGAAGCCGGTCTCCTCCTCGATCTCGCGCACGGCCGTGCGCTGCACGGGCTCGCCGTCGTCGCGCTTGCCCTTCGGGAACGTCCAGTCGTCGTAGCGCGGTCGGTGGGCCACCAGCAGCTCGACCCCGTTGCGGGTGCCGGCCCGCGGGCGCCAGACGACGCCACCCGCGGCCACGATGGTTCGCTCGCGGGTCATGGACGTATTGTCCTTCCCGAGGGTCGGCGGGCTCCGACCCGGGCCGCCGTTGACGGGCCCCGACCCGAGGAAGGCTGGTGGCCGTGGCCGCACGCAGCTGGGTCACCCGACCGGTCGTCGGTGTCGTGTCGGTCCTGGTGATCGGCGGATCCGTCGCCGCCGGTGTCGTCGCCGCGGAACGGCTCACCCCCGACGCGGGGGTGGCCGACGTCGCGCGGCTCGCCCCGGCCGACGTCGCCAGCATCGACGTGACCGACTGGTCCGCGCTGCGCGACCGGCTCGGGACGGGCGGCGACGACCTCGTGCAGCAGGCCTCCGCCCGCGACCTGGCGACCCGTTCCACGCTCGTGTCGAGCGGGGAGGTCGTGGCCGACGGTCTCGGCTGGTCGCCGGAGACCGTGCGCTGGGAGGCCCTCGTGCAGACGACCGCCGGCACGGCCCTGCTCCTCGGGCTGCCCGAGTCCGACGCCACCACGGGCGAGCGGATGCGCGACCTCGGCTACGTGCAGGACGGTGACGACTGGACGATCGACCTCACCGACCTGCGCGCCGGCGGCGTCTCGACGCCGGAGACGTTCCAGCACGTGCGTCTCCTCGACGGCGGTGTCGCGGTGGCGTCCTCGGAGGAGGAGGTCGTGGAGCGGGTGGGCGACGTCGCCGACGGGCGCACCCCGTCGTTGGCCGACGACCCCACCGCCGCGCGGACCTGGGCCCAGACGGCCGACCTCGACGCGTTCGCGCTCCAGTCGGGCGCCGCCGGGTGCGCATCGACCGATCCCGCGGAGTCCGGTCCGGACATCGCCGCCCAGGCTGCGGTCGCGGTTGCCGACGCCGGCACCCTCGAGCCGTACCGCTGGCTGGTGCGGGGCCTGGGTGCGAACGATCCGGGTACGACCGAACGGGGCGACGGCGGGTCCGACGACCAGTTCGAGGTCGTGATGGCGTTCGCGTCCGGACCGGTCGCCGCCGACCAGGCCGAGGTCCGTTCCCGGCTCGCGACCGGACCGTTCATCGGCCAGACCGGCACGCTCGAGGACTCGATCGCGCTGACCCGGACCGGGGTCGACGGAGCCGTGGCGGTGCTCGAGTTCGACCGCCAGGACGGCGCGGCGTCGCTGATGTCGTTCATCGGCCCGCTGGTCCTCGCATCCTGCTGAGGACCCGGTGGTCGGGCCGGGGCCGGGCCCCGTGCGCACGGTGTGACTCAGCCCTTGGCGCGTGAGCGTCGGCGCCGGGAGTCGTCGATCAGCGACTGGTGCAGGTCGTGGGAGCCGATGTGGCGCTCCCACTCCCCGTCGGCCGTGAGGCGCCAGTTGCTCGTGTCCTCGTCGGCCGACTGTGCCAGGAGCTCGCCCAGGCGATCGGTGTGACCGGGGGTCGGGACCCGGACGAGCACCTCGACACGACGGTCGAGGTTGCGGTGCATCAGGTCGGCCGAACCGATCCAGGCCTCCGGCTCGCCGCCGTTGGCGAACCAGTACACGCGACTGTGCTCGAGGAACCGGCCCAGCACGCTGACCGCCCGGATGTTCTCGCTGAGTCCCGGGACGCCGGGACGGATCGCGCAGATGCCGCGCACCACGACGTCGACCTGCACCCCGGCGATCGAGGCCTCGTAGAGCGCGTCGATCAGCGCCTCGTCGACGAGGGAGTTGACCTTGATGCGGATGTGCGCCGCGCGCCCCGCCCGGTGGTGGGCGATCTCGCGGTGGATGCGCTCGATCAGGCCCGCCCGCAGCCGGGCCGGCGCCGTGAGCAGCGTGCGGTACTCGGTCTGCTGCGAGAAGCCCGAGAGGTTGTTGAACAGCTCGGTGAGGTCGTGCGTGATCTCGGGGTTCGAGGTCAGCAGGCCGAGGTCCTCGTAGTGACGGGCGGTCTTGGGGTTGTAGTTGCCCGTGCCGATGTGGGCGTAGCGACGCAGGCCGTCGGGCTCGTCGCGCAGCACCAGGGCCAGCTTGCAGTGCGTCTTCAGGCCCACGATGCCGTAGACCACGTGGCAACCGGCGCGCTCGAGCTTGCGGGCCCAGCGGATGTTGGCCTGCTCGTCGAAGCGGGCCTTGATCTCGACCAGCACCAGGACCTGCTTGCCGGCGCGGGCGGCGTCGATCAGCGAGTCGATGATGGGGGAGTCGCCCGAGGTCCGGTACAGCGTCATCTTGATCGCGAGGACCTTGGGGTCGGCCGCGGCCTGCTCGATGAACCGCTGCACGCTCGTGGCGAACGAGTCGTACGGGTGGTGCACCAGCACGTCACGCTTGCGCAGCGCGCTGAACAGGTCGGCCGGACTGGCGGTCTCGACCTCGGCGAGGTGCTCGTGAGTGCCCGGCACGAAGGCCTCGAAGTGCAGCTCCGGCCGGTCGATGTCGGCGATCTCGTTGAGGGAGCGGAGGTCGAGCGGACCGGAGAGGCGCACGACCTCGTCGGCGCGCACCCCGAGCTCGGAGGTGAGCAGCTCCAGGACCTCGTCGGCGATCGTCGGCTCGACCTCGAGCCGGACCGCCGGGCCGAACTTGCGGCGCAGCAGCTCCTGCTCGAGGGCCTTGAGCAGGTTCTCGGCGTCGTCCTCCTCGACCTCCAGGTCCTCGTTGCGCGTCACGCGGAACGTGTGGTGGGCGAGGATCTCCATGCCGGGGAACAGCAGGTGCAGGTGGGCGGCCATCGCGTCCTCGAGGGGGAGGTAGCGCTGCGGACCGACCTCCATCCACCGGTTGATGATGGGCGGCACCTTGACCCGCGCGAAGTGGTCCTTGCCGGTGCCGGGATTGCGCAGCACGACGGCCATGTTGAGCGACAGGCCCGAGATGTAGGGGAAGGGATGGGCCGGGTCGACCGCGAGCGGGGTCAGCACGGGGAAGACGCGGGCGCGGTAGTTCTCGGAGACGAGCTCCTGCTCGGCGGGCGTCAGGTCGTCCCAGCGCAGCAGCTCGATGCCCTCGGCCTCGAGGTCGTTCGCGAGGTGCTCGTGCAGGTGGTCGGCGTGACGACGCTGGAGCTCCTGGCTGGCGGCGATGCTGCGCTTCAGGACCTCCTTCGGGTGCAGTCCGCTCGCGGTCGGCACCGCGACGCCCGCCGCGATGCGTCGCTTCAGGCCGGCGACGCGCACCATGAAGAACTCGTCGAGGTTGCTCGCGAAGATCGCCATGAAGCGGACCCGCTCGAGCAGCGGGAGGCTGCGGTCCTGGGCGAGCTCGAGGACGCGTTCGTTGAACGAGATCCAGGAGAGCTCACGGTCCAGGAACCGGTGATCGGGGAGAGTTCCCTGCCCGGAGTCGTAGGGCGGGTCGACGTCGAACTCGTCTGGCGACGTCACGTCGGTGACGTCGAGATCAGCACTCTCCATGGTGTCATCGTGGCACGGGAACATGACTCACGGGTGAACGGCGAGCGTTGCGGTACCTTGCCGGCATGGCATCCGTCGGCACGGTCATCGGCACGGTTCGCGGGGGTGTGGCGCGCGGCGTCATGCGTCTGCCGGCTCCCCTCCTCCGCAGGGCCGCAGGGTCCCCCGTGGTGGTCGACGGCAAGCGCCTCGACCACGAGATGCAGCTGCTGCTGCGCCTGGCCCGGCTCGAGGGTCCCGCGGTCGAGGACGTCAGCGTCTCGCGGGGGCGCAAGATCCTGCGGTCCAGCACCCAGATGATCGGCGGCACGCCGCCGATCGGCGCGGTCACGGACCGCATCATCGACGGCCCCGGCGGCAGCCGGCTCGGCCTGCGCTTCTACACGCCCCACGACCTGGCCGGCGCGTCGCCGGCGCTCGTGTTCTTCCACGGCGGCGGCTGGATCTACGGCGACCTCACGAGCCACGACGCGCTCTGCCGGTTCCTGGCCGAGTCGGCGCAGGTGCGGGTCGTGGCGGTCGACTATCGGCTCGCGCCGGAGGCCCAGTTCCCGGCCGCCGTCGACGACGCGTGGGCGGCGTGGGCGTGGGTGCGTGACAGCGCCAGCAGCCTGGGCATCGACCCCACGCGCATCGCGGTCGGTGGCGACAGCGCCGGCGGCAACCTGGCGGCCGTCGTGGCGCAGCGTGCCGCGCGCGAGGCCAGGGACGGTGGCGCAGTCCAGCAGCCGGCTTTCCAGCTGCTGATCTACCCGGCCACCGACTTCTCCGAGCGCAGCCCGAGCCGCCACACGTTCGGCGAGGGCTTCTACCTCACCACGGGCTTCATGGACAAGGCGGAGGAGAACTACCTCGCCGGCGACGAGGACCGCACCGATCCGCGGCTCTCACCCCTGCACGGCGACGTCACGGGCGTCGCGCCCGCCTACGTCGTGACGGCCGGCTTCGACCCGCTCCTCGACGAGGGCGAGGCCTACGCCGAGAAGATGCGCGCGGCCGGCGTCAGGGTCGAGTACCGGTGCGAGGAGGGGCTGATCCACGGCTTCGCGAACATGGTCTCGTTCGGACGTTCCGGCCCGGCCGCCATCGCGCGCATCGCCTCCGCCCTGCACCGCGGCCTCTCCTGACCCCTCCCTGCCCGAGCGGTGAGCGAGTGACCTCTCGCCGTGCCAGCGGTGACCTGGTGACCTCTCCGAGCACCGCAGAGGTCACTCATTGACCGCCGACTCAGTCGACAGGTCAGTAGCTCACCGCCCGGGCGGGGGATCAGCGGGCGTACAGGGTGTCGCGGGCGTGCTCGGTGAAGCCGAGGCGACGGTAGACCGCCAGGGCCGGGGCGTTGTCGGCCTCGACGTAGAGGTCGACGACCGACACCTGGGCGTCGAGGTGCTGCAGACCCCGGGCGGTCAGGGCGGTGCCGAGGCCACCGCCGTGGGCCGACGGGTCGACGCCGACGACGTAGACCTCGCCGATCCCGTTCTCGACCTTGGTCCAGTGGAAACCCACGACCTCACCGCCCCGCTCGGCGACGAACAGCCCCTCGGGGTCGAACCACGCCGCTGACGCGCGGCGGTGGAAGTCGGCCAGGTCCATCGCACCCTGCTCGGGGTGCGAGGCGAAGGCGCGCGCGTTGACCGCCACGACGGCCTCGGCGTCGGCCTCGGAGAAGGTGCGGATCGTGACATCCTCCGGCAGGCGCACGTCGACCGGCGGCGCGTCCTCGCGACGCAGCACCAGCAGGGTGCGCTCCGCACGCAGCTTCAGCCGGCGGGCGAGCTTCTGGGCGGGCGGCAGGTCGCCGTGCGCCCAGAACCGGGTCTCACCGTCGTCGAGCACCGACGCCGCGACGCGGTGGCCGAGCCCACCCCGGCGGAAGCGGGGATCGACGACCAGCTCGACCGGCGCGTCACCTGCCGCGAAGGCCACGGCGACGACCTCGGAGCCCGCCGTGACCTGCACGTCGACCCGCGGCGGGTCGCCCGCGGCGATCGCCAGCAGGCTCGCCTCGTTGAGCGGGGCGACGTGGTCGAACTCCGTGGACCGCTGCACGAGATCTGCCACCGTCATCGGTTCCTCAACCCCTCCAGCTGCGCCGCGACCTCGGCGACCACGGCGCGGGCCAGCGACTCGGCGTCGTCGTCGGGGTACTCGCGCACGACTTGGTGGACGACGCCGTGGCGGTGCAGGTCGGTGGCACTGACCTGCTGGGCCACCGCCATCTCCGCGGCGTGCTCGACGTCGCCGTGCACGATCGCGCTCGCGCCCTCGGGCGGCAGCGGCGAGAGCCAGGAGTTCTCGGCCGCCACGACGACGTCGGCCGGCAGCAGCGCGAGCGCCCCGCCACCGCACCCCTGGCCCAGCAGCACCGAGACGGTCGGGACGCGCATCGTCGACATGTGGCTGATGCACCGGGCGATCTCGCCGGCGATGGCTCCCTGCTCGGCCTCGGGGGACAGCTCGGCGCCCGGGGTGTCGATGAACGACACGAGCGGCAGGCCGAGCTCGTCGGCCAGCTCCATCCCGCGCCGGGCCTCGCGCAGGGCGGCAGGGCCCATCGGCGAGTCCGGCGTCTGCGCCTGCCGGTCCTGACCGATCACGACGCACGGCTGCCCGTCGAGGCGCGCCAGGGCGACGATCATCGCGGCGTCGCTCTCGCCCTCGCCGGTGCCCTGCAGACGCACGATCGGGTCGCTGCCGTGACGGAGCACCTCGCGCACGCCGGCACGTCCGGGTGACCGGGTCAGCTCGATCGACTCCCACGTGCCGAGCCGGGCCTCGACCGGTCCGCGCCGCGGCTCGAGCTCACGGGGCAGGGGTGGGTCGACGAGGATCGAGAGCGTCCGGTCGACGACGAGCGGCAGCTCGTCGGGGAGGACGACCGCGTCGACGACGCCGTGGCGCACGAGGTTGTCGGACGTCTGCACGCCCGGGGGGAACGGGCGACCGTTCAGCAGCTCGTAGACCTTGGGGCCCAGGAAGCCGATCAGGGCGCCGGGCTCGGCGATGCGGACGTGGCCGAGCGAGCCCCAGGAGGCGAACACGCCGCCGGTCGTGGGGTGGCGCAGGTAGACGAGGTACGGCAGGCCGGCCTGCCGGTGGTCCATGAGGGCCCGGCTGATGTCGATCATGCGCACGAAGGCGGGGGTTCCCTCCTGCATGCGGGTGCCGCCCGAGGCCGTGGCCGCGAGGATCGGCAGGCCCTCGGCGGTCGCGCGGCGCACCGCGGCCACGATGCGATCGGCCGAGGAGCGGCCGATCGAGCCCGCCAGGAAGCGGAACTCGTTGACGACGAACGCCACGGGGCGCCCGCGCATCGTGCCGCGGCCGGTCAGGATCGACTCGTCGGTGCCGGCCCGTTCGCGGGCCGCCTCCAGCTCGCGCCTATAGGCCTCGGGGTGGCCGGAGATGTCGATCGGGGAGTCCCAGGACTCCACGGAGCCCTCGTCGAGGACGAGGTCGATGAGGTCGTGCGCGGTGAGGCGGGACACGGGCCCAGTCTGGCAGGAGCTGACCTCAGGCGGGGGCGTCGGCCGTCTCGCGCGAGCCTTCCTTGGTCGAGACGAAGCGGTAGCCCACGTTGCGGACCGTGCCGATCAGCGTCTCGTGCTCGGGACCGAGCTTGGCGCGGAGCCGGCGCACGTGGACGTCGACCGTCCGGGTGCCGCCGAAGTAGTCGTAGCCCCAGACCTCCTGCAGCAGCTGCTGGCGGGTGAAGACCCGGCCGGGGTGCTGGGCGAGGAACTTGATGAGCTCGAACTCCTTGAACGTCAGGTCGAGCGAGCGGCCCTCGAGCTTGGCGGTGTAGGTCGCGTCGTCGACGACGAGGCCGCTCGTGGAGATGACGTGGCTCTCGCCGGCCCCGTTGGACGCCGCGGCGATGCGGCCGATGCCGAGCCGCAGGCGCGCCTCGAGCTCGGCGGGCCCGGCCGTGGTCAAGATGACGTCGTCCATGCCCCAGTCGGCGGCGGCGACCGCGAGGCCGCCCTCGGTCAGCACCACGAGCAGCGGCACCTCGATGCCCGTCGTGCGGATGACGCGGGTCAGGCTGCGGACCTGCGCGAGGTCGTGGCGGCCGTCGACGAGCACGGCGTCGCAGGACGGGGCGTCGAGCAGGGCGCTCGCCTCGGCGGGCAGGATGCGCACGTGGTGCGGGAGCAGCGCAAGGGCCGGGAGCACCTCGACCGAGGACTGCGGGGTCTTGGTGAGCAGGAGCAGGTGGGACACGGGCACCTCCGGCGGGTGAGGCCCTCCCCAGTGAAAGGCCCCGGGTACAGATCGAGGCCGTGGCGAACTCGCCCGGCCTCATTGCTGTTTCAACCCTAGCCCACGTGTCCGGTCAATCTCCAGACCATGACGAACAGGTGACGGGTATCACTCCGGCAGGTGGCTTCGGGTGGACGACCGACATGCGGCGGACACGGGCTGCCCGCCCGCGGAGGGCCGCGCGTGTCCCGGTCGGGCGTGACGGACCGGGTGACATCATGCGGGGGTGTCGCGCCGAGCCCCTGAACCCGAGCAGACGGTCCCCCGGGCCTCGGCCCGTCGGTCTCCTTCGCGTCGCGCGCCGTCCCGCTGGCCCCCGGCGGCGTGGAGCGTCGTGCTCCTCGCCGTGATCGCCGCTGCGATCCGGGCTGATCCGCTCCTGGTTGCCGCCACGGTCCTGCTCGTGCAGGGCCAGATCGCGGTCGGACCCCACCCGGCCGACGCGCGCGGCCGCACGGTGCGGGCCCCGAAGGTCGCCGCGGTGATGACCGCCTCGCTGGTCGCGACCGTGCTGACCCTCTGGCCGCGCACCCTGATCGGCGCCGACGGCACGAGCGCCGGCGACATCGCCGAGGTCGTGCCCGGGTCCCTCGTCGCGATCCTTCCCGCGACGGCCGCCGGGGTCGTCGTGGCCCTGCTGTCGCAGATGCTGCGTCGCGACGGACGCCGCGAGCTCGTCCTCACCACGGCCCACGCCGCCACGGCGAGCCTGCTCGCGACCCTGGCCGTCGGGTGGATCACCGCGGCCCGCACCCCGCTGGGCACCGAGGTCGTGACCCTCGGCGCCGTGGGTGCCGGGGTCGCGCTGGTGCTGTGGTGCCTCCCGGGCGATCGCTACCTGATCGCCTCGATCGCGATGCTCGGCAGCGGCCTGGCCTGCGCGCTCACGACGCAGCTGCAGGGCGGGTTCGTCACCTTCACCTGGATCTTCGGGCTGGCGGCGGGCGTCACGGTGGCGACGGGTGCGATCCTCGGCCAGGTCGTCGGACGGGCCTGGGGCGAGGGCCGCCGGCACGCCGCGTCGGGCTGGGGCTTCCCCGGGGCGCTCTCGGTCGCCCTGGCCGCGCCACTGGTCCACCTCGTCGGGCAGCTCGGCCTGAGCGCCTGAGCGCACGGATCGACGGGGACGGTCGGGGGTCCGCGCGTACGCTGGTCGCATGATCGGTGTGTGGGTCCTGCTCGGGGCCGTCGTGCTGGCGGCCGTGGCGGCCGTGGCCAAGCGCGTCCTCGACGGCAGGTTCCGGACCACCCGTCCTGCTGCCGCTGCGGGACAGGGCGAGAGCGGAGCTGATGCCTCGACCGAGGTCCTCACCGCCGCCGAGATCGGTGGTGAGCTGGGCTCCCGCCTCACGTTCGTGCAGTTCTCGAGCTCGTTCTGCAGCCCGTGCCGAGCCACGAGGGCGCTGCTGAGCGACGTCGTTCGCACGCGCGAGGGGGTCGAGCACGTCGAGGTCGACGCCGAGTCCCACCTCGAGCTGGTCCGGCGCCTGAACATCCTCCGCACGCCCACCGTGCTGGTGGTCGACCCCGCCGGTGCCGTGGTGGGTCGCGCCTCGGGTCTGCCCCGACGCGAGCAGGTCGAGGCCGTCCTCGCCCAGGTCGATGCCTGACGCCGACGCCTGACCTCAGGCGTCCAGCAGCGCCAGGCTCGCGGCCTCGACGGCGGTGGGGGACAGCACGTGGTCGACCGCCAGGGCCACGGCGCCGAGCACGCCCGCCTCGGTGCCCGCGCGTGACGCCTCGATGCGCAGCTGGGCCGTCGCCAGGGGCAGCGAGCGCAGGTACACGACCTCGCGGATGCCGGCCAGCAGGTGCTCACCGGCGCCCGCCAACAGCCCCCCGATGACGACGACGGACGGGTTGACCAGGTTGACCATCGTGGCGACGACCTCGCCGATGTCGCGGCCGGCGTCGCGCACCACGGCGATCGCTGCCGCATCGCCCCCGCGGACGAGGTCGACGACGTCCTGACCCGTGCGGGCCTGCACGCCCCTGGCGCGCAGGGCCTCGGCGAGGGCCGGTGCGGCCGCGATCGCCTCGAGGCACCCGGTGTTGCCGCAGCGGCACACGACCTCACCCGCCCGGGCGACGCGCACGTGGCCGAGGTCGCCGGCCGTGCCTTGGGCGCCGCGCTGCAGGCGACCGCCGGAGACGATGCCGGCGCCGATGCCGGTCGCGACCTTGATCAGCACGACGTCGTCGACGTCCGCGAGGTGGGTCCGGCGCTCGCCCAGCGCCATGATGTTGACGTCGTTGTCGACCAGCACCGGCACGCCGGTCGCGCGGCGCACGTGGTCGACGACGTCGTAGCGGTCCCAGCCGGGCATGATCGGGGGGCTGATGGGACGCCCGGTGGAGTGCTCCACCGGTCCCGGCAGGCCGATGCCGACGGCGGCCAGGTCGGCGTGGGGGGCCGAGGCCGCCAGCCGCTCGGCGGCCGCCACGACCCAGCCCAGCACGACGTCGGGACCGTCGGCCACGGGCAGGTCGGTCGCCTCCTCGCCGAGGATCGATCCGGAGAGATCGGCGAGGACGGCGCGGACGTGGGTGGCCCCGACGTCGACGCCCACGACGACCTTGGCCGTCGGGTTCAGCGCGAACAGTGCCGGGGGCCGACCGCCCGTCGAGGGTGCGCCACCGAACGGCGCGACGAGTCCGAGCCGCATCAGGACGTCGATGCGTGCGGCCACGGTCGACCGGGCCAGGCCCGTCGTCTCGGCGAGCTCTGCCCGCGTCCACGGCCGCCCGTCCTTCAGCAGCTCGAAGAGGTCTCCCGTTCGCACCCTTCGAGTCAACCACGCGCATCTTTAGGTCGTCTACCCATCAACTTTTGAATGTTGCTCGACAAAAGGCAGTGAGCCGTGTCACAGTGCTGCCGTGGCCGAGACCTCATCACCCACCACCGCGACGCCGTCGTCATCCGCCGCCGGACGGACCCGCCCCGGCGCGGCGGGCTCCCCCGTGCTCGTGGCGTCCGGGCTGACCAAGAGCTTCCTCGGCACGACGGTGCTCTCGGGGGCCGGGCTCGAGCTCGTGGCCGGCCAGGTCCACGGGCTCGTCGGCGAGAACGGGGCCGGCAAGTCCACGCTCATGAAGCTGCTCGCGGGGGTGCACCAGCCCGACGCCGGCACGAT
>CAYRZN010000048.1:0-10226 GCA_964428825.1 uncultured Aeromicrobium sp.
TGCACGCCCGCGGTTACGCGGTCGACCGGCTGCACGGCGACATCACGCAGGCCAACGTGCACCCGCGGATGAAGGAGAAGTACTACGCCCGCTTCGGCGCCGCGGGCACCGCGGCCGAGGAGGTGACGGTCTGACATGGCGAAGTTCATCTGCCCCAACTGCGAGTTCGTCTACGACGAGACCACCGGCATCCCCCGCGAGGGCTGGCCCGCCGGCACCCCGTTCGCCGAGGTCGACGAGGACTGGACCTGCCCGGACTGCGGCGTGCGCGAACAGGTCGACTTCCTGCCGATCGAGGAGTTCGTGCGCAACGACCAGGACGGCAACGTCATCAGCCAGGAGACCCGCGAGCAGGCCCTCGCCCGTCAGAACGCCGAGCTGCAGCGGGAGAACCAGAAGGAGCAAGCGTGAAGATCTGGGAGTGCCAGCAGTGCGGATTCGTCTACGACGAGGCCCAGGGCTGGGAGGAGGAAGGGTTCCCGCCCGGCACGAAGTGGGAGGACATCCCCGACGACTGGACCTGCCCCGACTGCGGCGCCGCCAAGGCCGACTTCACCATGACCCAGGTCGGCTGATGCGCGACCGGACGCCGGGTACGGTCACGGCATGACCGTCACGACGTTCCGGGCCTCCGTGCAGGGTCAGCTGCGCGAACGCCTGCTCGACGCCGCCCAGGCGCAGATCGAGAAGCGCGGCTGGTCGTCGGTCACGATGTCCCGCCTGGCCGACGACGTCGGCGTGAGCCGCCAGACGGTGTACAACGAGCTCGGCGCGAAGCGACAGATCGCCGAGCACCTCGCGATGCGTGAGCTCGGCCGGTTCTTGGAGGTCGTGCAGGAGCGCATGGCCGGGCAGACCGACGTCGTCGAGGCCGTCATCGCGGCGTGCGAGGGCGCCCTCGAGCTGGGCGAGCGCAGCCTGCTCGTCCGCACGATCGTCGGATCCGTCCCCGGTGAGCACGACCCCGACCTGCTGGCGATCCTCACGGTCGAGTCCGGCGAGATCATCGAGACGGCTGGCACCGCCGTGAAGCAGTGCATCACCGATGGCGCGTTCGACCTGCCACTCACCGACGCGGAGGTCGACGTCGCGGTCGAGAGCGTCGTGCGTCTCGTGCTCTCGGCGATCACGCGGCCCTCGAAGCCCCCGGCCCAGGCCGCGGCCGACATCGGCTGGATCCTCCGGCTCGCCCTGCGCGGCGCACGTTCCTGACGTACCTCAGTGGGCCAGCTTGAGCCCCACGACGCAGGCCACGATGCCGAGCAGCAACAGGATCTTCACGATCGACACCGCCTCGTCGCCGCTGGCCATCGCGTAGCCGGCGGTCAGGGCAGCCCCGATGCCGACCCACACGGCATAGGCCGTGCCGACGGGCAGCGTGCGCATGGCCCACGCGAGCCCGGCCATGCTCGCGACGAGCGCCGTGGCGAAGACGACGCTCGGGGTCAGGCGGGTGAACCCCTCGGAGCGGCCGAGGGCCGTGGCCCACACCGCCTCGAGCACTCCGGACACGATCAGGACGATCCAGGGCATGACGACGCTCCTTCGAGCATCGTCTTGTCGCTGGCCGGGTACGACGCGCCTCGTCCGGGTGCCCGTGCGGGCACGTCCGACGCTAGCAAGCCGGGCCGAGACGGCTCAGATCCAGGACCCGAACCACATGCGGGCCTCCCACGCGGACCGGGGGATGGTCTCGCCGGTCAGGATCGGGTGGAACCACCAGAACAGCCCGACCGCGACCACGACGTAGACCAGCACCCCGCCCACGAGGACGCGGCGGGCGAGCGGCCCGGCGGTCTCCCACACGTCGCGCAGCACGAGGCAGATCGCCGCGATGATGAACGGCAGCATCGTGACGGCGTAGAAGGAGAAGATCGGGCGGTCGTCGAACCGGAACCACGGCAGCCACAGGGCCGCGATCATCGCCAGGAGCAGGCCGTGCTTCCAGGACCGCTCCCAGAGCCACATCGCGACACTGGCCACGACGGCCGCCGACCCGAGCCACCAGACGAGCGGGTTGCCGAGCAGCGTGGTGACACGGATGCAGGAGTCCCCGGCGCCCGCGCCGCACATCACGGCAGGCAGGTCGTTCTGAGCGTCGACCGCCACCGGGCGGCCCAGGATCGTCCATCCCCAGGGGTTCGACTGGTACGGGTGGGTCTGGTCGGCCAGGTACTCGCCGGTGTGGAACTTGTAGTCGAGCAGGTGGAACTGCCAGAGCTGGCTGAAGCGGTTGCCGTCGCCGAGGTCGAACCGCGCCGCGTAGACCTCGTGGTGCATCAGCCAGCCGGTCCACGTCGCCAGGTAGACGACGAGGGCGACGACCACGAGCGAGACGAAGGCGGGGCCCCCCACGAGCACGAGCGCCCGTGCCCACCAGGCGGCCCGCGGGACACTCGCGTCGCGCAACGGCGAGCGCCACCGGAGCAGGAGCTCCCAGCCGACCACGAGGAGCCCGGCGACCGCGAGCGGGAACAGGCCGCTCCACTTCGTCGCGACGGCCATGCCGAAGCACACACCCGCCAGCAGCTGCCACAGCCGCAGGGGACGCCAGCTCAGGCTGGTCTCGAGGTGCTGGGCGATGCGGTCGCGGTCGGCGACGAGGCACGCGACGGCCGAGACGATCCAGAACGTGAGGAACCCGTCGAGCAGCGCCAGCCGCGACATCACGAAGTGCATGCCGTCGACGCACAGCAGGAGCCCGGCGAGGCAGCCGAGCCACGTCGAGCCGGTCAGACGGCGGACGAGGCGGGCGAGCACCAGGACCGTCAGCGCTCCGACGACCACCGCACTGATCCGCCACCCGAAGCCGTCGAGCCCGAAGAAGTGCTCGCCGAGCGCGATCATCCACTTCCCGCCCTCGGGGTGGGCGATCTGGGTCGGGAGGTCGGTGAAGAGCCGGGCCGTCTCGCCGTCCGCGATGCGGCCGTCGGCGCCCTCCGTGGCGTCGCGCGCGTAGCCCACCTCGAGCATCGACCACGCGTGCTTGGCGTAGTACGTCTCGTCGAAGAGCAGGCGGTTGGGGGAGCCGACGTTCCAGACGCGCGTCACGAAGGCGAGCAGCGCGATGCCGATCGGACCGAGCCACCCCCACACGCGTTCGTCGACCCGTCGCACCCGAACACCCTAGCGACGCCGCGGCGGGCGGTGGGTGAGCCACGTTTGCGTCCGGCGGGTGCGGGGGCGGTGTGTGAGCCACCGATGGGACCGCGTGAAAGGTGGCTCAGGCACCGCCCGGGCAGGGCGGACGATGTCCACAGGCTGCGGTCCTGCACAGTGGCGGCAACGGTCGGGCACGGAGGTCTGCGGTCGTCCAAGGCTGGACGTCATGAGACCTCGAGTCGAGCTGCCGGATCACTTGGCGGCACGAGCCTTCCACCGCAGAGAGGCCCTTGCCGCCGGGCTGACGAGCCGGACGCTGGAGCATCCGCGCTTCGTGCGGATCCACCACGCCGTATATCGGCTCGAGACCACGCACCTCGACAGGCTCGGGCAGATCGAGGCTGCCGCGCTGGCGCTGCCCGACGACGCCGTGGCGAGTCACACGACCCGGCTCGAGATCGCAGGGGTGAGGGTGGGGCCGTCGACTCTTCACTTCACGGTGGCGCGCGACCTGCACCTCGACCTGGACGGCGTCATGCTGCATCGGACCGTGAAGCTGCCGACCTGTGACACCCAGGGGGTTTCGCTGGCAAGTGCGTGGGTGCAGTCGGCATCCGTCCTGCGTCCGATCGACGTGGTCGCGGCAGCCGACTGGCTCTTGGCGAAGCGGCTCACGGACCGGGGAGCGCTCGCCGCTGCTGCCGATCTCGAACCGTGGCGGCCGGGCGCGAGCAGAGTCGGACGCCTTCTGCCGTGGATCGATGATCGCGCGGCGTCGGTCCCGGAGAGCCAGACCCGGGTCACGATCGGCGCGGCGGGCCTGGAGCGACCCGAGGTGAACGGGCGAGTCATGGACGGGCCTCAGCTGGTCGCGATCGGTGACCTGGTCTGGAGGCGGTGGCGTCTGTTGGTCGAGTACGAGGGCCGTCATCATGCCCTGGACGCGACGCAATTCGCCTGGGACATCGAGCGATATCGCCGTCTTCGCGAGATGGGATGGAACTACCTGCAGGTCACGGCGCGTGACCTGGCGAACCCGCGGCGCCTGGTCCGTCTCGTCCACCGTGCCCTGGTCGCGCAGGGCTACGACGGTCCTGCGCCGACCTACGGCGAGGTCTGGCGGTGGATCCACACCGTGCCGCGCGCTGCCGAGTTCGCCCCTCGCTGACCTGTCGGCGGGGGAGTGGTGCCCTGGCCACGTTTGGTGACGGCTCAAAGGTGGTTCGCCCACCGCCACTGCGCCGCCCATGTGAGAGGTGGCTCACTCACCGCCCTCAAGCGCTCGCCACCGTCCTCGGGCCGGGAGGGGCGGCGGATGGCACGATGCAGGCATGCTGATCCTCGCGGGCACCTCCATCGGTCAGGTCTCGGACGTGTCGCGGCGTCTCGGGCCCGCGCTGTCGAGCGCCGACGTCATCGCGGCCGAGGACACGCGGCGCCTGGCCCGCCTCACGAGCGAGCTCGGGGTCGAGACCCGGGGCCGGATCGTGTCGTTCTTCGAGGGCAACGAGCAGTCGCGCACGTCAGAGCTCGTCGACCTCCTGCGCGTCGGCTACTCCGTGGTGCTCGTGACCGACGCGGGCATGCCGAGCATCTCCGACCCGGGCTACCGACTCGTCTCCGAGGCCGTCGAGGCCGGCATCGAGGTCAGCGTGATCCCCGGGCCCTCGGCGGTGCTCACGGCGCTGGCGATCTCCGGCCTGCCCGTCGACCGGTTCACCTTCGAGGGGTTCCTGCCCCGCAAGCCGAGCGCGCGCGACCGCTTCCTGAAGGACGTCGCCGAGGAGCAGCGCACGCTGGTCTTCTTCGAGTCGCCGCACCGCACCGAGGCCACGCTCCGCGCGATGCGCACGGTGTTCGGCCCCGAGCGACGCGCCGTGGTGTGCCGGGAGCTCACCAAGACGTACGAGGAGGTCGTCCGTGGCACGACCCACGACCTCGTGGTCTGGGTCGAGGGTCTGGAGCAGGGCGTCCGCGGCGAGGTCACGCTGGTCGTGGAGGGCGCTGCGCCGACCGAGGTCGAGCTGAACCCCGAGGTCCTGGCCGACCTCGTCGACCGTGCGGAGGCCACCGGCCTGAGCCGCAAGGACGCGATCGCGGCCGTGGCGCAGAGCACCGGGGCCCCGAAGAACCTCGTGTACGACGCGGCCCACGCCTGACCGAAGGCCGCTCACTAGGATTGCGGCATGGCCGATCGGACGTTCTACGTCACCACGCCCATCTTCTACGTCAACGACGCGCCCCACATCGGGCACGGGTACACGCAGACGATGGGCGACGTGCTGACCCGTTGGCACCGCCAGCGCGGTGAGCGGGTCTGGTACCTCACGGGCGTCGACGAGCACGGCCAGAAGGTGCTGCGCAAGGCCGACGAGAACAAGGTGGCGCCGCAGGACTGGGTCGACGGCCTCGTCGAGCGCGAGTGGAAGCCCATGCTCGAGACGATCGACCTCGCCAACGACGACTTCATCCGCACCTCGGAGGAGCGCCACGAGGTCGGCGTCCAGGCGTTCTGGAACAAGCTCAACGACAACGGCGCCGTCTACCAGGGTGAGTTCTCCGGCTGGTACTCCGTGGGCTCCGAGGAGTTCGTCGGCGACGACGACGTCACCGACGGCGAGGGCGACGACGCGGGCCACAAGGTCTCCAAGCTGGACGGCTCGCGGGTCGAGCACGTCACCGAGTCGAACTACTTCTTCCGTCTGAGCGACTACCAGCAGAAGCTGCTCGACTTCTTCGACGCGAACCCCGACTTCATCCAGCCGGCCTCGGCCCGCAACGAGGTCGTCTCGTTCGTGTCGCGCGGCCTGACCGACCTGTCGATCTCGCGGTCGACGTTCGACTGGGGCATACCGGTGCCGTGGGACTCCGACCACATCTTCTACGTGTGGATCGAGGCGCTCCTGAACTACGTCACGGCCGCCGGGTACGGCAGCACCGACGCGGCCGACGAGCAGCGGTTCGAGGACCTGTGGCCCGCCGACGTCCACATCGTCGGCAAGGACATCGTCCGGTTCCACGCGATCATCTGGCCCGCCATGCTGATGGCCGCGGGGCTGCCCACGCCGAAGCGGGTCTTCGCGCACGGCTGGATCCTCGTCGGCGGCCAGAAGATGTCCAAGAGCAAGGCCAACGGCATCCACCCGACCCAGATCGTCGACACCTTCGGGTCGGACGCGTACCGCTACTACTTCTCGCGCGCGCTCACGTTCGGCAACGACGGCTCGATCTCGTGGGAGGACATCGGTGCGCGGTACCACGCCGAGCTCGCGAACGGCCTGGGCAACCTCGCGTCCCGCGCGGCGGCGATGGTCGGCAAGTACTTCGACGGCGAGCTGCCGTCCGCCGGGGAGCACGGGCCCGCCGAGGAGGCGATCGTGGACCTCGTGGCCACCGCCACCGCCGACGCCGACGCCGCGATCGAGGCGATCGCCCCGCACGACGCCGTGGCGGCGATCTGGCGGATCGTCGACGGCCTCAACGGCTACGTCACCGATCAGCAGCCGTGGCAGGTCGCGAAGGACGAGGCTCAGCGCGAGCGGCTGGGCACGATCCTCAACACGACGGTCGAGGGTCTGAGGGCGCTGGCCGTGCTGCTGCACCCGGTCATGCCGAAGGCCACCGCGATCCTGTGGGACTCCGTCGGCGGAGCGTTCATCGGCGACCTGGTGCAGCAGCGGATCGCGGAGGTGCCCCGCTGGGGCCAGGTCCCCCCGGGCACGCCGATCGTGAAGACGGCGGCGCTGTTCCCGCGCATCGACCTCGACGAGGCCTGAGCGTGCCGGACGAGACGACGACCCAGGCCGAGGACTGGCCCTGGCCCGACGCGCCGGAGCCCTTGCCGGCCCCGGTCGTCGACAACCACTGCCACCTCGACGTGGGCATCCGCGGCGGGCGACGGATCGAGGTCGCCGAGGCGCTCGACCGGGCGGCGGCCGTGGGCGTGCCCCGCATCGTGCAGGTCGGCTGCGACCTCGAGGACTCCCGGTGGGCCGTCGAGGTGGCCCGCGAGTTCGACGCGATCGTCGCCGCGGTGGCGCTGCACCCGAACGAGGCGCCCCGCCTGGCCGAGACTGGCGCGCTCGACGCGGCGCTGGCCGAGATCGACGCGCTCGCGGCCGACCCGGTCGTCCGCGCCGTGGGGGAGACCGGACTCGACTACTTCCGCACCGGTCCGCAGGGGCGCGAGGCCCAGCACCACTCGTTCCGCGAGCACGTCCGCATCGCGAAGAGGCACGGTCGGGCGCTCGTGATCCACGACCGCGACGCCCACGACGACGTGCTCGCGATCCTCGACGACGAGGGCGTCCCGGAGCGCACGATCTTCCACTGCTTCTCCGGTGACGCGGCGTTCGCGGCAGCCTGCGTGGAGCGGGGCGCCTTCCTGTCGTTCGCGGGCACCGTGACCTTCAAGAACGCCCCTGACCTGCGGGATGCGCTCAAGGTCACACCGGCCGACCGCATCCTCGTCGAGACGGACGCGCCGTTCCTGACTCCCGAGCCCCATCGCGGCCGTCCGAACGCATCGTTCCTCGTGCCGTTCACCCTGCGAAACATGGCAGAAACGCGGGGTGACGACCTGGTGACCCTGTGCCGCCAGGTCGAGGCCAACACCGATCGCGCGTTCGGCGGGTCGTGGCCGCGCCACGAGGTGCCGCAACCGAGCAAACCCTGAGAATCCGGGCATTCGGGTTTGACCTGACCCGATTCGTCGTTACGGTGGCACGGCTGACCGAGCGCGTGAAGCGTTGTGCCAACAGACGAGGAAAGCAGCTTGAATTTCCCCCAGTTCCATTTCCCCCGACCTGATCTCGCGGCGAAGTTCCGCCGCAAGGAAGACGGAGGAGCCAAGGCCCCCTGGGTCATCGCCCTCAACGTCTTCCTGCTCCTGGTCCTCTCCGGAGGCGCCGCCGCGTACGCCGCGATGAGCACGACCGTGGAGCTCACGGTCGACGGCAAGACCGAGACCATCCGCACCTTCGACGGCACCGTCGAGGACGTCCTGGAGTCCCAGGGCATCGACCTGAAGGCGTCCGACAAGGTCAACGTCGACCTGGCCTCGGCCCCGTCGTCCGACCAGCCCGTCGTCATCGAGTACGCCAAGCCCGTCACCGTGACGGTCGACGGCGCGAGCACCGAGCAGGTCACGTACGCCCCGACCGTCGGTGACCTGCTCGACCAGCACGGCGTCGAGCCGCCGAAGGACGCCTACGTGTCCGCCGACCACGACGAGCAGATTCCCCGCAAGGGCCTCGACGTCGTCGTGAGCACCCCGAAGAACGTCACGGTCGTCGCCGACGGCCAGGCCCAGCAGCTCCAGACGTCGGCCCCCACGGTCGACGAGGTCCTGGAGGAAGCCGACGTGAAGCTGGGCGCCGACGACGAGGTCACCCTCGGCAAGGACGCCTACGTCACTCCTGACGCCACCCTGCAGGTCGTCCGCATCGTGAAGGAGCAGCGCACCGAGGAGGTCGCCGTTCCGTTCGAGACGCAGGTCCAGGAGGACCCGGACGCCTTCGAGGGCGAGAAGACCGTCGTCACGCCGGGCACGCCCGGCTCCGCTACCGAGAAGGTCGACCTCGTCATCGCCGACGGCCAGGTCCGCGACCGCATCGTGCTGGAGAGCACCGTGACGCTCGAGCCTGTCGCCCAGGTCGAGAAGCACGGCACCAAGCCCAAGCCGGTCGCCACCGGTGTCGCGCCCGACGGCGTGTGGGGCGCGCTCGCGCAGTGCGAGTCGGGGGGCAACCCGGCCACCAACACGGGCAACGGCTACTACGGCCTCTACCAGTTCTCCGCGAGCACGTGGAAGAGCGTCGGCGGCTCCGGCCTGCCGTCCGAGGCCTCGGCCGAGGAGCAGACGATGCGCGCCCAGACGCTGCAGCAGCGTTCGGGCTGGGGCCAGTGGCCGCACTGCTCGTCGAAGCTGGGCCTGCGATAAGCGACCAGCCGCCCCACACCGTGCGCCTCCTCGGCGCGTCCGACGTCCGTCGGCTCGCCGAGGGGGCGCAGGTGCGTCCCACGAAGCAGAAGGGGCAGAACTTCGTCGTCGACGGCAACACGGTTCGCCGCATCGTGCGGATCGCTGGCGTCGTGCCGGACGACGTCGTGCTCGAGGTCGGTCCCGGACTCGGGTCCCTGACCTTGGCGCTGGCCGAGGTGGCTCGCCGCGTCGTCGCGGTGGAGATCGACGAGGTCCTGGCCGCCCTCCTGCCGTCGACGCTCGTCGAGCACGCTCCCGGGCTCGACGTCGAGGTCGTCCTGGCCGACGCGCTGCACGTCCACGAGCTCCCGGGGCCTGCGCCGACGGCCCTGGTGGCGAATCTTCCCTACAACGTGTCGGTGCCGGTCCTGCTGAACGTCCTGCAGCGCTTCCCGACGATCGAGCGGGCCCTCGTCATGGTGCAGGCCGAGGTCGCGCACCGTCTCGCGGCAGGACCCGGCTCGCGCACGTACGGCGTGCCGAGCGTCAAGGCGGCTTGGTACGGCACCACCTCCGCGGCCGGCAACGTCGGACGCAGCGTCTTCTGGCCCATGCCCAACGTCGAGTCCGAGCTCGTCGGCTGGCGACGCCACGCCGAGCCGCTCGGTGACGAGGCCGCGCGGCTGCGCACCTTCGCCGTGATCGACGCGGCGTTCGCCCAGCGGCGCAAGACCCTCCGGTCGGCCCTGTCCGGGCTCGCCGGGTCCGGTGACGTCGCCGAGGCAGCCCTGGTCGGTGCGGGAATCGATCCGCGCACCCGGGGCGAGCAGCTCGACGTCCACGGCTTCCGCGCCATCGCCGACGGCCTGGCGCTGCCGCCCGCCGCCGACTGAGGTGTCCCCAGCCCCCGTTGGTTGAGGTGCCCCCAGCCCCCGTTAATTGAGGTGCGAGGGCGCTCTGGCGCCCGAGCCTCGAAACCACTGGTCCGCTGACCGCGTGTCCGGTCCATTGCGCCCGGTCAGGCCGGGGACCCTTCGAGGCTCGTCGCCAGGGCTCCTCGCACCTCAGGGAGCGGGGAGGGTCGGCTCGTCGCCGGGGCTCCTCGCACCTCAGGGAGCGGGGAGGATCGGCTCGTCGTCAGGTGGTCTCGCACCTCAGGGCGCGGGAGGGGAGAGCGAGCCACCGGCGACCGCCCCGCGAC
>CAYRZN010000048.1:10326-15675 GCA_964428825.1 uncultured Aeromicrobium sp.
CTCGCACCTCAGGGCGCGGGAGGGGAGAGCGAGCCACCGGCGACCGCCCCGCGACCCGGCGGCTAGGTTGGTCCGGTGACAACGACCGTCGTGCGGGCTCCGGCCAAGATCAACCTCGGTCTCTCGGTCGGCCCCCTGCGCGACGACGGCTTCCACGAGCTCGCGACCGTCTACATGGCGCTCGACCTCCACGACACCGTCCGGGTGACGTCCCGCGACGACGAGCAGGTGACGGTCACGGTGCAGGCCGACGCCCAGGAGGGCGACGAGGCGGTCGCGGTGCCTCTGGGGCCCGACAACCTGGCGGTGCGCGCCGTCGAGCTCCTGCGCGGTGCAGCGGAGGTCACGAACGGCGTCGACCTCGCGATCCGCAAGGTCATCCCGGTCGCCGGTGGCATGGCGGGTGGTTCCTCCGACGCCGCCGCGGCCCTCGTGGGGGCCAACCACGTGTGGGGCCTCGGGTGGGACCGTGAGGCCCTGGCCGAGCTCGCCGCTGACCTCGGAAGCGACGTGCCGTTCCTGCTGCACGGTGGCGTCGGCATCGGCACGGGCCGGGGCGAGAAGATCTCACCCGTGCTGTCGCGAGGTCGTTACGGCTTCATCGTCGTGGTCGCGAGCGAAGGGCTGTCGACGCCGTCGGTCTACGCCGAGTTCGACCGGCTCGAACCGGAGCCGGAGGCCCCGCGGATCGCGCCGGAGCTCATGTCCGCCCTGCGCGGGCACGACACCGAACGCCTCGGCGAGCACCTCGCCAACGATCTCGAGGCGGCGGCGCTGTCGTTGCGGCCCGAGCTCGACCGTGTGCTCCAGATCGGCCTCGATGCCGGTGCCCTCGCGGGGATCGTGTCCGGGTCCGGCCCGACGTGCGTGTTCCTGCTCGAGGACGACGCCGACGCGGCGATGCTCACGACGGCGCTCTGGGCGGCACCGGGCTGTGCCGACGTCATCCACACGCACGGTCCCGCCGCCGGCGCTCGGATCGTCTCGTGAACCCGCTCATCGTGGGTGAGGGCGTCGTCATCGACGTCCCGGCGAAGCGTGTGCTCGACGGCGTGACGGTCGGCCTCGGCGAGGGCGACAAGATCGGTGTGGTCGGACGCAACGGCGACGGGAAGTCGACGTTGATGGGGGCCCTCGCCCGCAAGCGTGAGCTCGACGCTGGGCGCGTCACCTGGCGGCGCGACCTGCGCGTCGGATTCCTCGACCAGGCCGACTCATTGGCCGACGACGCGACGGTCGGTGCGGTGGTCGTCGGCGACCGTCCCGACCACGAGTGGGCCGGCGACCCGCGCATCCGCGACATCATCGAGGGGCTCCTCGGCGACGTGGCCTGGGACGCCTCGATCGGCTCCCTCAGCGGTGGCCAGCGTCGACGCACCGCGCTCGCGGCGCTGCTCGCGGGGGAGTGGGACCTGCTGTTCCTCGACGAGCCGACCAACCACCTCGACGTCGAGGGCATCGACTGGCTCGCGCGACACCTGAACGGCTGGGCCGTGCGCGACCGTGCGCTCGCCGTCGTGACCCACGACCGCTGGTTCCTCGACGCGGTCTGCACGACGACGTGGGAGGTGTTCGACGGGGCCGTGGAGGCCTTCGAGGGCGGGTACGCCGCGTACGTGCTCCAGCGCGTCGAGCGCGACCGGCAGGCCTCGGTCATCGAGGGTCGTCGTCAGAACCTCATGCGCAAGGAGCTCGCCTGGCTGCGCCGCGGCGCGCCCGCGCGGACGTCGAAGCCGAAGTTCCGCATCGACGCCGCGACCGAGCTGATCTCGAACGAGCCGCCGCCGCGCGACACGGTCGAGCTCAAGAAGATGGCCACCTCGCGGCTCGGTCGCGACGTCGTCGACATCCTCGACGTCTCGGTGTCGTACGGCGACAAGCAGGTGCTCGACCACGTGGAGTGGCGCATCGGGCCGGGTGAGCGCGCCGGCATCCTCGGGCGCAACGGCGCGGGCAAGTCGACCCTGCTCGGCCTCGTGACCGGAGAGGTCACCCCGACCGGAGGCCGGGTCAAGCGCGGCAAGACCGTCAAGATCGCCACGCTGACGCAGTCGCTGCAGGAGCTCGACGCCGTGGCGAACGACCGGGTCACCGACGTCATCTCGCGTCAGCGGACCTCGGTACTCGCCGGCGGCAAGGAGCAGACCCCCACGCAGCTGCTGGAGCAGCTCGGCTTCCGCACGGGTCAGCTGTCGACGCCGGTCAAGGACCTCTCCGGCGGTCAGCGGCGACGCCTGCAGCTGCTGCTCGTGCTGCTCGAGGAGCCGAACGTGCTGATCCTGGACGAGCCCACGAACGACCTCGACACCGACATGCTCGCCGCCGTGGAGGACCTGCTCGACACCTGGCCCGGCACGCTGCTGGTCGTCTCGCACGACCGCTACCTGCTGGAGCGGGTCACCGACCACCAGTTCGCGGTCGTCGGCGGCCACCTGCGGCACCTGCCCGGCGGCGTCGACCAGTACCTCCAGCTCGCTGGCGGCTCCGGCGCGGGCCAGACCGAGTCGTCGACCCGGCCCGACACCGCGGGTGCCACGGCCGGAGGCGGAGCCCCGACCCGCGACGCACAGCAGGACCGCGAGCTGCGCAAGGAGCTGACCCGCGTCGAGCGCTGGATCCAGCAGGCCGACAAGCGCACCAAGGAGCTGGAGGCGCTGATGGCCGACCACGCGTCCGACGGACCTCGTCTCACCGAGCTGGCCGCCGAGCACGCCGAGAACGCGACCCGGCTCGCCGAGCTCGAGGACCGCTGGCTCGAGATCACCGACACCCTCGGCTGACCGTTCGCAGCGGCGCCGTCAGGAGGTGCGGAAGGGGCGCGTCAGCGTGCGCAGCGTGGACGCGAGCGCCTCGGCGTCGGCGGGGGACAGGTCGGCCAGGATGCCTGCCTCGCTGTGCATGAGCTCGGCGAGCGCACCGTCGACCTGCTCGCGCCCGGCGGCCGTCAGTCGTACCAGGACTCCGCGGCGATCGGCGGGGTCGGGCTGCCGCTCCACCAGGCCCCGGGTCGTGAGCCGGTCGACGCGGTTCGTCATGGTGCCGCTGGTCACGAGCGTCTCGGCCACGAGGCGGCCCGGCGAGAGCACGTAGGGCTCACCCGAGCGGCGCAGGGCGGCCAGCACGTCGAACTCCCAGGACTCCAGGCCGTGGGCGGAGAACGCCTCCTTGCGGACGCGGTCGACGTGGCGTGCCAGACGGGAGACGCGGCTCAGCACCTGCATCGGCGCCACGTCGACGTCGGGGCGCTCACGGTGCCAAGCCTCGACGATCGCATCGACCTCGTCGGGGCCGCCGAGATCGTGACCGGAGGACATGCGTCGACCGTAGCGCTCAAGATTCTTGATGTCGAGATACTTCCGTCAGGTGTGAGTCGCGACATACGGTGCTCTCATGACCCTCGATGCCGTCGTCGCCGCGGGCGCGGCCCACCAGTCCGCCCTTCTCACCTCCGGCGAGGTGAGCTCCCGCGAGCTCACCGAGGCCACGCTCGCCGCGATCGACCGGGAGAACCCGCGCATCAACGCCGTCGTGGAGGTGCTGCGCGACGAGTCGCTGGTCGCCGCAGACGAGGCCGACCGCCGTCGGGCTGCTGGCGACGCGGGACCGCTCACGGGCGTGCCGATCGCCCTCAAGAACGACCTCGACGTCGCGGGCCACGTCACGACCCTCGGCAGTCGCGCCGTCACGCGCGCGGCGACCGCGGACGGCGAGCTCGTCGTGGCCCTCCGCCGACTCGGTGCGGTGCCGGTCGCGACCACGACCCTGCCCGAGCTCATGATCGTCGGGTTCACCCAGCCGGAGATCACGGGCGTCACCCGCAACCCGGTCGATCCCGGGCGCACGAGCGGCGGGTCCTCCGGCGGGTCCGCCGCGCTCGTGGCCGCCGGCGCGGTCGGCATCGCGACGGCCTCCGACGGCGCCGGGTCGATCCGGATCCCGGCGGCCTCCTGCGGACTCGTCGGGTTCAAGCCCACGAACGGCACGGTGCCGGGATCGGGCGGCTGGTGCGGGCTCTCCACGCAGGGCTGCGTGACCCCGACGGTCGCCGACACCGCGCTCTACCTCGATCAGGTCGGCACGTTCCCCGGTTCGCTCGTGGAGGCGGCCGCGACGGCCGCTCCGGGGTTCCTCCGGATCGGCCTCACGCGCAGCGCAGCCGCCGCGACCCGTGCGGAGAGGCTCGACCCCGAGGTCGACGCCGCCCTCGAGCGCGCAGCGAGCACCCTGCGCGCCGCGGGCCACACGGTCGTCGAGGTCGACATCCCCTACGGGCTGCGGGCGAAGTCGGCGACCCTGCGCTACCTCGGCGGCATCGCGGAGTCGGTCGACCGGCCCGACGACCCGTCGCTGCTGGAGCCGCGGACGCGGGGCATCGTGCGGCTGGGGTCACCCGTCGGACGGCGGGCCATCGCGTGGGCCGGACGGGCCGGCGAGCGTTTCGCGGCCGAGGTGCACCGTGACCTGGGCGTCGACGTCATCCTGTCGCCGGTCATGTCGTCGACGGCGCTGCCCGTGGGTCGCTGGGACGAGCTCGGTGCCCTGCGCCTGATCCTGGCCATGAACGCCTTCTACCCGTACACGGTGCAGTGGAACCACGCCGGCGTGCCGGCCGTGTCGGTGCCGGCCGGGCTGGCCTCGGACGGGCTGCCGCTCGCGGTGCAGCTCGTCGGGCAGCGCCACGACGACGTCCGGCTGATGGCGCTCACGGCCCAGCTGGAGGGTCTGACCCGGGGAGGGCTCGCATGACCCGGTGGGACCCGCAGACCTACCTGAAGCACGCCGACGAGCGTGGGCGGCCCTTCGTGGAGCTGCTCGCCCGGGTGCCGGTCACGGCCCCCGCTCGGGTGCTGGACCTCGGTTGCGGCGCGGGCAACCTCTCGCCGGTGATCCGTGACCGCTGGCCCGGCGCCGAGGTCCTCGGTGTCGACTCCTCGGCCGAGATGATCGCGCACGCCCGTCAGGTCGACCCCGACGGTCGGTACGAGGTCGCCGACGTCGCGTCGTGGACGCCGGACGGCCCCTACGACGTGATCGTGTCGAATGCGATGTTCCAGTGGGTGCCGGACGCGTTCGACGTGATCACCCGCCTCCTCGACGCGGTCCAGGACGGCGGCGCGCTGGCGGTGCAGGTGCCCGACAACCAGGACGCGCCGAGCCACGCGCTGATGCGCGAGGTCGCGGCACGGCCGGCGTTCGCCGAGCACACGAGCGACGTCCGACGGTTCTCGCGCACCGACGCGGTGTCGTACCTGGAGCTGTTCGCCGGCCTCGGCGGGCCCGCCGACGTCTGGACGCCCGAGTACCTGCACGTCCTGCCGGGCGACGACGCGGTGTGGGGCTGGGTCTCCG
>CAYRZN010000049.1:0-1711 GCA_964428825.1 uncultured Aeromicrobium sp.
CCCCGGAGCCGAGTCGGATGCGCTCAGTGGCCGCGGCGAGCATCGCGATCAGCACCGGAGGGCTGGTGGCGGCGACCGACGGCATGTTGTGGTGCTCGGCCACCCAGTACCGCTCGAAGCCGAGACGGTCGGCGGCGCGGACCAGGCCGACGCTGGCGCGGACGGCGTCGCCCGTGGCCTGGTCGGTGCGGACGGGGACGAGATCGAGCACGGAGAGCCTCACCCTCGTCCCAACGCAGGACGAGGGTGAGACCTTCCCGGGCGGGTCAGCTGGCGACGGACTCAGGTGGCGACGGGGACGGGCTGGAAGGCGGCGATCGCGTCGACCGCGCCCTGCAGCTTCGCGATGATCTCCTCGGTGCCGAGCACGTCGACGTCGATCGAGGTCTGCGAGACGGTGACGTCCTCGAGGGCGACGCCGCCGGCGATCGTGACCGACTTCAGCGCGTGCTCGTGCGACCACACGCCGCCGTAGGGGGTGGGGGTCACGCCGATCGCGGCGACGGGCTTGCCCGTGATGGCGCCCTGGCCGTACGGGCGCGAGAGCCAGTCGATCGCGTTGTTGAGCACGGCCGGCATCGTGCCGTTGTACTCCGGGGTCACGAGCAGCAGACCGTCAGCCTGCGCCACCGCGCCGCGCACGCGCTCGGCGGCCTCGGGCGCGGAGCCGGCGTCGATGTCCTCGTTGTAGAACGGCAGCGCGTCGATGCCCTCGACGACGTCGAGGGTCACCCCCTCCGGGGCGTGGTCGCGCAGGTACTCGGCGACCTTGCGGTTGACGGAGTCGGCGCGCAGGCTGCCGACGAGGACGGCGACGTGGGTGGTGTCAGTCATGGGGTGCTCCTGAGGTCGAGTGAAACGGACTGTGGTCCGGTTAGTACCGTACACGTAGCGGACCGTGGTCCGCTTATCGTGCTCGTCACATTCCTCCGCGTGCCGCCCGCTGCGCGACCTACAGTGAGATCCCATGAGCGACTCGCCCGTCCTCCTGCTGCTCCCCCTTGCCGGGGAGCCCGCGAGCGAGCGCAGCGACGCCGTCCGCAACCGGGCGGCCCTGCTGTGCGCGGCGCAGCAGCTCGTGGCCGAGAACGGCGTCGACGCCGTCACGATGGACGACGTCGCAGCCCGCGCCGGGGTCGGCAAGGGCACCGTGTTCCGCCGGTTCGGCAGTCGCGCCGGCCTGATGGTCGCGGTGCTCGACCAGAGCGAGGCGCACTGGCAGTCCCAGGTCATCTCCGGTCCCCCACCACTGGGTCCCGGCGCTCCGCCGTGGGAGCGGCTCGAGGCCTTCGGCCGCTCCCGGCTCGAGACCACGATGACGCACGCCGACCTCCTGCGGGCCGCCGGCGCCGCCGGCAGCCGCTCCAGCCCCGCGACGTCGTTCGTGGTGCAGCACGTGCACCACCTGCTCCTCGAGCTCGGCGTCACGGGCGACGTCCGCCTGCTCGCCACGGCCCTCATGGCTCCGCTCGAGATCGAGCTGCTCGACGCCCTCCGCACCAAGGGCATCGATGTCGAGCGCATCCTGCACGGCTGGCTCGACCTCGCCCGCCGCATCGTCAGCGGCTGCTGAGCCCACCGGACCGGCGACGACTCAGCTGCTGGCCTTCATGGCCCACGTGCGGACGAGGTCGATCCGCTGCTGCAGGATCTCGACCGAGGCCGAGGCCGCGGGCGGGCCGCCCGTGGAGTCACGCAGCCGGGTGTGGGT
>CAYRZN010000049.1:1721-15524 GCA_964428825.1 uncultured Aeromicrobium sp.
CCTTCGGGCGGGCCGCCTTCGTGCGCCGGCTCTGGCGCAGCAGCTCGGCGACCTGGTCGGGCTCGAGCAGGCCGGGGATGCCGAGCAGGTCGAGCTCCTCGCCGTCCTCGACCAGGCCGTCATAGCCGAACTCGCCGCCGTCGTAGAGCACCTTGTCGAACGAGGCCTGGCTGCCGATGGCCTGGTACTGGTTCTGCAGCTCGGCCGAGCCCGCCTCGGCCTCCTGCGCCTTGGCGAGCAGCTCGGCCTCGGCGGCGAACAGGTCGTCCTCGTCCTTGATCGGCCGACCGATCACGTGGTCGCGCATCTTCTCGAGGTCGCTCGCATGCGCCAACAGTCCCGCGACGCTGGGCAGGAAGATCGTGGCGGTCTCGCCCCGGCGGCGGGCCCGCACGAAGCGGCCGACGGCCTGGGCGAAGAACAGGGGCGTGGACGTGGTGGTGGCGTAGACGCCCACCGACAGGCGCGGGATGTCGACGCCCTCGCTGACCATGCGGACCGCGACCATCCACGGCTCCATGCCGGCGGAGAACTCGGCGATGCGCTGGCTCGAGCCGGCCTCGTCGCTCAGGACCACGACCGGGTCGACACCGGTGACCTCGGCCAGGATCGCGGCGTAGGCACGTGCCGACGTCTGGTCGGAGGCGATCACGAGGCCACCGGCGTCGGGCACGTCGCGGCGCACCTCGGTGAGGCGCCGGTGGGCCGCCGTGAGCACGGCGGGGATCCAGGAGCCCTTCGGGTCGAGCGCCGTGCGCAGCGCCTGCGCGTTGCCGTCGCGGCCCAGCGGCTCGCCGAGTCGGGCCTGGATCTCGTCGCCGGCGCGGGTGCGCCAGTGGAGGTCGCCGGAGTAGGCCATGAACAGCACCGGCCGCACGACGCCGTCGCGCAACGCGTTGCCGTAGCCGTAGCTGTGGTCGGCGACGCTCGTGAGGGTGCCGTCCTCGGCCGGGGCGTACGTGACGAACGGGATGAAGCTGTCGTCGGAGCGGAACGGGGTGCCCGTGAGGCACAGACGCCGGGCCGCCGGCTCGCACGCCTCGCGCACGGCGTCGCCCCAGGTGTACGCGTCGCCGGCGTGGTGGACCTCGTCGAGGATCACGAACGTGCGTCGGTGCTCGATGCGCACCCGGTAGGCCGTGGGGTTGGTGGCGAGGCCCGCGTACGTGACCGCGAAGCCCGTGAAGTCCGAGCCGAGCACGCCGCCGCCGGCCATCGTGGGGTCGAGCGCGATGCCGACTCCTGCCGCGGCCTGGGCCCACTGCACCTTGAGGTGCTCGGTGGGAGCGACCACGACGACCCGGTCGACGACGCCGCGCGACAGCAGGTCGGCCGCGAGGGTCAGCGCGAACGTGGTCTTGCCGGCGCCGGGCGTGGCGACCGCCATGAAGTCACGCGGCTGACGCCGGGTGTACTCCTCGAAGGCGGCGCGCTGCCAGGCCCGTAGCCGGGTGCTACTCACCCGAGCCGGAGGAGCCGGAACCGGACCCCTCGCCGTCACCGTCGCCCTGCATCGAGTCCCAGATGTCCTTGCACTCGGGGCAGACCGGGAACCGCTGCGGGTCGCGGCTCGGCACCCAGACCTTGCCGCAGAGCGCCACGACCGGGGTGCCCATCACCATGGCCTCGGTCAGGACGTCCTTGGGGACGTAGTGACTGAAGCGTTCGTGGTCACCGTCCTCGGTGCGCAGGTCAGTGCGCTCGTCGAGGACGGTCTGCGTTCCGCGGCCGAAGAATCCCACGCCGACATCGTACGCGGCCCCGGTGACGTCCCGGGCCACGACGCGGCGGCGCGTCAGTTGTCGCTCGGGTCGTCGGGGAGCGTCGTCCAGTACCGCAGGTCTCCCGACTGCCGACGCACGACGTCACGCCACAGCGACTCCGGGTGGGGGCTGATCAGGTCGTGCGGCTCGGCGTCCAGGACGAGCCAGGAGCCCTCCTCGACCTCGTCCTCCAGCTGGCCGGGCGACCAGCCCGCGTATCCCGCATAGACCCGGAGGCCGACCAGCTGCCGTGGTCCGGGCGGCGGTCCGTCGAGGTCGACCAGGCCGACCCGACCGGCCATCGGACGCCAACCCGCCGGCGGGCCGTCCGCAGGGGCGGGCTCGGCGAGCACCCCGACCGCGAGCGCACCGTCGGCCTCGACCGGGCCGCCCCGGAAGAGCAGGGTCGGCGAGGTCACCGACGACGTCCACTCGGGCAGGACCCGGTGCACCTCGGACTCGAGCGGCCGGTTCACGATGACGCCGAGCGCACCGTCGTCGTCGTGGCCGAGGAGGAACACGACGCTGCGCGCGAACACCCCGTCCTCGATGGCCGGGGTGGCGACGAGAAGGCGACCCCGCCATGCACCCATGCCCCTATGATGCCCGCATGGCTGATCCCGCGTCCGGAACCGGCGACGACGGCGACGACGAGTTCCTGATCGACGGCCTCGCAGCACACGTCGGCATGACGGTCCGCAACGTCCGGGCCTACGCCGGGCGGGGCATCCTCCCGCCACCTCGCCTCGAGGGGCGCACGGGCTATTACGGGCGTGAGCACGTCCAGCGGCTGCAGCTCGTGCGGGAGCTCCTCGACCGGGGCTTCACGCTGCAGGCGATCGAGTCGAGCATCCGCGACGCCCGCCCCGCGGTCGCGGGCCACACCCTCGACCTCCTGCGCATCCTCGACGAGCCGCACGACGTCGAGCCCGAGATCATGACCCGCGACGGGCTGGCCGCGCTCGCCGGGGTCGACCGCGACGCCCAGCTCATCGACGACCTCGCGACGCTGGGCCTGGTGCGCTGGCTCGACGACGACAACGTCGAGCTGCTGCAACCGCAGATCGTGCGGATCGGCGCCACGGTGGTCAACCTCGGGCTGGATCCCGGCACCGTCATCAACCTGTACCCGCTCATGCGCACGCACCTGCGCGCGATCGCCGACGCCTTCGTGGCCTCGGTCTCGGCCGAGATCATCGACCCCTTCCTCGAGGCCGGACTCCCCGAGTCCGACTGGGACCACATCCTGGCGATGACCGAGAGCATGCTCCCGATCGCCAGCCAGGTCACGGTCGCGATCCTGCGCGAGCAGCTGGGGGCCGCGATCGACGAGGAGCTCTCCGTCAAGCTCGAGAGGCTCCGCGCCGCCACCGACCGGAGCTAGCCACACCTTGACGCCCCGTGCCGAGCCGCAGGCCCCGCAACAGCGAAACCCCGCCGCGCCCGGAGGGAGTCAGGGGCACGACGGGGGTCACGCTTCCCGCGCGGCCGAGGGAGAGCGGCGCGCGGGGGTCTTGTCAGGCGGCGAGCGCGTTGCGCAGCCGCGTCAGGAGACTCGGCGCCGGCTCGACGGCCGTGGCGATCTCGGGCAGCACCGCGACGACGCGGGCCGAGTCAGCGATCTCACGGCCTCGGTCGCGCAGCGACGGCGACATTGCCGGGACACCGGCGGCACGGGCCAGCAGCTCGTTCTCCTTCGCGACCGCCTTCGCGAGGACGGGCAGTCCGCGGTGGCGGTCGAGCAGGCGGCGGGCGCCCGGCAGACCGGCCGCGGTGTCGACCCAGGCGTTCACGACGCCGATCTCGGGGGTGTCGTCGCCCTCGCCGACCAGCTGGTCGAGGCGGGCACTGAGCGCGGACGCCCAGCGGAGCTGGACGTCGAGCAGGAGCAGGTGGGCGTCGGGGTAGACGTCGCGGGAGCCGGGAACGGCGTCCAGGGCGGCGTCGAGCGTCACGGTCGCGTCCGCGTCGGCGATCGCCAGCACGTCGGTCACGATGGCCTTGCGACGATGGTAGGCATCCCAGGTCATGGTCGCGATCCTTCCGTCGGGGGGAACGTACTGTGAGTACGTACTTCGAGTATGGCGCATTTGCGCAGGTCAGGCGCTATCAAGACCATGTGATCCCCCACACCCGAGGGATGCCCCTCTAGGATGTGAGGCATGACTCACCCGGCGAAGGTCCTGCGGGCCGCCCGCAAGGCCACCGGCACCTCGTCCGGACGCGGGTACTCGTCGGGCACCAAGCGGGCCCTCGTGCAGAGCGCGACCCACTTGTTCGCCGACCACGGCTACGCCGGCACGTCGCTCGACGAGGTCGTCGCGGCGTCCCGCGTCACCAAGGGCGCGTTCTACCACCACTTCCCGAGCAAGCTGGCGCTCTTCGACGCGGTCTTCACCGAGCTGCAGGAGTCCGCGATCCGCAGCATCCGCGCCGCCTTCGACGCCGAGAGCGACCCGTGGGAGCAGGCGCGGGCCGGCCTCCGGGCCTACCTCGACGTCAGCCGCGAGACCGAGTACCGGCGCATCTGCATGCAGGAGGCGCCGGTCGCCCTCGGCCAGGAGGCGTTCGCCGAGTCGGAGCGGGCCGCGTCGCTGGGCTTCGTGCACGACGTCGTCGACCGGCTCGTCGACGACATCGGCGAGGTCGCGGTCGACCGCGAGGCGCTCGCTGCCGTCTTCTACGGAGCGATCCGCTCCTCCGCGGAGTTCGTGGCCGAGTCGAGCGACCCCGACCTGGCCAGCGCACGGGTCGCCGAGTCGATCGACGTCATCCTGACCGGCCTGCGCACGCTCGGCCAGCTCGTCGGCGACTGACGCCGCCGACCGCCGCGGCTACTGGAAGGTCGCCGAGCCCCGGTCCTGCGAGACGAGCTCGATCCAGGTCTTGCCCGCCGGGATCGTGACCGGGTTGCCCGCCGAGTCGGTGAAGGAGAGCGTGCTGCCGAGCGACTCCTTCGCCCAGGTCACGTCGATCGCCTGACCGCCGATCACGACGATGCCGGCACCGCTGCCCTGGAAGATCGTCTCGGGCACCGGGTTGCCCGCCGGGTCGCGGTAGCCGGCGTCGCGCTCAGCGGCGAACACCACGACGAGGTTGTTGGCCACGAACTCCTCGCCCGGGGCCGCGAAGCCGTTGGTGCGCGTCCAGCCACCGTCGGCGAACCCGAACGTGGTCGTGTGGCTGCGCGAGAACACGACCGTGCCTGACGTGACCGGTCGCGCGCCGGCAGACGCGGGCTGCTCCTGCCCCACCGGGGTGAACTGGAAGTAGGGCCCCGGGATCTCGGTGGCCGCGGCCTGCGAGGCGAGGGACGCGAGGTCGACCAGGCGGTTGTACGGACGCTTCTTGGCGGAGTCGGTGCTGAAGCCGGGCGCGTTGTTGTCCTCGGTGTACGTCGTCAGGCCGGCAGCGCCGACGGCGTCGTAGGCGGGCCCGGCGCCACCGGAGGCCACGACGTGGGCGCCGACCGGGGCGGCGATGCCGGCGTCGGTCCCCCGCAGGGAGCGGACGTGACCGATCTTCCCCGGCAGCGTCGTGTGGTAGAACGCCGCAAGACGCGTGATGCCGCCCTCGACCATCTCCTCCACGACCAGGTCGGCCTGGTTCACGCCGTACTGCGGGGCACCCGACTTGCTGTTCTCGACCTTGACCACGAACACCGGGTTGACCGGGGGCTCTCCACCGAACTCCAGGCCCGTGAGTGGCGACACCTGCACGACCGTCTGGCTCTCGCCCTTGGTCGAGTCCTTGTCGTCGGGCTTGTCGTCGCCCCCGCACGCGGCGGTCACGAGGACGAGGGAGGTCACGACGGCGATCAGGCGGAACTTCATGCCCGACAGCATGCCTGAACGGCCTCGCCGATCCGGCCCTGACACGCGGGTCCTGACGACCGGCGGACCGCGGTCCGCCGTGCGGTGTCGGTGGTCGCTGCGACGATGTCAGGGTGTCCGACCCGCTCGCCCGCTTCGCGCCGGCCACCCGCGCGTGGTTCGGCGAGAGCCTGGGCGAGCCCACGGCCGCGCAGGCCGCCGCCTGGTCGGCACCCGAGGACCGACACCTGCTGGTCGTGGCGCCCACCGGGTCGGGCAAGACGCTCGCCGCCTTCCTCAGCGCGATCGACGGGCTGCTGCACCGCGAGCCGCGAGCCGCCGACGCCCCGCCGCGGGGCACCTCGGTGCTCTACGTCTCGCCGCTCAAGGCTCTGGCGGTCGACGTCGAGCGCAACCTCCGCTCGCCCCTCGTCGGCATCTCGCGCACCGCGGCCCGTGAGGGCGAGTCGGTCGTCGACGTCAGCGTCGGCATCCGGTCCGGCGACACCCCCCAGCAGGAACGCCGCCGGCTGGCCACGCACCCGCCCGACGTGCTCATCACGACGCCCGAGTCGCTGTTCCTCGTGCTCACCTCGGCCGCTCGCGAGTCGCTGCGCGACGTGCACACCGTGATCGTCGACGAGGTCCACGCCGTCGCCGGCACCAAGCGTGGCGCGCACCTCGCGCTCAGCCTCGAGCGCCTCGACGCGCTGCTGGAGCGCCCTGCCCGACGCGTCGGCCTCAGCGCCACGGTGCGCCCCGCCGACGAGGTCGCCCGCTTCCTCGGCGGCGGTCGGCCGGTCGAGACCGTCGCCCCTGCCTCGCCGCGCCACCTCGCGCTCGACGTCCGGGTCCCCGTCGACGACCTCACCGACATCCCCGCGATCGACGAGGACAGCCCGGCGGGCACGATCTGGCCGCACGTCGAGCGGCAGGTGCTCGACCTCGTGCTGGCCCACCGGTCCACGCTGGTGTTCGTCAACTCCCGGGGGCTCGCCGAGCGGCTCACGTCCCGGCTCAACGAGGCCTGGGCCGACCGCCAGGGCCACGCCCGCGACCCGTCGGTCGACTCCCGCGCCCCGGCCCAGGTCTCGGGCGGGAGCAACCAGTCGAAGGGCGTCGCCGACGGCACCGACGACCTCGTGGCACGCGCCCACCACGGCTCGGTCAGCAAGGAGCAGCGTGCGCTGATCGAGGACGACCTCAAGACGGGGCGCCTGCCGTGCGTCGTGGCCACGTCCAGTCTCGAGCTCGGCATCGACATGGGCGCGGTCGACCTGGTGGTGCAGGTCGGCTCCCCGCCCACCGTCGCATCGGGGCTGCAGCGGGTCGGCCGCGCCGGCCACCAGGTCGGTGCGCTCTCCCGCGGCGTCGTGTTCCCCACCTCGCGCACCGATCTGCTCGGCGCCTCCGTCACGGCCGAGCGCATGATGGCCGGCGCCATCGAGGCCCTGCGGGTCCCCACCAACCCGCTCGACGTCCTCGCCCAGCAGACCGTCGCGGCGTGCGCGCTCGACCCGATCGACGTCGAGGACTGGTTCTCCACGGTCCGCCGCTCGGCGCCGTTCGCCACGCTCCCGCGGCGCGTCTACGAGGCGGTGCTCGACCTCGTCTCCGGCCGCTACCCGTCCGAGGACTTCGCCGAGCTGCGTCCCCGGGTCGTGTGGGACCGCGACGCCGGCACGCTCACGGGCCGACCGGGCGCCCAGCGGCTCGCCGTCACCAACGGTGGCACGATCCCCGACCGCGGCATGTTCTCGGTCGTCCTCCCGGTCGACGAGGAGTCCACCTCCAGCCGCCCGGCCCCGCGCCGCGTCGGTGAGCTCGACGAGGAGATGGTCTACGAGACCCGCGTCCAGGACGTCATCTCGCTGGGCGCCACCAGCTGGCGCGTGCAGGAGATCACCCACGACCGCGTCATCGTGGTCCCGGCGCCAGGGCTGCCCGCGCGACTGCCGTTCTGGAAGGGCGACGCCGCCGGACGCTCCGCCGAGCTCGGCGAGGCCATCGGCGCCGCGGTCCGCGAGCGCACGCCCGGCGGTTCGCGGCCCCGGGCGGACGACGACACCGGCGGGGGTTCCGGGCCCCTGCTGGACCAACGCGCCACCACCAACCTCGACGCGTACCTGGCCGAGCAACGGGCCGCCACGGGTGTCGTCCCCACCGACCGCACCCTCGTCGTCGAGTCGTTCCGCGACGAGCTCGGCGACTGGCGCGTCGTGCTGCACTCGCCGTACGGCCGGCGGGTCCACGCCCCGTGGGCCCTGGCGGTCGCGGCCCGCATCCGCGAGCGCTACGACCTCGACGGCGCCGTGGTCGCCTCCGACGACGGCATCGTGGCGCGCCTGCCCGACCTCGACGGCGACGCAGCGCCGGCGCTCGCCGAGCTCTTCGCCTTCGACCCCGACGAGCTCGAGCGCATCGTCACCACCGAGGTCGGCGGCTCGGCCCTGTTCGCCGCCCGCTTCCGCGAGTGCGCCGCCCGCGCCCTGCTGCTGCCGCGCCGCAATCCCGGATCCCGTGCTCCGCTGTGGCAGCAGCGCCAGCGCGGCTCCCAGCTGCTCGAGGTCGCGCGCCGCCACCCGGAGTTCCCGATCCTGCTCGAGACGGCCCGCGAGTGCCTGCAGGACGTCTACGACCTCCCGGCCCTCACCCGACTGATGCGGGGCATCGACGACCACACCGTCGCGGTCGTGGAGGTCACGACCGACAAGGCCTCCCCCTTCGCGCAGAACCTCGTGTTCGGGTACGTCGCGGCGTTCCTGTACGAGGGTGACGCCCCGCTCGCCGAGCGCCGGGCCGCCGCGCTCTCGCTCGACTCCGGGCTCCTGGCCGAGCTCCTGGGTCGCGCCGAGCTGCGCGACCTGCTCGATCCCGAGGTCGTGCGCGACGTCGAGGCCGAGCTGCAGCGCACCGCCGCCGACTTCCGGGCGCGGGGCGCCGAGCAGGTGGCCGATCTCGTCCGTCGCCTCGGCCCGATCCCCGCCGACGAGGTCCGGGAGCGCACCACGGAGCCGGTCGAGGCGTCCGCCTGGCTGGCCGAGCTGCAGGACGCGCGCCGGCTCCTCGAGGTCAACGTGGGCGGCCGGCCCATGTGGGCGGTCGTCGAGGACGCCGGCCGCCTGCGTGACGCGCTCGGGGTGTCGCTCCCGCTCGGGGTGCCGGCGGCGCACCTGGAGTCGCCCGCGGACGCCCTCGGCGACCTCGTCTCCCGGCACGCCCGCACGCACGGACCCTTCTCCGCGTCCGAGCTCGCCGCCCGCTGGGGCCTGGGTGTCGGACCCGTGCGCGACGTCCTGCGGCGGCTCACCGCCGACGGTCGGCTCGTCGAGGGCGAGTTCCGCACCGACGCCGACTCCAGCACCGACACCCACGACCGCACGGAGTGGGTCGACGCCGAGGTCCTGCGCCGCCTGCGTCGTCGCAGCCTCGCCGCCGCCCGGCGTCAGGTCGAGCCAGTCGACACCAGCACGCTCGTGCGCTTCCTGCCGGGCTGGCATGCGCTCGACCGCCGCCGCCGCGGCGAGACGGGCCTGCTCGACACGGTCGACCAGCTCGCGGGGGTCGCGCTCCCGGCCAGTGCGTGGGAGTCGGTCGTGCTCCCGGCCCGCGTCGGCGACTACTCCCCCGCGATGCTCGACGCCCTCCTCGCCGAGGGTGAGGTCGTCTGGGTCGGTGCCGGCACGCTCGGGCGGTCCGACGGCTGGCTCCGGCTCCTGCCCGCCGACCTCGCCGGCCTGCAGGACCCGCTCGAGATCGAGCTCACCGACCTCCACACCGAGGTCCTCGGGCAGCTCCGCGCCGGCGGGGCGTTCCGGTTCACCGAGCTCGTCCAGGGCCTCGACGACCCCGACTCCCGTGCCGCCGACGTCGTCTGGGACCTCGCCTGGGCCGGGCTCGTCTCGAACGACTCGTTCGCCCCGGTCCGGTCGCGCGCCGGGGTCCGTGCCACCAAGAGCGCCCGACCCACCAGCCGGCCCCGTCGTCTCAACGCCCGAGCCCTGCGTCCGACCGCCCCACCGGCGCTCGCCGGTCGCTGGTTCGCCCTCCCCGACGACCCGGTCGACCCCACGCGGCGCGCTGTCACCCGCGCCGAGGTGCTCGTGGCGCGTCACGGCGTGCTCACCCGCGGCGCGGTCATGGCCGAGCAGGTGCCCGGCGGGTTCGCCGACGTCTACCGCGTGCTGCGCGAGGCCGAGGACCGCGGGGCCGTGCTCCGCGGCATGTTCGTCGAGGGCCTCGGTGCTGCGCAGTTCGCCGCCACGTCCACGATCGACGTCCTCCGCTCGCACGTCCGCGAGAGCGACGACGAGTCCACGGGCCCGGCGTACGCCCTGGCCTCGACCGACCCGGCGCAGCCCTTCGGTGCCGCCCTGGGGTGGCCCGAGACCCTCGCCGCAGCCGACAGCACCCATCGCCCCTCCCGCCGCGCTGGCTCCCTCGTGCTGCTGCACGACGGCGCCCTCGTCGCGTACGTCGAGCGCGGCGCGCGCCGCATCCTGACCTTCACCGACGACCCCGCACACCTCACAGCCGCCGCGGCTGCCCTGGCCGACCTCGGACGCACGGGCCGCGTCGGGCGACTCCGCGTCGAGACGGTCGACGACCGCAGCGTCGGCGGCACGACCCTCGGCGAGGCCATGGCTGCCGCCGGTTTCCGCGCCCACCCGAAGGGACTCCAGCTCGATGCCCGAAGGTGACACCGTCTTCCGCACCGCCGCGAAGCTGCACGAGGGCCTGTCGGGTGAGGTCCTGACCGTCTCGGACTTCCGGGTGCCCCAGCACGCCACCGCCGACCTCACCGGCCTGGTGGTCGACGAGACGGTCAGTCGCGGCAAGCACCTGCTCACCCGGGTCGGCCCGTGGACCATCCACACGCACCTGAAGATGGAAGGGGTGTGGCACGTGCACCCGCTGGGCACCCGGTGGCAGCGGCCGGCGCACTCGGCCCGCCTCGTGCTCGAGACCGCAGATCGCCAGGCCGTGGGGTTCTGGCTGGGCACGGTCGACCTCGTGCCCCGCGATGCCGAGGACACCGTGGTCGGCCATCTCGGACCCGATCTGCTCGGACCCGACTGGGACCTCGACGAGGCACTCGCCCGGCTGGCCGCGCGCCCGGACCGCCAGGTCTTCACGGCGCTGCTCGACCAGCGCAACCTCGCCGGCTTCGGCACTGAGTACGTCAACGAGATGCTGTTCGTGCTCGGGGTCCACCCCACCACCGCGGTCGGCGAGGTGCCCGACCTGCGCCGCCTCGTCTCCCGCGGTCAGCAGATGATCCGCGTCAACTCCACCCGCTGGGAGCGCTCGTTCACCGGCAGCACCCGGCCCGGCCAGGAGCGCTGGGTGTTCCACCGCGAGCGCAGGCCCTGCCGCCGGTGCGGCACCCGCATCCGTGACGCCGACCTCGGTGACGTGCCCACGCAGGAGCGCAACGCGTTCTGGTGCCCGTACTGCCAGCCCGTGCGGGGCTAGGCCAGGTTGGGATGGCTTCGAGGCTCAGGCGCCAGGGGTGCGTGCGGGCGAAGCCCCGCCCCTTGAGGTGCGAGGAACGAGCCTCGAAAGGGGTACCGCAACCCACCACGTGACCAGGGTTTCGAGGCTCGTCGCCAGGGCTCCTCACACCTCAACCAGCGGGGGGTGGTGGGTCAGGCGGGGCCGAAGCTGTCGCCGCCGTCGTCGCTGACGAAGGTCTTCGGATCGGTGCCGACCACGCCGACCAGCACGGTGTCGCTCGCCGCAACTGCACGGGCGGGATCGCCCACGATGCAGCTGCGGTCGGTCCAGGTGGCGCCGGAGTCGGTCGTGGTGAACAGGAACGCCGCGCATCCCTGGAAGCGGGCCAGCGCGTACCCGGTGTCGAACGTCGTGAACGTGGCGGTGCGGATGTTGTCGAGGCGGCCCAGCACGAGCCACTCGGCCCCGGCGTTGCCCGTGCCGCGGACGACACCGTCGACGCACGTGACCCGTGCGAAGCTCGCGTCGACCTGGCTGAGGGAGGAGACCGAGCACTCGGGCTGGCTGGCCACACCGTTCGGCGCCACGACCGTGCGCACGTCGGTGGGCGAGGGATACCAGAGCGAGATCTCGTCGTCCTCGTCCCACGAGGCACCACCGTCGGTGGAGCGCAGCTGGACCGGCACGCAATCGGCCCCCGTACCCACCAGGACGACGTCGCCCTCAGCCGTGATGGCGGCGCTCAGCACGGTCTGCAGACCCGGCGAGCGCGGGGTCATCGAGGCACCGTTCTCCGTGCCGGTCATGACCGTGCCGGGAGCGCCCTCGCATGAACCCCGGGTGGCCCACACGACCGTGCCGTCGTTCGTGACGTCGAGCACCGCCGCGGTCGCCGGGTCGAACTCGAACGCGGTCTGCTCGTTGGCGACCTGGTCCGGAGCCGGCGTCTCCTCCAGGGCGACGTCGCTCGACGGGGGCGGCTGGTTGACGTGGCGATAGACCAGCACCACCAGCACGACGTCGACGATCAGGAACAGCACCAGCAGGGGCAACCCGACGCGACGTGACACGCGATGATTCTAGGGGTGCAGCGGCAGTTCCCGGAGCACGATCCTCACATCGAGGTGTGTGAGGGCCAGCGCAGGCTCAGGCGTGGCCGGCGTCGCCGACCGAGAGCTCGGCGTTGACCCGCGTGCCCCCGTCGAGGTCGACCCACCAGCGGTCGGTGATCTGGCTGATGATGGCCAGGCCGCGGCCGCTCAACGAGTCGTTGTCGAAGTCGACCGGCGCGAGCTGGGTGCCCTCACCGTGGTCGCGCACGCTGATCTCGAGCAGGCCCTTCGCGATCGACCACGACACCTCGATGGTGCCGTCGTCGCTGGGCCGGCCGTGGCTGACGGCGTTGGTGAGCATCTCGCTCAGCACGATCAAGGCGTCGTCGATGCGGCTGGAGGCCACACGGTTGACCGTGAGGAACCCGGCCAGCTTGGTGCGAGCGATGCCCGGAGTGGACCGGGCGAACGGGAAGCGGAGCACGTCGTGCGAACGCTCCATGTTGCCTCCCTCCACGCCCGGTGTTGGACGTTCCATCTCGCCTGACTCGCAGGACCGCTCTTCGTGTGTAGTCCAAAGTAACCATGTCGGTGGTCATTGCCAAAGCCAGGGCCCCCACAGGTTTATCACTCAATGACCCCAGGCGTCATCAATCTCGCCCGGGTACTCGGGCGCATGAGGGCGTACGCGCACCTCTCGGACCGGTTCGACGGACGTCGCGGAGGGCTGCGGTTCAGCCTCCTGCGGAACCAGCTCGGTAACGGCGGGGCGGCGGGTGGGCAGGCCCGTCACCCGCACCTGCCACTCCACGACGGCCCCGACGACGAGCACCGTGAGCAGGGTCGGCACGACCGAGGCCGCGCCGAGGTCCGCGCGACCCTGCGACGTCAGGATCGTCCCCCCTGCCTCGAGCGCGAGCCGGAGGACGGCGTGCGCCACGTGCAGCGCGACCGCGGCCTCGAGCCCACCGGTGCGCTGGGTCAGCACCCCGGCGGCGAGGGCCAACAGCGCCACGTCGACCAGGCGCCACGTGCCGCTGCCGTGGATCGCGACGGAGAAGCACGTGCTGGTCGCGATGCCGATCCACGCCACGGGCACGATCGTGCCGATCAGCTGCGGCAGGAAGCCGCGGAAGACCAGCTCCTGCGCGAGTGCTTGCCCTGGCACGAGAACGAGTGCGACGACCACCCCGAACCACGCCGCCATCGACGGCACTGAGACCTCACGACCCACGCCCGAGCCCGGCAGGGTCGATGCGAGCGCCAGCGCGGCCGTGACCGTGGCGAACGAGATCGCACAGCACCGGCCCCACCACGCCCACCGCACGCGGCCCTCGACCGACCACACGAGACGCAGCGCCGGAGAGCCCGTCAGCCACAGCGCGCCCAGCAGGAGCGGCGCGACCAGGGCGACCGTGCCGAGGTCGACCGCGAGCGCGCCCGGACGGTCGACGGGGTCCTGCGGACCCGCGCCCACCAGGGTCGCCACCACCAGGAACGCGCCGAGCGTCATGGCTCCCGCGACGGGGAGCTGCCACCCGCGGTGACGCGGGTCCTCGCACGTCAGCAGGTGGTAGGGCGTGGGCACGGGTTCATTCTGGCGGGTCCCGGCGCGGGCGGGGTCCAGGCTCGTCGCTGGGAGCGCCCACATCGTGACCGAGGTTTCGAGGCTCGCGCCGCAGGCGGCACTCACACCTCAACCACCGACGGTGACCACGT
>CAYRZN010000050.1:0-15500 GCA_964428825.1 uncultured Aeromicrobium sp.
CGCACTCGTCGGGGTGGATGTAGAGCATCCGCTTGCCCTCGTAGATGCAGTCGACCGGGCACTCGTCGACGCACGCGCGATCCTTCACGTCCACGCACGGCTGGGCGATCACATACGTCATCGGGGTCGGTCCTCTCGATCGATCGCGGGCCCGACCGCGCGGTAGGCGCGGTCGAGGTGCAGCAGTGGCTCGGCCGGAGGACCGATCCTGGTGGTGGCGACGTCGACCAGCACGAGCGTGGACCCCACCACCGGGACGGTCTGGCGGACGGGGCCGACCAGGCTCACGACGGCGTCAGGGAGCAGAGGCGGGGAGTGGGTGGCCACGACCCAGCCCTGCTCGGGGGTGAACCGGGGGGCGCCGCTGCGGGCGAAGGCGTCGGCCAGCGCGGCCCGGCCCAGGGGCAGGACGTGCACCGCCACCTCGGAGGCGGCCAGCAGTGCTCCGGCCGACCGCGTGGCCGTGGAGACCGAGAAGGAGACGACCGGCGGCTCGGCCGAGACCGAGGCGAGACTCGAGACCGTCAGGCCCACCGGCCCGTCCGGAGTCATGGCCGTCACGATCGCCACGCCCGACGGATACAGGCGGAAGGCCTGCCGCAGCCAGGCGGACCCGGGTGCGGGCGCGCTCACGTGTGTCACCTCGTCCATGTGCCCCGACGTTAGGACCTCAACCGTGGTTGAGGTCAAACTGACGCCAGGTGATGCAGGACACCTGAACGTCGAGGCGGGTGCCTTCCGTAGAGTGAAAACCGTGTCGACCCTTCGCGCTGCCGCCCTGACCGTCGCCTCCGGCCTCGTCCTCCTGCTGACCCTGAGCCCGCTCCCGGCGTCGGCCCACGACGAGATGATCGAGGCCACCCCGTCGCAGGGGGCTGCGCTCGGTCCGGACGACCCGCAGTTCGCGGCGTTCCGCTTCTCGGGCGAGATCTTCCCGGAGGCGGCGTTCGTCTCGGTCGTCGATCCCTCCGGCGCCGACGTCTCGGTCGGCGAGGCGACCGTGGCGGGCGACACCGTCTCGCGGGAGTTCGCCGCCACGACGTCCGGCACCTACACCGCCTCGTACCGGGTCACGTCGTCCGACGGCCATCCGATCGAGGGCTCGGTGAACTTCACGTACGACGGACCCGCCGCCAGCGACCCCAGCCCCGACACGGCCGAGCAGGGCGGCGATGACGACACCCCCGCCGACCCGGAGACCGATCGCGACTACACGACGGTCGCGATCGTCGTCGTGGCGATCGCCGTCCTCGTGGTCGGCACCGCGGTCGCGATCAGCACGCTCCGCCGCCGCCGTCGCTGACCCGCGAAGCTGCCCCAGGCCTGCTGCCCGCGAGCGGTGCGTGAGCCACCGTTGAGGGGACCTGAAAGGTGGCTGGCTCACCGCCCGTCGTCGGCCAGATCTCAGCCGTAGGGGTAGAAGCCGTGGCCGGACTTCTTGCCCAGCAGGCCGGCATCGACCATGCGGTCCAGCAGCGGCGGCGGGGAGTACAGGGGCTCCTTGAACTCCTGGTACATCGACTGGCCGATCGCGCGGATCGTGTCGAGCCCGATCAGGTCCGACAGGGCCAGCGGGCCCATCGGGTGACCGCAGCCCAGGACCATGCCCTGGTCGATGTCGGCCGCCGAGGCGTACCCCGCCTCGTACATGCGGATCGCGCTGAGCAGGTAGGGCACGAGCAGGCTGTTGACGACGAACCCGGCCCGGTCGGTGGCCTCGATCGGCTCCTTGCCCAGCCCGTCGGTCACGTACCCACGCATGCGATCGAGCGTCTCGGGGCTGGAGGTCAGCGAGGGGATGAGCTCGACGAGCTTCATGACCGGCGCGGGGTTGAAGAAGTGCACGCCCATGACCCGGTCGGCGCGGCCCGAGACCGCGCCGAGCTTCACGATCGGGATGGACGAGGTGTTGGAGGCGAGGATCGCCGACTCGTCGGTCACGATCTGGCCCAGTCGCCGGAACAGGTCGAGCTTGACGTCCTCACGCTCGCTTGCGGCCTCGATCACGAGCTGGCGGTCGGCGAGGTGCTCGAGGTCGTCGGTGAACCGGATCCGGCCCACGGTGGCGTCGAAGTCCTCCTGCGAGATCTTGCCGCGGCCCAGCGCGCGCTCGAGCGAGGACGTCACCCGCGACTCGGCCGCCTTGGCCGCGTCGGCCGAGACCTCCACCAGCACCACGTCGATCCCCGCGCGGGCGTTGACCTCCACGATCCCGGAGCCCATGAGGCCTCCACCGATGACTCCGACGCGCTCGACCGACATGCTGACTCCCGTTCATGAGGTTTCCCTCATGTTCTCACGTCGGACCGACCGGCCGTGGCGCACCCCGCACCGCCTCGGCGCGTGATGGGATGGACCCATGCGTCGCTCGGCCCTGATCCCCCTGGTGGTCGCCCTCGCCCTCGGCGTGGGTGGGTGTGGCGGGTCGTCCGACAGCGACCCCGACCCGTCGGCGGCGCCGTCCGCCGACGCGACCGCAGCGCCGGCGCCCGAGGCGCTCTCCGGATTCACCTGCGCACCCGGCACGGACGGCCTGTGGTCGGCAAGCGGCACGATCTCGAACACGAGCGACACGGCCGAGTCGTTCACGGTCGACGTCTACGTCGGCCCGGCCGATGGCCAGGAGCGCCCCGCGTCCCGCACCGACTTGGCGAACGTGCAGCCTGGGGGCTCAGCGCCCCTGGCCGTCTCCGGCCTGTCGGCGCAGGGCGACCCGGCGACCTGTCACGTGCGGGTGCTTCGCGCCCTGCCCTGATCCACCGCGGGCGTGGGGTGGCGCCAGCCCTCGACATCGGGGAGCACCGCACCTACCTTGTGACGCATGCACAGGCCGGCAGGGACCACACCGTCGAGCAGCGCCCCGTGAGCGGCCCCACCGACGCCGGCCCGCTGCCCGGGGTCCACCGCACACCCGACTCCCGCTTCACCGCCCTGCCCGACTTCGACCACGCGCCGCACTACCGGACCTGGGAGGGCCTGCGCCTGGCCCACGTCGACGTCGGCGACGGGTCGCCGATCGTGCTGCTGCACGGCGAGCCCACGTGGTCGTTCCTGTGGCGCCACGTCATCACCGAGCTCTCCGGGGCCGGGCACCGGTGCATCGCCCCGGACCTGCCGGGGTTCGGCCGCTCGGACAAGCCGTCCGACGACTGGTTCACGTACGACCGCCTCGTGGCGTCGGTCGTGTCGCTGTTCGAGGACCTCGACCTGCACGACGTGACACTCGTGGTGCACGACTGGGGCGGACCCGTCGGACTTCGCGTCGCCACGACCGAGATCCCCGAGCGGATCTCCCGGCTGGTCGTCATGGACTCGGGGCTGTTCACGGGTCACCAACGCATGGGCGCCGCCTGGCAGGCGTTCCGTGACTTCGTCGAGGCGACGCCCGACCTGCCGATCGGGATGCTCATCACCGGCGCCGTCGCTACCCCGATGAGCGACGAGGTCGTGGCGGCGTACGAGGCGCCGTTCGACGGGGTCGAGGCCAAGGGCGGGGCACGGTCGCTCCCCGGCCTGATTCCCCAGACACCCGACGCCCCGGGAGCTGCCGAGGGTCGCGCGGCGGTGGAGGCGCTCGGCGCCGACACCCGCCCCGCCCTGCTGCTGTGGGCCGACCAGGACGTCGTGCTCCCCCTGGAGGCGACGGGACGCCAGATGGAGCAGCTCCTGCCCCTGCGTCAGCCGTTGCAGGTCGTGGAGGACGCCGGCCACTTCCTCCAGGAGGACGCCGGTCCTGCGATCGGCCGCGCGATCGCCACCTGGCTCGACGAGGTCGACGACGCCTGACGGCCGGAGCGGTCAGGCGACTCGGCGTCAGCCACCCGCCAGGGCACCGATCTGGTACTGCTGCGCCTGCCCCGAGCCGAAGAAGCTGCTGTTGTCGTCGCGCCATCGCTCGAGGGTGGGATCGTCGGAAGCATCGGCGGCCGCACCGGTCTGCGCGTAGTTGTCGATCGAGTGCGCACCACCGGGCCCACGGTCCGCCGCGGACCCGTCGCCACCCTCGGCCTCGGTCAGCTCCCGGCGCACCGTGGTCCACTCGGCGCGGTCGGGGTTGTCGGCCCCGTCGAGCATCGGCACGACGTCCTGGTCGTGCTCGAGCGACAGCACCGAGACGCCGTCGGGCACCTCGATCCGGCCGACCGGCGACCCGCCCGTCACGACGCTCGTGATCGAGAACTCGTCCTGCAGGTCGGCATCGGCCGCCATCGTCATGGCCGTGATGCCGCCCTGGCTGTGTCCGGTGAGCATGACCGGTGCCCCGGGCGGGATGCCGGCCTCGCGCATCGCGTCGGCCACGAGGTCGACCATCACGGTGTCATCGCCCGCCATCAGGGCGACGTTGGTCGTGAGGTCGACGGGGTTGTCGCCCCGCTGCGTCGACCAGTCCTGGGTGCCGGGGATCTGCACGACGTACGAAGGCCCGTCCGGCCCGTCGACCCTGATGACCTGCACCCGCCCGTCGGCCTGGGCCACGACCCCCTGCTGCTCGAAGATGGTCTGGACGGCACGATCGGCGTCCATCGAGACGTCGTGCGGGTCCCCCGTGGCGGCGATGTCGAACGAGCCGACGTCCTGCAGGTGGCCGGTGCGCCGCGCCAGCTCGGCGAGGCCGGCGACCGCGGTCGTGTAGTCGCCCGACGGCCACCTCCCACCCGTGAGGCCCGACAGCACCAGGGGGCCCGCCGGGATGAGCGTGGCGAGGGTGAACGTCGTGCCCTGCACCGCACCGGGCGCCATCCGTGTCAGCGCCTCCATGATCCACGGCTCGTCGAAGGCCAACGCCTCGACCGAGGTGAGCAGGTCGTCCTTGTCGGCGAGCATCAGCATCGTCAACAGCTCGGGGTTCAGGGCCAGGACGCCGATGCCCCCGACCGCCAGGAGGGGCAGCACCGCCCCGAAGCTCCACCCGGCCACGGTCGCGGCCCCCTCCGCGAGGTCGGTCAGGCTGCGATCGGCATCGACGTACACCGCGACGGAGAACCGCAGGTATCGCGCCGTGATCTCGACCTCGCCGCCGGCCCACAGTGCGCCCTCCGGTCCGGTCGAGGCCTCGACGACCGCGGCCTGCACCGCGGCGACCTCGCCTGGGCACAGCAGCGACGCCTCCCAGAGATCGCTCTCGACCAGCATTCCGGCCAGGCTCGTGCCGGCCTCACGAAGGCCGTCGCCGGCGACGTCGAGCAGGTCGGCGTGGGTCAGCATGTCCTCGTACTTCGCGGCCACTCCCCCGGAACCGCCGCTGACCTGGATCGGGTGGGGCCGCTCGGTCATGATGCCCTCCATCGGGCGGCGAGGGCGGCGTCCCACGCCCCGGCGAGCACCGAGGTGAGCTCGGTCGCGAGATCGTCGCGGCTGCGTGGGGTGTGCACGACGCGGCGGCCCAGCATCGTGAGGCTGACCCATCCGTGGTCGGTCAGCAGCCACTGGCGCACCCCGTGCACCGGGTCTGCGCACGTCGAGATCGTGAGCGTCACGCTGGCGGTCGTCGGACCGGCCACGGCCCTCAGCACGGGGGGCACCGTGTCGAACCCGGCGTGACGAGCCGCCAGGAGGGCGACCTCGTCGTCGGCGCCGACCGCACGGGCGATCACGAGGGCGTGGTCGCGCTCGAGCGCGACGGACTCCCGCGGCAGCGCGCAGTCCACGCCCCCGGGCGGCACGAGCCACATGACCTCGTCGACCAGGTGGCGCGTGGCCCGCGCTCCGAGCCGGACCCCCGGGACCGCGGTCGGCTCCGGCGCGCCCGGGGCGCCGGTGACCACCGCGCGGACCGCAGAGCCCAGCACCTGGCGGTCGGCACCGATCTGCGCCAGCACGCCCCGTTCACCCGCGCCGGCCAGGACCGTGACGCCCACGTCGGCCCGACCGAGCGCGAGCCCGGCAGCCTCGACGAGGGCGGGCTCCGGATCCCCAGCTGTAGCCCGCGGTGCGCCGAGCGGCCGCAGCGGCGCCTGACCGACGTCCAGCGCGGTGGCCGCGACGACCCCCGCCCACGCCGCCTCGTCGAGCTCGGTCCGGTGCCCCGACGGGCCGGCCGTGAACCCGGTCGTCACAGGCCCACCCGGTCGAGGACGTCGCGGCCGAGCTCGGCCGTGTCGCTCACGAAGCGGTGTGCGACGTCCATGACCTCCCCCGCACCGTCGGCCACGGCGCTGGTCAGATCGTCGAAGGTCCTCCCGGCGGCCGCCAGCAGACCGGTGAGCACCTGCTGGCGCTCCTCCAGGGCGTCGGCGAGCGCGTCGAGCCGGGTCGCGGTCTCCTGATAGCGCTCGACGAGACGCAGCACCTCGTGCCGCCGTGTCTCGAGCTCGAGCCGGAAGGTCTCGGCGGCATTGCTGGCCCAGTCGACCGACGTGGCCTCCAGCAGGTCGCCGGCCACGTCGCCGACCTGGTCGGCCCAGCCACGCACCCGCTGCGCCTGAGCCCGCAGCTCGCCCGGATCGCCCCCGATCGCCATGGCACCACGGTAGAACTGCGGACCGGGCGCGTCAGCACCTCAGGCGGAACTGGGGAGAGGTCCCCATGCCCTCACGGGAACACTCAGGAGCGGGAGATGCTGACCATCTCGTCACGCGCGACGACCTTCTTGCGCTCGCGCTGGTAGGTGTCGTTCGCACCGAGCTCGACCTCGTGGGCGTCGAGCTTCTCCCAGCCCTCCCAGGTCGTGTACTCGATGCCGCGACCGTCGAGGTAGCGGTCGAACGCAGCCGTGTCGGGCTGCTCCGCGGCCTTCAGCGACGGGGCGTCGGCGACGAGCATGCCGATCGTCTCGGCAGCGTCGGACTTGGTGTGGCCGATCAGACCCACCGGACCGCGCTTGATCCAGCCCGTGGCGTAGACGCCCGGGATGGGGCTGCCGTCGATGTCGACGACGTGACCGCCGTCGTTGGGCAGCACGGCGGCGTTCTGGTCGAACGGCAGGCCGGGCAGGTTGTCGGAGTGGTAGCCGATGGCCCGGTAGACGGCCTGGACGGGCCAGTCCTTGAACTCGCCCGTGCCGCGCACGTTGCCCGTGCCGTCGAGCTCGGTGATCTCGGTGCGCAGGCCCACGACCTTGCCGTCCTCGCCGAGGACCTCGACGGGGTTCTGACAGAAGTGGATGTGGATGCGGTGCGGGGCGCCCGACGGCTCCTTCGCGAGATAGTTCTGCAGGACGTCGACCACGAGCTTCTGGCTCTTGGCCGCGCGGATGGCGTCCATCGAGCCCTCGTCGAACTCGAAGCCCTCGGGGTGCACGATGACGTCGATCGTGGGCGAGTGCGACAGCTCGCGCAGCTCCATCGGCGTGAACTTGACCTGCGCCGGACCGCGACGCGCGAAGACGTGGACGTCGGTCGTGGCGTTCTTCTGGAGGCCCTCGTAGACGTTGTCGGGGATCTCGGTGACGACGAGCTCCTCGGCCGTCTTGGCCAGGATGCGGGCGACGTCGAGACCGACGTTGCCGACGCCGAGCACGGCGACCTGCTTCGCGTGCGGCTGGAAGTCCCACGTGCGGGGGGCGTCGGGGTGGCCGTCGTACCAGTACACGAAGTCGGCCGCGCCGTACGAGCCCTCGAGGTCGATGCCCGGGATCGTGAGGTCCCGGTCGCGGCGGGCGCCGGTGGCGAACACGACGGCGTCGTAGAACTGCTGCAGCTCCTCGAGCTTGACGTCCGTGCCGAAGCCGACGTTGCCGAAGAAGCGGATGGCGGGATTCGACATGACCCGCTTGAGCGCCTTGATGATCTCCTTGATCCGCGGGTGGTCCGGCGCGACGCCGTACCGGATCAGGCCGAACGGCGTGGGATCGCGGTCGAGGATGTCGACGGCGACGCCGTCGAAGCCCTCGGGCAGCTCGGCCTTGGTGAGGATGTCGGCGGCGTAGACGCCGGCAGGTCCGGCACCGACGATGCCGACACGCAGCTTCCTGGTCATTTCGGGCACTCCTGGGGAGAAGACAACGAAGGCAAGCCTAAAGCGGTGCAGCAACTCCCGGGAAATCCGGTCCGCGATGTGACTGCCTGCGGCGTGTCGCACGTCACACTCTTGGACGCGATCACCCCGCTGGCTGAGGTGCGAGCGAGGAACGAGCGAGCCTCGAAGCCGTTCCCGGGACCCTAGAGGCTCGTCGCTGGCGCTCGTCGCACCTCAGGGAGCGGGTGGGCCGGCTCGGCGGCGGGCACGGACCAGGACGACGGCACCGGCGCCGGCAAGGCCGAGGGCGAGCAGGAGGACGGCTGCGTCGATCGGCAGGCCCGTGCCCGGCAGGGTGCGGTCGGCGTCCGCGGGCCGCGTCGTGCCCGTGCCGCTGCCGTCACCGCCGTAGCCGGCACCGGGACCACCCGTGCCGCCGCCGGGTGAACCACCCGAGCCGTCGCCCGGTCCGGCCACGGCCGGGACCAGGGTGAACGCGTAGACCGGCGTGTCGTGCGTCGCGCCGTAGGGATCCACTGTTCGGGCGTACCAGCCGTGCTCGCCGAGCTCGGTGAGGTCCCACGGCACCGCCGCGACCGTGCCGCTCGGCACGTCCTGCACCGCCCCGACCTCCTGGGTCGTCAGCACCTCGGCCGTGAACCCCGTCGTCGCGAGGGTCTTGTCGCTCGGCGTGATGCGCAGCGCGTCGTACCCGATCTCGAAGTCCTGGTGCAGGTACGGATCGGCACCCGGCTCCAGCAGAGACGGGTCGTCGGAGTTGTAGACGTCGAGCGACGGCGAGTACGTGCGCACCCGCATCGACTGTCCCTCGTTGTCGAACTGGAGCAGCCGCAGGAAGCCCTGCCCACCTTCGGGCAGGCCCTGGTAGTCGAACAACATCGAGTACACGTCCCGGTCGACCGCACCGTCGCCGTCGTCGTCGAACTGGTCGATCCGCGTGAAGGCGTCGTGGTAGTGCCCGGACAGCACCATTCGCACGTTCGGGTTGGTCGCGACGACCTCGTCGAGGATCTGCTGGGGCACCGGCCCGAGGCCGCCCGTCGTGAGCATGAACTCGTGCAGGTTCACGATGGCGACCCGCTCCGGGTACCGCGCGAGCACGTCGTTCATCCAGGCGATGTGGTCGGCCTGCGGGTCCCAGCCCATGTAGAGCATCACGAAGTCGATGCCACCGGCCGAGACCAGGTCGTAGTGGCCTCGGTTGTCCTGGTAGGAGCCGCCGTACCAGGGGTTGGCCCCGTACCGCGCCTCGCCGAAGAACTGCGAGTACTGGGAGTAGTCGGACAGGCCGCTGCCCACGTCGTGGTTGCCCGCGAGCACGCCGTACGGCAGACCGGCGTCGTCGAGGCGCGCATACTCGCCGGCGGCGTTGGCCCACTGGTACGGCTGGTCGTAGTCGTCGACGATGTCGCCGGTGTGGATCAGGTACTGGATGTTCTGGTTCTCCCGCTGGCCCAGCACGTAGTCGTGGATCGCCGTCTGGTGCTGCAGGAACTCCTCGTTGTAGTACTGCGTGTCCGACTCCCACGCGATCGAGAAGTCATACTCCGAGCGCGGGGTGTCGAGCGGGTTGGCCGGGGTGACGGTGGAGCCGCGAGTGCTGAGGTCGGCGCCCGAGAAGCCCTCGGAGTGCTGCACGAGTACCGTGATCGTGCCGTCGCGCACGGTCTCGCCGACGACGGCGGAGCCTTGCAACGTGAAGGCCTCGTCGTCAGCGGTCGTGCGGTGCCGCGCCAGCTCGATCCAGCGCGAGCCGTCGGCCGCGAGGGCGTAGAGCATGACCTGCGAGTCGCGGTCGGCCGTGCCGTCCCACGTGACGCGGGCCGTGGCGTCGGCACCGGCGTCGGCCGGCACCGCGACGTCGAACGTGTAGTACGGCAGGGCGTCGGTGGCGGTGACCGGCGCGAGGCCGGCCTGCGTCTCGAGCTGCTGCGAAGCGAGCAGGCGGGCCGGCGAGGGTGCCGCCGGGTCGGCGGGTGTGCCGTCGCGCTCGAGCGCGCGGGCGTCGTGGGTCGTGCCGCTGGCGGCCGCGACCTCACCGTCTCCCAGCGCGAAGCGCTCACCCTTGCGGAACGAGACGTCGAGCGGGTCGGCGGTGGGGTCCTGGACGAGAGCCTGCAGCACGACCTTGCCGACCTCGACCTCGGCGCCGTCGGCCGGCGCGACACCGTCGGCGCCCGGCTGCTCCTCGGGAACCGTGAACGTCACCGCGCGCTCGGTGACGTTGCCGACCGCGTCGGTCGCGACGACCGAGAGCACGTGGTCGCCCGCCGCCAGCGTGACCGACGACGTGGTGAGCGGGAGCACGACCGGCTCTCCGTCGAACGAGGTGACCGTGTCCACGACACCCGATCCGCTGCCGTCCTCGATCGTCACGTCGAGCACGATCTCGCCCTGGTAGACGCGTCCGTCCTCGACGCTCGGCGTCACCACCGGGGCGGTGTTGTCGACGAGGACCTGCGCCGAGGCGCTGTCGGCGCCCTCCGTCGCGAGCACCTGGTGGGGTCCGTCAGCAACGGCCGTGGTGTCCCAGTCGTGCGCCAGGGCGGTGAACGCGTCGTCACCGAGGTCGAACACCGAGGCGTAGAAGTCGTTCTTGCCGGCGCTGTCGCCCATCTGCACGAGCTGGGTCGGGTCGTCGTACTCGGCCGGACGCAACGTCCGGCCGTCCGGGAGCACCAGGCGCATGCCGGAGATCACGAAGTCGTCGTTGTTCTCGGCCTCGTCGATCCACGGCCCGGCCTTCGTGCCGGCCCACACGTCGACCGAGAGCGGCTCACCCTGCGTGACGTAGGACAAGGCCACTGGCACCGCGATGGTCTCGGTGCGCTCGTAGGTGCCCTCGTCGAAGACGTGCAGGACGTCCTCGCCGATGCGCACGCCGTTGCGGAAGTAGAAGTCGGTCTGCGAGGTCTCGAACACGAAGTAGGGCGTCGACTCCAGCGACGCCCGCGTCGCGACGGTGGCGCCGTCGATCGTCAGCTCCAGACTCGGCGGGGAGCTCTCCCCCGCCGCCGAGATCGTCGCGGTGCCCCCGACGAAGTCACCATCGGCGACGTTGAGGCGCACGGGGTCGGAGCTTGCCCCGTCGACCATCACGCGGCGGGTCTCGGTGCCCGTCACGTTCGTGCCGTCGGAGGCCTCCACGACGTACTCGAACCACTGCTTGCCGACGACGTCGGCCGCGTTGACGACGGTGCCGTAAGCCAGCGGGTCCGTCGCGGAGTGCACCAGGTTCACCGCAAGCGGCTCGGTGTCGACGTCGTTGCTGATCCGCGCCGTGACGGTGCGCACCTGCACGTCGTCGCTGACCCGCAGGTCGAGCACGAATCCTGCGAGGGGATCGATCGTCGCGGCGGTGCGGTCGTCGACGACCGGCGCACTGGTGTCGTTCGGGACGACGACGAGTCCGTCGGCGACCTGGTCGACCTGCACCCGGCCCGGCGAGGGATCGCGGCGGGCGACGATCGACTGCAGACCGGTGTCGCCCGGCGTCGGGCCGTACGCGATCGCGACGTCCGCGTCGACGTCGTCGGCGCCCGCCAGGTTGTAGTACGCCCGGTTGACCGGGAACCCGGTGTTGGTGCGGATCGCGATGCCGCGCGCCGACCCGTTCGCGAAACCGGCCGATGAGATCTCCACGAGGTCCTCACCCAGCGTGAGGTCGCTGCCGTGGTGCGCGTTGAAGTCGGCGTCGGTCAGGTCGTCGTTGGCGCCGTTCTTGATCCAGAACGTCAACGTCCCACCGGAGGGGATCACGACATCGTCCGGCACCGCGGGCCACGCGGCCTCGTTGGTGTTGGTCGTGGTGTCCTGCGGGTAGAGGTACGTCAGCGCGTAGTCGGAGAAGTCGACGTCCTGACTGGAGGCGTTGAAGACCTCGACGAACTCGTAGCCGTCAGAGCCGCCCACGTTCGCGGTGTCCGGCACCAGCTCGGTGACCTGCAGGGGCGCCGCCACCAGGGCCGGATCGGGCTCGAGCACGCCGATGTCGTCCGGCACCTCGGGCTCGGGATCGACCGGCACCGTCGGCACCAGCGCCTCGGGCACGACCGATCCGGGCGTCATGGGCGAGAGCGTGGCCAGCACTGGGGCCGCCTGCCCGCGCGCTGCCGGGACGGAGAAGTCGGCGCCGAGGTCGATCGCCTGCGAGCCCGCCGGGTAGTGCGACCACGTCACGATGCCGCCGGCGTCGCTGATGCGGATCCCGCGGTCGCCCCCGTTGGCCATGCCGGGCTGACCCGTGAGCCGCAGAACCGGGGTCGTGGCGGAGGCGCCAGTAGCCGCGCGGAACTCCTCGACCGTGCGCGCAAAGGAGTCGAGTCCGCTCGCGGTGTAGCTCAGCCACAGCACGACCGACCCACCCGGAGCGACCGTCGCGGTGCCATCGACGGCGAGCGCGACGTCCCGGGCGGTGTCGGTCGAGTCCGCGTACGTGTAGGCGAACGTGAAGCCGTCGAGGGACACCGGAGCGTCCCCGGGATTCGTCACCTCGACGTACTCGAACTCGTCGACGCCGGCCGGGTTGGCCACGATCTCCGACACGAACAGCGGCGGCGGCTCGGCCGCCGAGGCCGTGGCGCCCAGACCAAAGACCCCCGCGAGCAGTGCGCCGCTCAGCACCAGGTGCAGCAGCACGCGCCCGGGACGCGTCGAGGTGGGCGGTGTCGAGTCGAGCAGGGGCGAGGCAGCCAAGGTCATGAGCGTCTTCCGTCCGAGGGTGCACCCCCGGACGGGCCCCCTTGCGGCCCGGACGCTAACCACGCCCGACGAACGGCCCCCACCTCACAGGCGAACGACAGGTGGACGGGCGGTGAGACAGGGACCGGTCCCGTCCCCGGGCGGTGGGACAGGGACCAGTGCAGTCCCTCGACTCGTCCCTAGCTCACCGCCCGGCGGGTGAGCTCAGCGCTTGACCGCGATGCGGCGCAGGCTCAGCGGCGGCGGCGGTAGAGGGTGACCTGCGCGGCCGACGCGCGCACCGGGAGGTTGGCCACGGTGCCGAGCGCACGGTGGGCGACCTCGAGGTCGGCCTCCAGCTCGGTCACGCGCGACGAGAGCGCCGCAACCTGGTGCTCGAGCTCGATCACGCGCTTGACGCCCTCGAGGCCGAGGCCCTCGGCCGTGAGGTCGGCGATACGGCGCAGCAGCTCGATGTCGACCAACGAGTACCGGCGCCCGCCGCCACCGGTGCGCCCGGGCTCGACGAGACCGAGCCGGTCATAGGTGCGCAGGGTCTGCGGGTGCAGGCCGGACAGCTCCGCGGCGACGCTGATGACGAAGACCTTCGCCTCAGGTCCCGGCGGCGTGAAGGGGTTGCCGATGCTCATGACTTCACCGCCTTCAAGAAGCAGAGAGTAGGCGGCTTCGTCATGACCGGACTCATCATCGCTCGCTGGCGCTCGCTCATGACTTCACCGCCTTGAAGAGGTCCTCTCGAGGATCGCGCCCGGCACGGGCGACGCGCAAGGCCTCGACGGCCTCACGTTCTGCGTCCGAGAGCGCGGCCGGCACCGCGACGTCGACCGTGACGAGCAGGTCGCCGCGGCGGCCCGACCGCGCCAGGCCGCCCTTGCCGCGCACCCGGAGCGTGCGGCCGTGCGGCGTGCCCGGGGGGATCCGCAGCGTGACCGAGGTGCCGTCGATCGTGGGCACCGCGACGTCGGCCCCGAGCGCGGCCTCGTCGTACGCGACGGGGACCGAGAGCGTGAGGTGCTCGCCCTTGCGGCCGAACACCGGGTGCGGGTCGACGTGCACGAGCAGCATGAGGTCGCCGGCCGGGCCACCGCCGGTGCCCGGAGCGCCCTTGCCCTTGAGGCGGATGCGCTGCCCGTCCTGCACCCCGGCGGGCACCCGCACCTGGAGGGTGCGGCTCGACGGGGACCGACCGGAGCCGGAGCAGGTCGAGCACGCGTGCTCGACGACCATGCCCCGGCCGCGACAGCCCTGGCACGGCTCGGTCATGGCGAAGACCCCGCCGTTGGCGCTGGTCTGCATGCCGCTGCCCTGACACTTCGGGCACACCGACGGCGCCGTGCCGGGGCGCGCGCCCGTGCCGTGGCACGTGCCGCACGCCTCGTCGCTCGGCAGCCGCAGGCTGATCGTGACGCCCTCGACGGCCTCGCTGAAGCCGATCGACGCCTCGGACTCGAGGTCGTCGCCACGACGCGCGGTGGACTGACGCCGGCGGCGCCCCCCGCCCCCACCGAACATCCCGCCGAGGATGTCGCTGAGGTCGAAGTCCGACTGCATGCCGGCGCCGCCCTGGCTGCGGAACTGTCCGAACATCGACTTCTGCTCGTCGTACTGCTTGCGCTTGGTGGCGTCGGACAGCACCGCATAGGCCTCGGAGACGCCCTTGAACCGCTCCTCCGCCGCCTTGTTGTTCGGGTTGGCGTCAGGGTGGTTCTCGCGCGCCAGCTTGCGGTAGGCCTTCTTGATGTCGTCAGCCGTGGCGTCCTTGGTGACGCCGAGGACACCGTAGAAGTCCTTGCCGGACCAGTCAGTGGTGCTCACGTGGGCACCTCCCCTCGCGCTCGTCGTGTGGTGGGTGTGGGCGGGCCGGCCACGCTGGGCCGGCCCGCGTCAGTCAGGCCTCGTCGGAGGCGGCCTCGTCGGCCGCCGGCTCCTCGGGTGCTGGCTCAGCAGCCGGGGCCGCCGGGTCGACGACGCCGACGATCGCGGTGCGCAGGACCCGGTCGCCGACGCGGAAGCCCGTGCGCATCACGAGCTCGACCGACGTGACGTCGACGTCGGGCGACTCACCCGCGTGGGTGACGGCCTCGTGCAGCGACGGGTCGAACGGGTCGCCCTTGGCGCCGAACGTCTCGAGCCCGTGCTTGGTGACGGCCGCCTGCAGGGAGTCGGCGACGGCCTTGAAGCCGCCCTCGAGCTGCTCGTGCTGCGCAGCTCGCGCGATGTCGTCGAGCACCGTGAGGAGCGACTCGAGGACCTTCGCCTCACCCTGCGCCCGCACGAGCTCGCGATCACGGTCGACGCGTCGCTTGTAGTTGACGTACTCGGCCTGGAGCCGGTGCAGGTCGGCGGTGCGCGCGGCGAGCTGCTGCTCGGCCGTGGGCTCCTCCGGGGCGTCGGCCGCAGGAGTCTCCTCCTGCGACACCTCACCCTCGAGGTCGGGCGCGACGTCGCCGGTGTGCTCCGGGTCGGTGTGCTCGGGTCCCTGCGTCACTTGTTCCCCTCGGTGTCGTCGTCCTCGACGATCTCGGCGTCGACGACGTCGTCGTCGCTGCTGCCGGCGTCACCGGACGGGGCGCTCGCGGCCTCGGCGGCCGCCGCCTCGTAGAGCGCCGTGCCGAGCTTCTGGCTCGACTCGGCGAGCTTGCCGGTGGCCGCCTTGATGGCCTCGGTGTCCTCGCCGTTCAGCGTCTCCTTGAGGGCGTCGACGTCGGCCTGGACCTCGTTCTTGAGCTCCTCGCCGACCTTGTCGCCGTTCTCGGACAGGAACTTCTCGGTCGTGTGCACGAGCGAGTCGCCCTGGTTGCGGACGTCGACGGCCTCGCGGCGCTGACGGTCCTCCTCGGCGTACTGCTCGGCGTCCTTGACCATCTTGTCGATGTCGTCCT
>CAYRZN010000051.1:0-15497 GCA_964428825.1 uncultured Aeromicrobium sp.
CCTCACCCAGGTCACGCTGATGAGCGACGGGGCCAGCGTCTACGAGTGCCGCTCCGCCGACGAGGTCATCGACCTCCTCCGTGGTGGGCAGGGCGTGTTCGGCATCGCGATCGGCGGGGTCTGGAAGGAGATCGAGGGTTCCCTCCACGAGCTGCCGAGCGAGCAGACCGTCGACGAGACGGTGCTCACCGACGAGCTCTCCGCGCGCCGCCGTGCACGCGGCGCCGGCTGAGTCCGTCCATGGGCGTCGAGTCGGAACGGCACCGACGCTTCGCCGCCGCCTTCACCGACCGCGTCGAGCACGTCACCGACTGGGACGTCCCGACCCCGGTGTCCGACTGGGACGCACGCGACGTCGTCGACCACCTGGTCACCTGGTCGCGCGAGTTCCTCGCCGCCGGCGGAGTCACTCTGGTCGAGGGCACGCGCGCCGCGAACGATCCGTCGGGCGCGTGGCGGCACCACGCCACGCAGGTGCAGACGCTGCTCGACGCGCCCGATGCCGACCGGGTCTTCGTGCACCCGTACGCCGGCGAGCACACCCTCGCCACCGCGATCGACCGGTTCTACACCGCGGACGTCTTCATGCACACGTGGGACCTCGCCCGCGCCACCGGCCAGGACGACTCCCTGGACGCCGGCTTCTGCGCCGAGCTCCTCGCGGGCATGCGCCCCATCGACGACCTGCTGCGCAGCTCGGGTCAGTACGGCCCTGCGGTGCCGGTCGACGCCGACGCCCCGGTGCAGGAGCAGCTCCTCGGGTTCATCGGTCGCGACCCGGCCTGGCGTCCCTGAGCCCGATCGACCCACGTCGCGTGACGCACGCCGCGCGCGTTCCTCGCGTCCGCGCCGCACCGCCTTGCTAGGCTGACCGGGCTGTAGACGCCGTGTGGGAGAGACTGGCCCACCCAGGGCAGCGCCGAAGGGGCAATTCCTCCCCGGAACCTCTCAGGCACCCAGGACCACGCGGACGAAGCGATTCTGGAGGTCCGCCGACAGAAGGGGAGGGGACACCCCCTCGACCCCTCTGGAGCGTCTCGTGACCTCGTTCGTCGACCGCCACATCGGCCCCCGCCCCTCCGACATCACCGCGATGGTCGAACGGGTCGGCTTCGACTCGCTCGATGCGCTGATGGCGGCCGCCGTGCCGGCGGGGATCCGCACGCAGCAGGCCACGGAGGTCTCCGCGGTGGGCCAGAGCGAGCACGAGGTGCTCGGACGCCTGCGGGCGCTCTCGGAGCGCAACAACCCCGGTGTCGCGATGATCGGGGTCGGCTACCACCCGACGCTCACACCGCCGGTCATCCGGCGCAACGTGCTCGAGGACCCGTCCTGGTACACGGCCTACACGCCCTACCAGCCGGAGATCTCGCAGGGCCGCCTCGAGGCGTTGCTGAACTACCAGACCCTCGTCGGCGACCTCACCGGTCTGCCGACCGCCAACTCGTCGCTTCTCGACGAGGGCACGGCGGCGGCGGAGGCCATGACCCTCGTGCGACGCGCCGTGCGCGGTCGCGAGGCCGCACCCGTCGTGGTCGACACGGGGCTGCACCCGCAGACCATCGCCGTCGTCGCGACCCGCGCCGAGGCCATGGGCATCGAGCTGGTGCACGCCGACCTGTCCCAGGGCCTGCCGGTCGACGACTGCGCCGGGACGATCATCGCGTACCCGCGCAGCGACGGAGCCATCGTCGACCCTCGAGCCGTCATCGAGGCCACGCACGCCGCGAACGGCCTCGCCGTCGTCGTGACCGACCCGCTGGCCCTGGTGCTCCTCGCGTCGCCCGGCTCGATGGGCGCCGACGTGGCCGTCGGGTCGGCCCAGCGCTTCGGCGTCCCGATGTTCTACGGCGGCCCCCACGCGGGCTTCATGGCCGTCCGGGCCGGTCTCGAGCGGCACCTGCCGGGACGCCTCGTCGGTGTCTCGATCGATGCTGCCGGTCGGCCGGCCTACCGCCTCGCGCTGCAGACCCGTGAGCAGCACATCCGCCGCGAGAAGGCGACCTCCAACATCTGCACCGCGCAGGTGCTGCTCGCCGTGACGGCCTCGATGTACGCGGTCTACCACGGCGCCGAGGGCCTGCGCGAGATCGCGGCACGCACCCACGGCCACGCCGCGACGATCGCCGGTGCTCTTCGCGCCGGTGGACTGACCCTCTCGGCGGACGCCTTCTTCGACACCCTGACCGTCGAGGTGCCCGGACGCGCTACCGAGGTCGTGGCCGCGGCCCGCGCCGTCGGGGTTCACCTGCGCCACCTCGACGCCGACCGGGTGGGCGTCAGCACGTCGGAGGCCACGACGTCCGAGCACGTCATCGCCGTGCTCACGGCCTTCGGGGTCGACCCCCAGGCGGGTACCGCCGGCTCGGCGCTGCCCACCGGGCTGCTGCGCACCGACGCCATCCTGACCCATCCGGTCTTCTCCGAGCACCGCAGCGAGACGCAGATGCTGCGCTACCTCAAGAAGCTCAGCGACCGCGACTACGCGCTCGACCGCGGCATGATCCCGCTCGGGTCGTGCACCATGAAGCTCAACGCGACCGCCGAGATGGAGCCCATCAGCTACCCGGGCTTCGCCGAGCTGCACCCCTTCGTGCCGGCCGAGGACGCTGCCGGTTTCATCGAGCTGATCGACCTGCTCGAGGGGTGGCTGGCCGACCTCACGGGCTACGCACGGGTCTCGATCCAGCCGAACGCCGGTTCCCAGGGCGAGCTCGCCGGGCTGCTGGCCATCCGGGCGTACCACCGCAGCCGGGGCGACGAGGCCCGCACGGTCTGCCTGATCCCGAGCTCGGCGCACGGCACGAACGCGGCCTCCGCCGTCATGGCGGGCATGAAGGTCGTCGTCGTGGCCTCGACCGACGAGGGCGAGGTCGACCTCGACGACCTGCGCGCCAAGTGCGAGGCCCATGCCTCCGACCTCGCCGCGATCATGGTCACCTACCCCTCGACGCACGGCGTGTACGAGCACGGCATCACCGAGCTCTGCGAGATCGTCCACCATCACGGTGGACAGGTCTACGTCGACGGGGCCAACCTGACCGCGCTGGTCGGGCACGCCCGTCCGGGTGAGTTCGGTGGCGACGTCTCGCACCTGAACCTGCACAAGACGTTCTGCATCCCGCACGGCGGCGGCGGACCCGGTGTGGGGCCCGTGGCGGTGGGGGAGCACCTCGCACCGTTCCTGCCGACGCACCCGCTGCACCCTGACGTCTCGCGTCGCGAGGGGCTCGGCCCGATCAGCGCGGCGCCGTACGGCTCGGCTGGCATCCTGCCGATCCCGTTCGCCTACATCGCCCTGATGGGCGGCGACGGCCTGACCCAGGCCACGTCGGTGGCCGTGCTGGCGGCCAACTACGTCGCGAAGCGCCTCGGCGAGGCGTACCCCGTCCTGTACTCGGGCGACCACGAGCTCGTGGCGCACGAGTGCATCCTCGACCTGCGGCAGATCACGAAGCAGGCCGGACTCACGATCGACGACGTGGCCAAGCGGCTCATCGACTACGGTTTCCACGCCCCGACGATGAGCTTCCCCGTCGCGGGCACGCTCATGATCGAGCCGACCGAGTCCGAGGACCTCGCCGAGCTGGACCGATTCTGCGACGCGATGCTCGCGATCCGCGCCGAGATCGAGCAGGTGGCCAGCGGCGCGGTGGCGGCCGACGACAACCCGCTGGTCAACGCCCCGCACACGGCGCGCGAGCTGCTGGAGTGGTCGCACGCGTACCCGGTCGCGGCGGGTGTGTTCCCGTCGGGATCGACCGACGACAAGTACTGGCCGCCGGTCGCCCGGATCGACCAGGCCTACGGCGACCGGAACCTGACCTGCACCTGCCCGCCCCTCGAGGCCTTCGCGGAGGCCTGAGCCCAGAAGTCGACCACGCGGTCGACCACGGCGTCGGGGCTGCGGACCCAGCGCACGTGGTCGGTCGTGCCGTCGGGGCCCGCCGCCTCACGGGTCAGCGTCCAGCGTGTCGTGAGGTCGGGGTCGCAGAACCGCTCGACGTAGTCGTCCGTGGCGGCCGAGACCGCGTACGGATCGGCCTGCAGCTTGATGACGAGGGTCGGCACGTCGATGCGGCGCGGGACGGGGAAGGGCGGTCGGCCGGTCACGGCCCAGGCGCCCCACTCGCGCATCAGCGTGCGCGCACCGGGCGCGCCGAACGCCGGCCGCGGCAGGTACCCGAAGGCGATGGTCAGGGGCCAGGCCATGGCGCCGGCTGCGAGCACCGGCAGTCCGGCGCGCGGGTAGCGGCGGAACCACGGGGTGGAGGCACCGATGCCGACGATCGCGTCCGGACCTCGACCGTCAGCACTGCCGTTGATGCACTGGCCCGCGGCGATCTGGCCACCGAGGCTGTGGCCGAGGACGACGACGGGGCGATCCGGCGCCTCGGTGCGCGCAGCACGGATCGCCTCGTCGAGGTCGGCGATCTCGTCGGCGTACGACCAGTCGTCGCGTCGGGACGCGGTCGGCATGTCGTCCTCGAAACCCCGGCGAGGTAGCGCCCGCGCCTCCCACCCGTGGGACTCGAACGACGCGACGAGCGGCTCGTAGTAGCGCGACCCGACGGCCATCGCGGGGTTGACCAGGACGATCGGACTCTGCATCGGACCATCATGACGTGTCGGGTTCCGGTCAGAGCTCCATGGTCGCCAGCGGCAGCGAGGTGGGTCGCTCCGAGCCGCCGGCCGGCTCGACCGTCAGCGCGAGCTGCTCGACGCCGTCGACCTGGTCCACGTAGACCAGGTCGCTGTCGTCGACCAGACCGGCGGAGGACGTGACGCCGTCGCGCACCATCCACAGCTGGTACGTCTTGTTGTCGAGCGCCGGAAGTCCGCTGACGGCCAGCACCAGGGCGTCGTGCGCCGACGAGTGCGTCAGGCGCATCGAGGCCGCGCCGAGCTGACTCTCGGTCGTGACGGCGTCGGACGCGGTCATGACCTGCTCGACCTTGGACTGCTCGGCGCGGACGTCCTGCACCTGCTGGTGCTCGACGACGTACCCGGTGACCCCGGCGGCCGCCACGACCACCGCGGCGGCAGCGATGAGCCCGGGCAACCGCTTGCGCAGGCCACGGGGCCGCATGGCCACGACGGTGGGTCGCTCCTGCGGGGTCTGGGCGGCTGCGGCCAGGATCTGGGCCCGCAGCGCGGCGGGTGGTTCCTCGGCCACGGCCTCGCCGAGACGCACGGTGGTGGCGACGAAGCCGTCCAGCTCCTCCGCGCAGGTGGGGCAGACGTCGAGGTGGGCCTCGAAGGCGTTTCGCTCGTCCTCGTCCAGCGCACCCAGCGCGTACGGGCCGATCAGCGAGTGAAGATCGACGGTCATGCTGCGACTCCCATGCAGTCGCGCAGGCGGATGAGTCCGTCGCGCATTCGGGTCTTGACGGTGGCGAGGTTCGCGTCGAGCAGCTCGGCGACCTCGGGATAGGTGTAGCCCCCGTAGTAGGCGAGGTTCACGGCCTCGCGCTGCAGCTCGGTCAGTCCGTCCATGCAGCGACGGACCTGCTGGTGCTCGAGGTTGACGATGACCTCCTCGGAGACCACGTCGTGGTCAGAACCGACCCACTCGTAGGCGTCCTCACGGTCGGAGGCGGCTTGGTCGTGTCGGATCGCGTCGACGGCTCGGCGGTGCGCCAGGACCAGGACCCAGGTCTTCGCCCGACCACGGTCGGGATCGAAGCGGCTCGCGGTGCGCCACACCTGGAGGAAGACCTCCTGCGCGACCTCCTCGGCGCGGGCCGGGTTGCGGACGAGTCGACGGGCGAGCCCGAGGACCGAGGCGCCGAGCGCGTCGTACAGAGCGGCGAAGGCTTGGTCGTCACCGCGGGCGGCGCGCACCAAGAGGTCGTCGAGGTCCGGGGCCGTGTCGGAGCCGACCGCGGTCAGCGGCCGGCTGTCGCCCGGTCGCGACGCAGGTGTGGGGGCCATGAGGTGCCTCTCTGGGGGATTCACAAGGAATTCGCTGCCGCGCAGGCCTCGGATGGGTGGTACTTCGCGGTGTCGACCATCACCCTCGCGACGGTCTGCAGGCCGCGCCGACGCGTGTGACGATGACGATCGTGACCTACGTCCTCGATCGAGTCCACGATACGTCCGATGCCCGGGGCATCGTCCTGTTTCTGCACGGTGGGCAGCAGCACAACCTCGAGCCGGTCGAGAAGAAGCACGCCAGCTGGTGGCGCGTCAACGCCATGGCCAAGCGGATCGGTGCGTTCGACGGCACCGTCGTCAGCTACGTCATCCGGTTCAGCGCACGGGGATGGAACGACCCGGCCGCGCCGTCGCCGGTGGGCGACGCACGCGCGGCGCTCGCCGAGCTGCGGGAGCTGCACCCCGGACTCCCGATCGTGCTGGTGGGTCACTCGATGGGTGGGCGCACGGCCTGCCGAGTCGCTGACGAGAAGGGCGTGATCGGCGTGGTCGCGCTGGCGCCGTGGCTCCCCGACGGTGAGCCCGTCGCTGGTGTGGCCGACCGTGACGTCCGCATCCTGCACGGCACGCGGGACCGCTGGACGTCCGCACCGCTGAGCAAGGTGTGGGCCGAGCAGGCACGATCGACCGCCGCGAGCGTCGAGTGGACCTCGTTGCCCGGGGTGGGGCACTTCATGTTCCGCCGCGTGTCGACCTGGAACCGCTTTGTGACAGACTCCGTGGCGGAGATTCGCCGGAGAGGAACCATGTGAACGATCCCGTCGCGTACGCGGTGGCCGGCCTGGCGCTGGTCGCGGCGGTGTACGCCGGGTGGCTCATGTGGCGCGACCAGGCCTTCTCGAACGGCCTGTTCTACCTGGTGATGGTGCTGGAGCTCGTGCTGCTGGCGCTGCTGGTCGGCGGCGTCGTGGCCCTGTCGCGCACCGAGCGGGACGTCGACGGGGTGCTGTTCGTCTCCTACCTCGTGACGGTGCTCGTGATCCCGCCGGCGGCCGTCCTCTGGGGCGTGGCCGAGAAGTCGCGCTGGGGGACCGGGGTCGTCCTCGTGGCGATGCTCACGGTCGCGGTCCTGGTGGTCAGGGTCCTCGGGATCTGGCAGGGCGCGTATGTCTGAGTCACGTCCGGCCGGCTCGACCTCGACCGGCTTCGGCCGCGCGCTGGTGGCCGTGTACGCCGTGTTCGCGCTCGCCGCGACCGCGCGTTCCACCTACCAGCTCATCTCGAGGGCCACGGAGGCTCCGGTCGCGTACGCCCTGTCGGCCGTCGCCGGGATCGTCTACGTGGTCGCGACGTACGCGCTGGCGACCGACCGCAGCCGGCTCGCCAACGTCACGATCGGTTTCGAGCTGCTGGGTGTGCTCGGCGTCGGGCTCCTGACGCTGGTCGATGCGGAGCTCTTCCCTGACGCCACGGTGTGGAGCGACTTCGGTGCCGGGTACGGATTCGTGCCGCTGGTGCTGCCGTTCGTCGGCCTCTGGTGGGTCCGTCGGGTCAGGACCTGACCGGACCGTGACAGCCGGCGACCGTTACGTCCTGGTCTCGGTGTGGCGCCTCGGTGCGCCGCTGGCCGAGGTCTGGTCGGTGTTCGAGCGGCTCGTCGATGCCCCCGACCCGTTCGTCTGGTGGCCGGACCTCGAGGTCGAGAGTCGCAGCGACGACGTGCTGCACGTCGTGACGCGCAGCCACCTGGGCTACCGGCTCAGGTTCCGCCTGCACGGGCTGCGGACCGAGCCACCGCACACGATCATGGTCGAGTCGACGGGCGACCTGAACGGGACGGGACGGATCGCGTTGACAGCCGATGCGGCGGGCGGGACGCGTGTGCACATCGACTGGACCGTCACCGCGAACCGCCGGTGGATGAGGTGGACACGGCCGGTGCTGCGGCCCCTCTTCGTTGCCTCGCACCGGTACGTGATGCGCCGCGGGGAGCGAGCCCTTCGCGCCTGGCTGGGGTGACCAGACCGAGACCCGCAAGATGTGGACAGAAAAGCGTCGAATCTCTCGCAGAATCGGTGCGGAAGTGTCCACATCGTGCGGTCCGGGCAGGTCAGTCGGTCCAGGCGGGGGAGAGGCGGACGACGTCGCCGATCACGGTGACGGCGGGCGCCCTCGCCCCGACCTGCTCGGCCCGCTCCGCGATCGTGGCCAGGGTGCCGACCGTGACCCGCTGGTCCGGGAGCGAGCCGCGCTCGACGACCGCGACGGGGGTCTGCGGGTCGTGACCGGCTGCCACGAGCTCCGCGGCTGTCGTGGCGAGCCGGCGCACGCCCATCAGCATCACGATCGTGTGGTGGCCGCCGAGGGGCAGCTGGCCCAGCTCCTCGTGCCCGGTCAGGACCGTGAAGCCCGTGGCGACGCCGCGATGGGTGACCGGGATGCCTGCTGCTGCGGGGACCGAGATCGCGCTGGTGACGCCGGGGACGACCTCGACCGGGATGCCGGCCGCCTCGCACGCGAGGCGCTCCTCGCCGCCGCGGCCCAGGACGTAGGGATCGCCGCCCTTGAGCCGGACGACGACCTTCCCGGCCCGGGCGTGGTGGACGAGGATCTGGTTGATCTCGTCCTGCGGCACGGGGTGGTGGTCGGGGCGCTTGCCCACGTCGATGACCTCGACGTCCGGGGACAGCTCGTCGAGGAGCTCGACAGGGCCGAGACGGTCGACCACGACCACGTCGGCCTCCGCGAGGAGACGTCGACCGCGGGAGGTCAGGAGACCGGGGTCGCCCGGACCACCGCCGACCAGGGCCACCGACCCGCCGGGGTGGTGCGTGCGATGACGCAGGGGCAGCTCCCCGCCCTGGAGAGCGGCGGCCACGGCGTCGCGCAGCTGCGACGCACGTCGGGCGTCGCCGCCTCCGCTGACGGCGATCGTGACGTCGTCGATCTCCGCGACGGCCGGCACCCAGGCCGTGGCAGCGTCGGGGTCACCCCCCTTCAGGCACCAGATCCGGCGTTCCTCGGCATCGGCGGCGACGACGTCGTCGACGGGGGAGTCGGTCGCGGTCTGCACGAGCCAGGCACCGTCGAGGTCGCTGGACTCGTAGCCACGCCGGTGCCAGGTGATGACGTCCAGGTCGGCGAGCTCGCCGATGCGTGCGCTGACCTCGGGAGAGACCACCACGACCTCGGCCCCGGCGTCGACGAGCGCGTGGGTGCGACGCGTCGCCACGTGGCCGCCACCCACGACGAGCACCCGTCGTCCGGCCAACCGCAGCGTCAGCGGGAGGTTGCCGGACGGACCAGGTGCCATGAGCGTGTCAGACCGCGGCCGTCGCGAGCAGGGCGTCGCCCACCATGCCCGCGGCGAGCGTCGCGCCGTCGTGCGCGTCGATCAGCAGGAAGGCGCCAGCGGCACGTGAGTGGAGGTACTCCTCCGCCGCGATGGGGGACGCGAGACGCAGCGTGACGTGGCCGATGTCGTTGAGGCCGAGGGTCTCGGCCGGCTGCAGCCGCGCCGCGTCGAGGTCGAGACGTCCGCCGACCTGCTTGACGATCGCCTGCACCGTGCGGGTCCCGTGCTTCAGGAGCACCTTGGCACCGGCGCGCAGCTCGCGGTCCGACAGCCAGGCCACGGTGCCGTCGACGTCCTGCGTGGGCGTCGGGACGCTGCGCGAGGTGACGATGAGGTCGCCCCGGGCGATGTCGACGTCGTCGTCCAACCGGAGCGTCACCGACTGGGGCGCGTATGCCTCCAGCAGCTCGCCGTCGGCGGTGTCGATCCCGGCGACGGTGCTCGTGCGACCGCTCGGCAGCACCGTGACGGGGTCGCCGACGCGCACGAGTCCCGAGGCGATCTGGCCTGCGTATCCCCGGTAGTCGCGGAAGCGCTCGCCGGCGGCCTGCTGGGGGCGGATCACGAGCTGGACGGGGAAGCGCAACGGCTCCGACTGTGGCTCTCCGGCGGGGGACAGCTGCTCCAGGACCTCGAGGAGGCTGGGACCGTCGTACCACGGGGTGCGGTCCGAACGGGTCACGACGTTGTCACCGGCCAGGGCCGAGACCGGCACCGTGATGACGTCGCTGAGCCCCAGCGCGGTCGCGGAGGCGTTGACCTCGGCCGAGACCGCGTCGAACGTGGCCTGGTCGTAGTCGACGAGGTCGATCTTGTTGACGACCACCACGACGTGCGGGACCCGCAGCAAGGACGACACGGCCAGGTGACGCCGCGTCTGCTCCTGGATGCCCTTGCGCGCGTCGACGAGCAGCACGACGACGTCGGCGGTGCTGGCACCCGTCACGGTGTTGCGGGTGTACTGCACGTGACCGGGGCAGTCGGCCAGGATGAACGACCGCTCGGCCGTGGCGAAGTAGCGGTAGGCGACGTCGATCGTGATGCCCTGCTCGCGCTCGGAGCGCAGGCCGTCGGTCAGCAGGGCGAGGTCGGCCTGCTCGAGGCCGCGGTCACGGCTGACGCGCTCGACGGCGTCGAACTGGTCGGCCAGGACGGACTTGGAGTCGTAGAGCAGTCGTCCCACGAGGGTGGACTTGCCGTCGTCGACGGAGCCCGCGGTGGCCAGACGAAGAAGAGTCCCCATCAGAAGTAGCCCTCCTTCTTCCTGTCCTCCATGGCCGCTTCCGACATGCGGTCGTCAGCGCGGGTCGCTCCCCGCTCGGTGACGCGGGTCGCGGCGACCTCGGCGATGACGTCCTCGACGGTCAGGGCGGGGCTGTCGACCGCCCCGGTGCACGACATGTCGCCGACCGTGCGGTAGCGGACGGTGCGGGTCTGCACGGTCTCGCCGTCCTTCGGCTGGGCGAACTCGCCGACCGACAGGAGCATGCCGTCGCGCTCGAAGACCTCGCGGTCGTGGGCGTAGTACAGCGGCGGGAGCTCGATCTTCTCGTGACCGATGTACTGCCAGACGTCGAGCTCGGTCCAGTTGCTGAGCGGGAAGACGCGCACGTGCTGGCCCGGCGTGTGGCGACCGTTGTAGAGGTTCCAGAGCTCGGGCCGCTGGTTGCGGGGGTCCCACTGGCCGAACTCGTCGCGCAGGCTGAAGATGCGCTCCTTGGCCCGGGCCTTCTCCTCGTCGCGACGACCGCCACCGAAGACGGCGTCGAACTTGTGCCCCTCGATCGCGTCGAGCAGGGGCTGGGTCTGCAGCGGGTTGCGGGTGCCGTCGGCGCGCTCGCGCAGCCGGCCGTCGTCGATGTAGTCCTGCACGCTGGCGACCTCGAGCCGCAGGCCGAGCCGCTCGACCGTGGCGTCGCGGTACGCGAGGACCTCGGGGAAGTTGTGCCCCGTGTCGACGTGGAGCACGGGGAACGGCACGGGCGTGGGCCAGAAGGCCTTGACCGCCAGGTGCAGCATCACGACCGAGTCCTTGCCGCCGGAGAACAGCAGCACGGGTCGCTCGAACTCGGCGACCACCTCGCGGATGATGTGGATCGACTCGGACTCCAGCCACTCCAGGTGGGTGAGTCGTCGGGTCTCGACGGTCGTCATGGTTCCTTGCGGTGTCGAAGGGCTGGGTGTCGAAGGGCTGGGTGTCACGTGTGCAGGCCGCACTCGGTCTTGTCGAACCCCGCCCAGCGGCCGGCGCGGGGGTCCTCGCCGGGGGCGACGCGGCGGGTGCAGGGCGCACAGCCGATCGACGGGTAGCCGTCGTTGACGAGCGGGTTCACGATGATGTCGTGGTCGCGGGCGTAGTCGAGCACCTCGTCGAAGGTCCACGACGCGAGGGCGTTGATCTTGACCAGGCCGTTCTTGGCGTCCCACGTCACCCAAGGGGTGTCGGCCCGGGTCGGCCCCTCGTCGCGGCGCACGCCGGTGATCCACGCCTCGTAGCCGGCGAGCGTTCGGGTGAGCGGCTCGACCTTGCGCAGCTGGCAGCACAGCGCCGGCTCACGGCGGTGCAGCTCGGGGCCGTGCTCGGCGTCCTGCTCGGCGACGGTCTGCACCGGCAGGACGTCGACGATCGTGAGCCGCATCGAGGCCTCGACGGCGTCGCGCGTGCCGAGCGTCTCGGAGAAGTGGTAGCCGGTGTCGAGGAAGAGCGTGTCGACCCAGTCGATGTGTTCGGCGACGACCGCGGGCAGCACGGCGTCGGCCATCGAGCAGGCGACGGCCGTGCGCAGACCGAACGTGTCGGCGACCCACGCGAGCACCTCGGCGGAGGTCGTCGCGGGGGCGCTGAAGCGTGCCTCGGCCTCGTGGGCGATGGCCTCGAGCTCGGTGTTGCTCCGGCGCGGCGCGAGCAGGTGGTCACGCTCGGCCAGGTGGGCGACCCGTTCGGCGTCGTGGCGCTGCTGGCGTTCACGGCGTTCGGCAAGGGTGAGGCTGGCTGCAGCCACGGCACACTCCTTCGACGATCGACTGGGGTCAAGAGTAGGACCGCGCCCGACGCCGGCCCATTCCGACGGACGGACGTCCGCATCACGAAACGAAATCAGGTGACCTGCGTCACAATGAGGTCATGGTCACCTTCCATCGGCCCTTCAGCGGGTTCTCGGTCGACGACGTCCCGCGGGCGCTGACGTTCTATCGCGAGGTCCTCGGGCTCGACGCCCGCGAGGGCGACATGGGCATCGGCGAGATCCACCTCGGCGACGGGCACGTCGTCATCGCCTACCCGAAGGGCGACGAGCACCGCCCCGCCTCGTTCACCGTCCTCAACCTGCCGGTCGACGACGTGGGGGAGGCGGTCACGGAGCTCGCCGCCCGGGGCGTCGAGTTCCTCCACTACGACGGGGCTCCGCAGGACGAGCACGGCGTCATGCGCGGCTACGGACCCGACATCGCGTGGTTCGCCGACCCCGCCTCCAACATCTTCTCCGTCATCGCCCACTGACGGCCGGTCGCGTACGGTCGGGGAATGGCTCGCTTCATCGACATCCACCCCGAGAACCCGCAGCAGCGTGCGGTCGACCAGGCGGTCGACCTCATCCGTCAGGGGGGCCTCCTGGCGTTCCCGACCGACTCCGGCTACGCCCTGGGCGCCCAGATCGGGAACGCCGGCGCGCTCGACCGGATCCGGTCGATCCGCCAGCTCGACGACAAGCACCACTTCACCCTGATCTGTCACGACTTCTCCCAGCTCGGCCAGTTCGTGCACGTCGACAACACGGTGTTCCGCGCGATCAAGTCCGCGACGCCTGGCCCGTACACGTTCATCCTCCCGGCGACCCGCGAGGTGCCGAAGCGGCTGCTGCACCCCAAGAAGAAGACCGTCGGCGCCCGCATCCCGGACCACGCCGTGACCCAGGCGATCGTCGCGACCCTCGGTGAGCCGATCCTGACGAGCACGCTGATCCTCCCGGGCGAGACCGAGGCGATGGTCGATGCCTGGACGATCAAGGAGACGTTGGACCACGACGTCGAGGCCGTCGTCGACTCCGGGGAGGTCTCACCGTCGCCCACGACCGTCATCGACTTCCTCGACGGGGTGGCGGAGGTCGTGCGCGCGGGTGCCGGGGACACGACGCCCTTCGAGTAGGTGCCGGCGGCGGGCTACGACCCTCGCCTGAACCACCGTCGGCGTGGCCGCTCCGAAGTCGCCGGCGCGGTGCGCACGGCCTGGGCACTGCGCCGCCGTCGGCGCTCGAACCAGCCCGCGACCTCGGACTCGACGTCCCGCAGCGGTGTCACGACCGGCGGGCCGCCGGCGAGCTGGCGTCGTGCCTCGACGACGCGCCGGTTGAACTCGATGACGGCCTCGCGCACGTCGTCCGGCCGCGCGATCCGGTCCAGCCGCCCCTGGAGGTCGGCGTCGTCCTTGCGCAGCTGCAGCGCCTCGGGCAGCACCCCCGTGATCCGCTCGCGCTCGATCAGACCCTTGAGCCACCAGTCGGGGTCGTCGTTCGACGTGAGGTGCTCGGGAAGGGGCTGACCCGCGTAGGGCAGGTCGTCGAACTCGCCCCGGGCCATCGCGGCGCGGATCTGCAGGTCGACCCAGAGGGCGGTGTCCTCGGGTCGACGGTGCCGGTCGGGGACGGACTCGTCCTCGGGCGGCTGCTCCGGCTCGGGCCGGTCCTCGAACGGTCGCTCCATGAGTTCACCCGCCTCCGACGTTAGGTCGGGTGCGGGCCTGCGGCAAGTCTCAGGAGTCGACGCCGAACACGCCGGCGCGGTGCAGCACCTGACGGGCGTGCGCGAGGCGGGGAGCGAGCGCGCCGGCGTACCCCTCCGGCGGCGACGTCAGGAGCGTGCGGGCCGCGTGGACGTCGGTGGGGGACGGGGCGAACACCTCGTTGACCACGACGGTGTGCGTGTGAGTCAGGCAGATGCGACCGGTCATCCCGAGCGAGCGCGCGTGGACCGAGTCGGCGCGGGCCACCTCGGCGTCGTCGACGACGGTCGGGCCGTCGATCGGCGGCGGCAGGTCGTGGCCCCGGCTCATCAGGACGAGCTGCGACCGGGCGTGCAGCAGGGCGGTCTGGTCGTTGCCGATGCCGAGATCGCGCCGGAAGTCACCCGTGCCGAAGGCGATGCGCGCGGCGCCCGAGGTCGCGATGTCGCCCAGGTTCGTGAAGGCGCGCGCGGTCTCGACCATCGCGACGACCGGCTTGCCGACGGCGTCGAGCGTCGCCCGGACCTCGTCGCCGGCCTCCGTCATCGCCAGCATGACGCCTGCGACGCCGGGGTGACCCGCGGCGAGGGCGACGTCGTCGGCCCAGTCCGTGGTGGTCGCGCCGTTGAGACGGATCCAGACGTCGTGACCGGCGTCGGCGTGGATGGCGACCGCGTCGCGGCCGTAGGACTTGAGCTCGTCCGGGCAACCGGCCTCGAGGTCGAGCAGCGTCACGTCGGCCGCGGTGAGCTCGGCGGCGTCGGTGGCGTCGATCGACGCGGCCGAGACGAGACGCCACGAACGGGCCATCGGGACGGGGACGGTGGGGGCTTGGTCAACCTGGACTGCGGTCACAGGACGAGCGTAGGAACCCGGCGGGACTACTCCCAAGTCACGTCGCGCCCGGGTGACGTACCTCACCTGCCCGGTGGCCGAGAGGAGTCAGTGACTCGCGGCCCTGCGCGGCACGACGTGCATCACCGCCACGACGACCGCCCCGACGACCAGGCCCACGAGGGCCGAGGCGATCGTGTTGGTGAACCAGCCGAGCACCGCACCGGCGCCTGCCGTGGCGTCGTGCACCGCGTGCTCGAGGTCGTGGACGATGCCGTACGGCCCGTGCCAGCCGAGGTCGTCGGCACCGACCAGGAGGATGTGGCCGCCCACCCACAGCATCGCGGCGATGCCCACGGTGGCGAGCGTGGCGAGCACGATCGGCATGCCGCGCACCAGCCCCCGACCGACGGTCTGGGCCAGTGACGAGGCGCGCTCGGTGAGCGCGAGTCCGATGTCGTCCATCTTCACGATGAGCCCGACGACGCCGTAGACGAGCGCCGTGATGCCCAGCGCCACGATCACGAGGATGGCGGCACGGCTCAGGAAGGACTCGTCGGCGACCTCGTTGAGCGAGATCACCATGATCTCGGCCGACAGGATGAAGTCGGTGCGCACGGCGCCGGAGATGACGGACTTCTCCTGCTCCGGGCCCGAGACGCTGGCGGGCTCTGCCGTCGCGTGGCCGTGGCCGGAGACCTTCTCCCACACCTT
>CAYRZN010000052.1:0-4813 GCA_964428825.1 uncultured Aeromicrobium sp.
GACGCGGCCGGCGTGCCGGTCGCCCAGATCGAGGGCTTCGCGACCCCCGTCCTGGCCGAGCGCGCCTACATGGCCGAGCAGGCCCGGGCCACGCCGTTGCGCCGCAAGCACGTCGGAGGCGCCCCCGTGGCGCTGGGCGAGCTCGTCGACGCCTGCCTCGCCGCCACGGGCTTCGTGCCCGACGACGCCGCCTGGGACGCCTGGCGTCGGGAGGACGGTCGGTGGGCCGTCATCGTCACGCCGGTCGGCGAACCGGCCGCCCACTTCGTGTTCGACGTCAAGAGCCGCTACGTCCTGCCGGCCGACGACGGCGCCCACGGACTCGTCGGTGACGTCGCCCATCCCGACGAGTCCTCCGACATGGCCCTGGCCGACGCGGTTCGCTCGGGCGAGGAGTCGGTCCTCACGGCGGCCCAGGTCGTGGCCGAGGACTACGCCATGAGTGCGCCCGTCGCGTCCCTCAAGGAGGCACGCGACCGCCGCGCCCTGGAGCAGATGGCCCAGGCCGGCCCCGCCTCCCCCGGGTCCGACCACCCCACGGACCAGCTCGACTTCAGCGACCTCGAGGACGAGCACGCCGAGGAGGCCGAGGAGGCTCGGGCCACGACCCCGCAGCCGTCGCCGGTGGTGTCCGACGACCACGACCCCCGTGAGCCTGAGCTCGAGCCGGACCCGGTTCGTCCCGAGGACCGACGCAAGCACGAGCGGCGTCGTGTCCCGAGCTGGGACGAGATCATGTTCGGCGGACGCGACGCCTGAGCGTCACGTCGCTCCCGCGGCCGGGCCGCAGGATGCGTCCTCACCGCGCCACGGCTGGGCCGCAGGACGCGTCTCAGTCGAACGGCAGGACGTCGGGCGACATCGCTGCGGCCTGTGCGGCCGCCGCCGTCATGCGCCGACGGTGGTGGCGGCGACAGAGCACCTCGTAGCCGACCTGCGGGGCCGGACGGTCCGGGTCGTCGACGTCGCCCACGACGATGACGTCGCCCTCCGTGACCATGATGCCGTTCTCGGTGCGAGCATTGTGGGTCGCGCGGGAGCCGCACCAGCACAGGGTCTCGACCTGCAGCGTCATGACGCGGTCCGCCAGCTCCACGAGCCGCGCCGACCCCTCGAAGAGCCGGGTCCGGAAGTCGGTGAGGATGCCGAAGCAGAACACGTCGATGTCGAGCTCGTCGGCGATGCGGGCCAGCGTGTCGATCTGGTGGGTCGTGTAGAACTGCGCCTCGTCGGCCACGATGTAGTCGATCCGCTGCGCGTGCGTGAGCTCGTGCACGACGTAGCCCCAGAAGTCGAAGTCGGCGTCGACCTCGATGGCCTCGACCGACAGCCCCAGACGACTCGAGATGACGCCCGCGCCCGCACGGTCGCGCGAGGTGAACACCCGGCCCTGGCGCGCCCGGGCGCGGTGGTTGTGGTCGACTTGGAGCGCGAGCGTGCTCTTGCCGGAGTCCATCGTGCCGGAGTAGTACGTCAGGTCAGCCATGCCCTCATCCGATCAGCAGGGGGATCCGGGTCTCGGCGTCGCTCGTGGAGCCGTGGAACCCCGCCATCTCCATCTCGCGGGCGAACTCCCGCGAGCTGAAGACCGCGAAGTCGCCGAGCGCCGCGACGACGACGTCGCCGAACCGGTCGGCCACCTCCGGGTCGAGCGGGCCGAACCAGTCCTCGCACTCCGCGCGCAGCCGGACCTCGGCACGATCGCCCAGCTGCTCGCGCCAGCGCGCGGCGACCCGCTCGGGCTCCGCGGTGTGCACGTGGCGGAACCGCGCCTCCCCCGCGATCAGCTCGACCCCGTCGAGCAGACGCGGGTGTTCGTCGACGTCGAATCGCCCCTCACGCGGGAGGTCGAGCATGCCGTGGTCGGCCGTGACCAGGAGGCGAACGTCGTCGGGGAGGTCGGCCCGCAGCCGGGCCAGGTCGGTGTCGATGCGACGCAGCTCGTCGCGCCACTCCTGGGACGTGCACCCGTGCTTGTGGCCCGTGTGGTCCAGGTGTGACTCGTAGGCGTAGATCGCGGGTCGACCGGCAGCCTCCGTGAGGTCGAGCAGGACGTCGTGGCGCTCCCAGCTCGACGTCACGCCGTGGTACGGCACGTCGCGCTGGCTGCACTGCGTCAGACCGGAGCCCTGGAACCGCGCCTCGTTGACCGCGGCTGCGGCGACGCCCTCGCGGGCCAGGTGCTCGAGCACCATGGGGTGTACCTGCCAGACGCGCGGGTCGAGCGGCTTGTCCCAGGCGATCGAGTTGAGCCGCTCCCCCGTCTCCGGCACCCGGACGGTGTAGCCCGCGACGCCGTGCTGGCCCGGCGTGACGCCCGTGCCGAGGGAGGTCAGGCTCGTGACGGTCGTGGACGGGATGTTGCTGCGGACGTCCGGGACGGAGTCGAGGGCGCTCAGGAACGGCGCGTGCTCGGCGTTCTCGCGCAGGTTGACCTCGCCGAGTCCGTCGACCAGGAAGAGCACGTAGCCGCGGGCTGGCGGCAGGCCCACGACGTCGACGAGTCCGTCGACGTCCATCGCCGCGCCGACGGAGGGCCAGAGGTCGTGGATGCGAGCACTCACTGGGCTGGTCAAGGGCGGGGTCAGCCGCGGCCGAGGGCCGAGGGGCGCGAGGTGACCGACGAGAGGTGGCGGGCGAAGTCGAGCAGCTCCTCGACGGCCTGCCCGCCGTCGCCGGCGCTGGCCAGCCGGAGGGAGAAGTCGTCGCTGCTGACCGATCCGGTGTAGCCGTGGTCGGCCTCGCACTCGGGGTCGTCGCAGCGGGCGGGCTCCAGGTCGACGCGGGAGACGGCCCCCCAGCCGATCGTCAGCACGGCCTCCTCGAGCTTGCCCGCGGTCGAGACGATGCGGGTCACGACGACGGACGCGATGCGGTCGAGACCGACGGCCTCGGACGTCGTGGACGTGTAGGGCCGGGGCACCAGGTCGTCCGGAGGGTGCTCGTCGGTGTGCAGGAGCACGACGCGGGTGTCGGTGAGCACGAGCACCGTCATGTGCCGGCGGATCTCGTCGCGGTCGAACGTCGGCTCGTGGTGCGCCACGAACGCCCAGACCTCCTCGCCCGCGAGCGCGTCACGCAGTCCGTCGGCGACGATGTCGGGGTAGTAACCGCTGCGGGAGATCGCGGCGTACAGCTCGCCGGTGCGGTCGTGGGCCATCAGGCCAGCGTATCGCCCAGCGCACCGGCCGGGTTGAGTCGACGGGCGTACCACTCGCCGCGGCGGTCCTGGGTGGGCACCACCTTGGCCCGAGCGCTGAGCACCGTGATGCCGTCGGGGCGGACGACGACGGGCTCGAGGTCGAGCTCGGACACCTCCGGGAGGTCGTCCTTGAGCGCCGCGATGCGGAGCAGGACGTCGTGGATGCGCGGCACGTCGACCGGCTCGGAGCCGCGGTAGCCGAACAGCAGCGGCGCGGCGCGGAGATCGGTGACCATGGTCGAGACGTCGACGTCGGTGAGGGGCGGGATGCCGTACGTGCGGTCGCCGAGCAGCTCGCTCGGGGCGCCGGACAGCCCGAAGGACACGAGCGGACCGAACAGGCCGTCCTCGGAGGCGCTGAACGCGAGCGGCACACCGTCGGAGACGGTGCGCTGGACGTAGAAGCGGGTGTCGGCCCGGACGCCCGACCAGCGCGACATCTCGGCCCAGGCCCGCCGCATGTCGTCGGCGGAGTGGATCGAGCGCCAGATGTGGGCCAGGTCCGGCCGGGCCCGCAGGTGCTCGCTGCCGGCCTTCAGGACGACGTCCCAGCCGAGCTGCTCCCCCGCCGCGACGGCCTCGTCGGCGTCGTGGACGTTGATCCAGGTCCACATGTCGATGCCGTAGCAGTCGAGCAGCGCGTGCACCTGCTCGGTCGACAGCACGGCGCCACGCGGCGCGAGCTCGAGCACCTGGTCGATCAGGGCACGGGCGTCGCCCGCACGGATGTCGTCGAACTGGGCGAAGTCGCCGTGCTCGCGCGAGGCCCACTCGGCGTAGTTGACGACGCGGGCCAGCGCGCGGACCGCGGACTCCGGCGCCGAGTAGGACGGCACCGATCCGCGGCCGGCCGAACCTCCCGCGACGTCGGGCACCCGCAACAGCTCGGGCACGCCCTCGCTGCCGAGGAACGTGGACACGATGGGCTTGTCGGACTGCTCGCCGATCGCGGCCAGCACGTTGGCGACCTCCTCGCCGCTGGTGTTGAGCGGCGGGATGTACACCACCACCAGCGCGTCGACGAGCGGGTTGGCCAGCGCGTTCTCGATCGCGGCCTCGAAGTCCTCGGCATCGGCCGACGCGCCCAGCGACACCGGCTTGAGCACCTCGAGGCCCGCGGCGCTGCCGGCGTCGGCGACGAGCAGCGCCATGGCGTCGGAGTTGCCCACGATCGCGACCCGGTTGCCCCGCGGCAGCGGCTGGTGCGCCAGCACCTGGGCGACGTCGAACATCTCGTCGAGCGTGTCGACCTGGATGACGCCCGCCTGTCGGAACATCGCGTCGACCGCGGCCTGGGGTGCCGAGCTGCGGCGGACCGTGTGCCCGACCGGCACGCCCTGCGTGGAGCGACCGGACTTGACGGCGACGATCGGCTTGGTGGCCGCGACGCGTCGGGCGATGCGCGAGAACTTGCGCGGGTTGCCGATCGACTCCAGGTAGAGCAGCACGACCTCGGTCGCGTCGTCCTCCTGCCAGAACTGCAGGAGGTCGTTGCCCGACACGTCGGCGCGGTTGCCCGCGGAGACGAACGTCGAGAGGCCGAGGCCGCGTCGAGAGACGGTCTCGAGGATCGCGGTGCCCAGCGCTCCTGACTGGCAGAAGAAGCCGACG
>CAYRZN010000052.1:4823-5660 GCA_964428825.1 uncultured Aeromicrobium sp.
GCGACCCTGCGGCGGCATGGCCGGCGAGAGCGAGGCGTTGAGCTGCCGGTGCGGCGCGGTGTTGATGACGCCCAGGCAGTTCGGTCCGATCAGGCGCAGCCCGTACGAGCGGCACAGGCCGAGCAGCGCGCGCTGGCGCTTGCGTCCCTCGACGCCCTCCTCCGCGAAGCCGGCCGAGATCACGACGAGGCCGTGCACACCCTTGGCGGCGCAGTCGAGCACGACGTCGGTCACGGACTCGGCCGGGACGGCCACGATCGCGATCTCGACCTCGTCGGGGATGTCCTGGACCGAGGCGTAGGCCGGCAGGCCGGAGACGGCCTCGGCGCTGCTGTTGACCGCGTAGACCGCACCCGAGTAGTCACCCAGGACGAGGTTGCGCACCATGGCCTGGCCGATCGAGTCCTGGCGGCGGCTGGCGCCGATGACGGCGATGCTGCGGGCGTCGAAGATCCGGGCGATCGAGGCCGCCTCCGCACGCTGCTCGCGGGCCCGCATGACGCCGACCGCCGTGTCGGTGGCGTCGAGCGGGAAGGTCAGCTGCTGCACACCGTCGGCGAGCTCGGCGGTGAGCGAGTAGCCCATCTCCCGGAAGACCTGGAGCATGCGCGAGTTGCTCGGCAGGACCTCGGCGTGGAACCGCTCGAGCCCGCGCTCACGACCGGCCTGGGCGAGGTGCTCGAGCAGGAGCTGGCCGATGCCACGACCCTGGTGGGCGTCCTCGACGAGGAACGCGACCTCGGCCTCGTCGTCGCTCGTGGCGTCGTAGCGACCCACCGCGATGATCTGGCCGTGCAGGGTCATGACGAACGCGACCCGGCGGTCAAGATGCTGCTG
>CAYRZN010000052.1:5670-15443 GCA_964428825.1 uncultured Aeromicrobium sp.
GGCGGTCGTGGTCGACGACCGTGAACCGGTGGACGTCACGCGCCGAGAGCGTCGGGTACGGGGCGAAGAAGCGGAAGTACTTGGACTCCTCCGACACCCGGCCGTAGAAGGCGATGAACTCGTCGGAGTCGGCCGGGACGATGGGCCGCAGCTGCGCCACGCGCCCGTCGCGCAGCAGGACGTCGGCCTCCCACTCGGGGACCGGGTGGAGGTCCTCCACTTCGGGCGCTTCGGTCACGCGGTCAATCTACCGCCTGCACCGCTCCCGTGGACTCGCGCCGGAGCCGCCCGGCGTGGCACGTGCGGCCCGGTCGACGCCGACCGCCACAATGGTGGGCGGTCCCGAGCCGCGGGACGGCAGTGGGAAGGACGGCATGGCACGCAGGACGAGCACGGGCACCGGGGTCGAGGACGACTTCGAGGAGCACATCGTCGACACCGACATCCGCGAGGAGATGCGGTCGAGCTTCCTGGAGTACTCCTACTCGGTCATCTACTCGCGGGCGCTGCCCGACGCGCGTGACGGACTCAAGCCCGTGCAGCGCCGCATCCTCTACACGATGGACGAGATGGGTCTGCGCAGCGACCGCGGACACGTGAAGTCGGCGCGTCCCGTCGGTGAGGTCATGGGTCGCCTGCACCCGCACGGCGACAGCGCGATCTACGACGCCCTCGTGCGCCTCGTCCAGCACTGGTCGCTGCGGGTCCCCCTGATCGACGGCCACGGCAACTTCGGCTCGCCCGACGACCCGCCGGCCGCGATGCGCTACACCGAGTGCCGCATGGACCCGGCCGCCGAGGCCATGACCGCCTCCATCGAGGAGGACACGGTCGACTTCCGGCCCAACTACGACGGCCGCGAGACCGAGCCCGTCGTGCTCCCGGCCGCGCTGCCCAACCTCCTGGTCAACGGGGCCTCGGGCATCGCGGTGGGCATGGCCACCAACATCGCGCCGCACAACCTCGTGGAGGTCGTGCAGGCCTGTCGGCACCTCATCAAGCACCCCGGCGCCTCGCTCGACGACCTGATGCGCTTCGTGCCCGGGCCCGACCTGCCCACGGGCGGCAAGATCATCGGCCTCGACGGCGTGCGCGACGCCTACGCCACCGGCAACGGCTCGTTCCGGATGCGCGCCACCGCGCGCATCGACCAGGTCGGCCGCCGCAAGGCCGTCGTCATCACCGAGCTGCCGTACAACGTGGGGCCCGAGAAGGTCATCGAGGCCGTCAAGAAGCTCGTGCAGACCAAGAAGCTGCAGGGCATCGCCGACCTGAAGAACCTCTCGGACCGGCACTCGGGCCTCGAGATCGTCATCGAGGTCAAGAACGGCTTCGTCCCCGAGGCGATCCTCGAGCAGCTGTACAAGATGACGCCGCTCGAGACCTCGTTCGGCATCAACGCGGTGGCGCTGGTCGACGGCCAGCCCCGCACGCTCGGGCTGAAGGAGATGCTCGAGGTCTACCTCCAGCACCGCTACGACGTCGTCCGGCGCCGCACCGCCTTCCGGCGCGCCAAGGCCGCGGCTCGCCTCCACCTGCTGGAGGGCCTGCTGCTCGCCCTGGTCGACATCGACGAGGTCATCCAGCTGATCCGCAGCAGCGAGAACCGCGGTGAGGCCCGGGACCGTCTGATGAGCGTCTTCGACCTCTCGACGGAGCAGGCCGAGTACATCCTCAACCTGACGCTCGGCCGGCTCACGAGGTACGACCGCATCGCGGTCGAGAACGAGATCGCCGAGCTGCGGCGCACGATCGAGGAGCTCGACGCGATCCTCGCCGACGAGACGCTGCTCCGCTCCGTCGTGGGTGACGAGCTCGCCGCCATGGCCAAGCAGTTCGGCACGCCGCGACGCACGATCCTGCTGGCCTCGGCCGGTCAGACCGTCACGGCAGCCACGCCCGTCGAGGTCGCCGACGACCCCTGCTGGGCGCTGCTCTCGGCCACCGGGCTCCTCGCCCGCACCGCGGACGCCACCCGTCCCGGACCCGCGGAGTCGCGGGCGGCCCACGACGTCGTGGTCGCGGCGGTGCGCACGACGGCCCGCGGCCAGATCGGCGTCGTCACGAGCGACGGCGTGGTCCGTCGCGTCTCGGTCCTCGACCTCCCGGCGCTCCCGCCCACCGCCGGCGCGCCGTCCGTCCAGGGCGGGGTCCCGGTCGGCGAGCTCGTCGCCACGAATGCCCGCACCGTGACGTTGATGACCTTCGGCGACGACCAGCCCGGACTCGCGCTCGGCACGCGCCTGGGCACCGTCAAGCGCGTCCGGCCCGACCACCTCAAGGGACGTGACGAGTGGGAGGTCGTCAGCCTCGCCGACGGGGACGAGGTCGTCGGCGCCGTCGACCTCGTCACGGGTCGCGAGCAGCTCGCCTTCGTCACCTCCGACGCCCAGCTGCTCCACTTCTCGGCCGACCTCGTGCGACCCCAGGGGCGCAGCGGTGGCGGTGTCGCCGGGGTCAAGCTCGCGGCGGGACAGCACGTCATCGCCTTCGGCGCCGTGCGCGACACGGAGACCGCCCACGTCGTCACGGTCGCCGGCAGCAGCGACGCCCTGCCCGGCACCGAGACCGGATCGGCCAAGGTCACCCCGATGTCGGCCTACCCGGCCAAGGGCCGGGCGACCGGCGGCGTGCGCTGCCAGCGGCTGCTGAGGGGTGAGGACGCCCTCGTCGTGGCGTGGGTCGGCGACGGCGATCCCGTGGCCTGCGCGGCGAGCGGGTCGCCCGTGCCGTTGCCCGACGTCGACCCGCGGCGCGACGGGTCCGGCACCCCCCTGGACCAGCCCGTCCTGGCCGTTGCCGGACCTGCGGGTGCCCTGTCCCCCGTGTCAGACTGACCACGTGCGCTCACCCCGACTCGTCGTCCTCGGCGTCCTGCTCCCTGCCGTCCTGCTGGCCGGATGCTCCGGCTCGGAGGACGCGGTCGATCCCGACACGGCGGCGAGCCGTCTCGACACGGCGGCCACGGCCCTCGGCGAGGCCGAGCGTCTCGACTTCTCCATCGCGGTCGACGGCACCCTCCCGAGCGGGGTCCAGGGCCTGGAGTCCGCCAAGGGCTTCGGCAACCGCACGCCCGCCTTCGAGGGCGACGTCACGATCGCTGCCGGCGGCACGAGCCTCTCGGCCGAGGTCGTCGCCGTCGACGGGCAGCTGTGGGCGAAGCTGGGCTTCTCGCCCGACTTCTTCACGATCGACCCCGCCGAGTACGGCGCACCGGACCCCGCCACGTTGATCGGCCTGCCGGGCGAGGGCGTCGTGTCGTTGCTCAGCGACGTCGAGGTCGAGACGACGAGTCAGGAGCGCGACGGCGAGACGGTCCTGACCGCGATCTCGGGCACCGTGCCCGGCGAGCTCGTGGCAGCGTTGATCCCCTCGGCCGATCCCGACACCGACGTCGACGTCGTGGTCCGCCTCACCGACGACGACGCGGTCCACGACCTGACCCTCACGGGCGTGTTCTACCCCGACACCGACGAGGTCACGTACGTCGTGACCGTCGCGGCGTCCGACGAGTCGCCCGTGATCGAGGCGCCGACCCGCACCGGCGGGGCGTGAGAGGCCAGGCATGAGCGATGGGGCGGTCCGGGTCGCCACCCGCGGCCTGTTGACCCTCGCGGCCGTCGCGATCGGTTTCGCCGCAGCCGACACGTACGTCGTCGTCCTGGCACTGCCGGACATGATGTCGGCCGTCGGCCTGGACATCGACGAGCTGCAGCGCGCCGCGCCCGTGGTCTCGGGCTTTCTCCTGGGCTACGTGGCGGTGCTGCCCCTGATCGGGCGCATCGCCGACGTCCGCGGGCGCCTTCCCGTGCTGACCGGCTGCCTCGTCGTGTTCGCGATCGGGTCGGTCGTCACGGCCGCGGCCTACGACCTGGAGTCGATGGTCGCCGGCCGTTTCGTGCAGGGCCTGGGAGGCGGCGGGCTGATCCCACCGACCCTCGCCCTGGTCGCCGACGCCTGGCCGCCCGAACGCCGCGGCCTGCCGCTCGGCGTCGTCGGCGCCGTGCAGGAGCTGGGCAGCGTCCTGGGGCCGCTGTACGGAGCCGTCGTGCTGGCGGTCGGCGACTGGCGCGACATCTTCTGGCTGAACGCCGCCGTGGGCGCCCTCATCGGGGCCGCGATCCTGGGCCTGCGCACGGGTGACGCCCCCATGGACAGCGCGGCCGACGAGTCACCACCGGTGGCCTCGGGCCACCGTGACTGGCTCGGCGTCGTCCTGGCCCTGGCGGCGCTGGTCGTGCTGGTCGTCGTGATGCTCGAACCGGAGTCGCTGACCCGCGGCATCACCTCCGGGCTCGCGTTCATCCCGGTCGTGGGCGACTCCCGCTGGTTCACACCGCTGGCCCTGTCGCTCTACGCGATCGTGGCCCTGTTCGTGCTGCGGGAGGTCACGGCGCGGCGCCCGCTCCTCGCAGTACGCGCCTGGCCCTCGGTCGCGCGCGAGGTCGACCTCCTGGGAGCGGCGCTCATGGCCGTCGCCCTCGGCACCGTCATCGTCTCCTTCGCGTCCGCCGACCCGGAGCAGCACGCGATCTCCGAGGACGCGCCCGTGCTCCTGGCCGTCGGCGCCGTCGCCGTGGTCGCGTTCGTGGTCCGCCAGCGCACCGCCCGCGAACCGCTCGTCCCTCGAGGGGCCCTCACGGCACGGCAGGCCTGGGGCGCCGTGGCCGTGTCGTTCCTGATCGGCGGCTCGCTCATCGCCGCCCTGGTCGACATCCCGCTGTTCGCCCGGCTGACCGTGCATCGCGACTCCCAGCTCGACGCCGCGCTCGTGCTGGTGCGGTTCCTCGTGGCCCTCCCGGTCGGCGCGGTGGTCGGCGGGTTCCTGCTGCGCCGCTTCTCCCCGGCGCCTCTGACGGCCGTCGCGATGCTGCTGTCGGCCGGTGCGTTCTGGCACATGTCGACCTGGGACGCGACCTCCCTGGAGTCCCCCGTCGAGACGCTCTCGCTGGTCGTCGGTGGTCTCGGCTTCGGCCTGGCCATCGCCCCGGTCAACGCGGCACTGCTGGACCACACTCGCGACAGCGTCCACGGCATCGCGAGCGCCCTGCTCGTCGTGGCCCGGATGGTCGGCATGCTGATCGGCATCTCCGCGCTGACGACCCTCGGCCTGAGGTCGTTCTACGCCGAGGCGGGCGGCATCGACTCGCCCGCCGACGTCTGCGGTGCCACGACGCGTTGCCAGGCCTACGACGACCTCGTCCTCGACGCCGGCATCGCCCAGCTCCACACGGTCTTCGCCGCCGCGGCGGTGCTCGCGCTCGCCGCGGCAGTTCTCGCCCTCGTCGTGCTGCGCCCGGTCCGACACCGATAATCTGTCGGCATGCCTTTCGACGACCTCATCGCCGCCAATCGCACCTATGCCGACGACTTCCACCACGGTGGCTTCGACGGCATCGCCCGGGCGGGCGTTGCGATGGTGACCTGCATGGACTCGCGCATCGACCCGCTCCGCATGATCGGGCTCGAGCCGGGCGATGCCAAGATCCTGCGCAACCCCGGGGGCCGCGTGACCGACCAGGTGCTCGTCGCCGTGGTGCTCGGCGTGACCCTCCTGCAGGTCCGCCGCGTCCTCGTCGTGCAGCACACGCGTTGTGCGATGGCCTCGGCCCCCGAGGCGGAGCTGCAGGCCCGGGTCAGCACCGCCACCGGCACCGACGCGAGCTGGATGACCCTCGGTGCGATCACCGACCAGGAGGCCACGATCCGCGCCGACGTGCACAAGATCGAGAGCCACCCGCTCGTCCCCGACGAGATCGAGGTCGCCGGTTTCGTCTACGACGTCGACAGTGGACTGCTGCGCCCGGTCGTCTGAGCCGCAGCGTTCCGATCCGGCCGGGTCAGTACCGCGCGAACACCTGCACGAAGTTGCGGGGTCTGCCGCACGGCGAGCTCTCGACGTATCCGAGCCCCAGGTGGGTGAAGTCGCCGAGCAGGTTCGCCCGGTGCCCGGGCGAGTCGATCCAGGCCTGGACCACGTCGGTGTACTGCTGTCCTCGAGCGATGTTCTCGCCCCAGGCGCGCCAGCCCGCGGGGATCTGCTGACCGACGCTCGAGTTGTGCACGAACGTGCAGGTCGTCGCCATGTGCTGCGCCCAGGCCTGGGCGACCTGCGAGAGGGGGGCGCTGAGCTGCAGCGGCCCCCGACCGTTGGCGGCACGGAAGCGGTTCGTGTCGGCCAGGATCCGTTGCACGGCCACGTCCAGCGGGGAGGCCGTCACGGCGGCCGTGGCCGGGCTCGTGCGGACCGACGCCGAGGACCCGGGCCGGTTCGCGGTCGCCCGGAACGACAACGTCGCGCCGAGGTCCCCTTGCCGCACGGTGTAGCCCAGGGACGTGGCCCCCGCGATCGGGGTCCCGTTGCGGAGCCACTGGTACGTGACCGACGCAGGCTGCGGCGTCCACACGCCGGGCACGCCGCGCAGACGGGTGCCCACGTAGGGCTTGCCGCTGATCGAGGGGGTCGGGGCCGACGTGAACGACCCGGACGGGGCCCCGTCGCCGCCGCCGAACGCGTCGTCGTACCGGAACAGGAACGCGGCCATCTGCTCACGCAGCACGGGCTGGGCGGGGCGGAACGTGCCGTCGGGGTATCCGGTCGAGATCTTCGACGCACTGAGCCACTGGATCTGGGTCCGGAACGTGCTCGACGACGGGACGTCGCCGAACGAGCCGGAGCCGCCCGCCGGTGTCGCCAGGAGGCTGCGGAACCGGTGCAGGAACGCGGCCATCTGCTCGCGCAGCACGGGTTGTCCCGGGCGGAAGGTCCCGTCGTCGTAGCCCGTCGAGATGCCGGCGTCCGCGAGCCAGACGATGGCGCGGTAGAACGCGTGCGACGTCGGGACGTCGACGAACGGACTCGTGGCCGGCAGGTCGCTGACCGCCGGCTCGCCGGCACGGCGCCACAGGAACACCGCCATCTGCTCACGCAGCACGGACGCGCCCGGACGGAACGTGCCGTCCGGATAGCCCGTCGTGGTGCCCGAGTCCGCCAACCAGCTGATCTCGTCCGCGAACGTGTGCGAGTCGGGGACGTCGGCGAACCGTGCCGCCGAGGCGGGCGGGGAACCGGTGACGACGACGAAGCAGACGGCCAGCACGACCGTCAGGGCGCGATGCAGCATGGTGACTCCTCCCAGGTCACCTCGACCGTAACCCCGCAGGGGGGCGATCGTGGACGGGCGACGGTCAGCCTCCGGAGGTCGCGTCCTCGGCCCCCGGGTCGAGCTCGCCGTCGACCTCGCGCGAGTCCAGCCAGCCCTCCGGGACCACGACCCGCTTGGGCGTGCCCTGGCGCCCGCGAGGACGACCGAGCTCGGCGACCGGGAACGGCTCGTGCGGGTCGAGGTCGGCGAGGAGGGCGTCGAGCGCTGCGTAGGACGAGACCTTGCCCAAGCTGCTGCGCACGACCGAGCCGGCAGCGAACCCCTTGAGGTACCACGCGACGTGCTTGCGGAACTCGATGCAGCCGCGCTCCTCGCCCATCCACTGCCCCAGCAGCTCCGCGTGCCGGCGCATGACGGCGGCGACCTCGCCCAGGTTCGGCGTGGTGAGCACCTCACGGCCCGTCAGGGCTGCGGCGAGGTCGCGGAAGAGCCACGGACGGCCCAGACAGCCCCGTCCGACCACAACGCCGTCGCACCCGGTCTCGGCCATCATGCGCACCGCGTCGGCGGCCTCCCACACGTCGCCGTTGCCGAGCACGGGGATCGACGTCGCGGCCTTCAGCTCGGCGATCGCGTCCCAGTCGGCGTGCCCCGAGTAGTGCTGGATCGCGGTGCGCCCGTGGAGCGCGATCGCGGCGCACCCGGTGTCGGCCGCGATGCGGCCCGCGTCCAGGTACGTGAGGTGGTCGTCGTCGATGCCCTTGCGGGTCTTCATCGTGACCGGCACGCCGTAGGGCTGCGCGGCCTCGACCGCGGAGGTCAGGATCCGGCCGAGCAGCCCGGCCTTCCAGGGAAGCGCGGCGCCGCCACCCTTCCGGGTGACCTTCGGCACGGGGCAGCCGAAGTTGAGGTCGACGTGCTGCACGCCGTGCTGGTCGCACAGGATCGAGACGGCGCGGCCGATGATGTCGGGATCGATGCCGTACAGCTGCACGGAACGAACCGACTCAGCCCCCGAGAAGGTCAGCATCGACAGGCTCGTCCGGTCGCCCTCGACGATGCCGCGGGAGGTGATCATCTCGCACACGTACAGCCCGGCACCCTGCTCGGCGCAGAGCTGGCGGAACGCGGCGTTGGTGACCCCCGCCATGGGCGCAAGCACGACCGGGACCGCGACCTCGAGGTCACCGAGGAGCAGCGGTGCCGCCATGGTCGAGGTGCTCATCGTCCGATTGTCTCAAACCGCCACCAGGTGGCGGGTCGGGCTGCCCGTCACGGCGTCCAGGTGATCGCCGAGTCGTCGCCGTCGGGCTGCAGGTCGACCGAGACCAGGGCCTGACCAGCGGGGACCAGGTAGACCAGGCACAGGTTCGCCGACTCCCCGGGCAGGAAGCTCTCCGGCAGCTGTCCGCTCGGGCACGGTCCGAAGCTGCCGACGATCGGGGTCGGCGGGAGCAGCGTGTCGGCGTCGTCTCGCGCGAAGACGGGCAGCGCCACGCCGCCGAGTCCGGCTGGCCCCTCGTTGACGACCGTCAGGTCGACGTAGAACGGCGAGGAGGTCAGCTGGTCGGGGGTCAGCGAGAAGAACCGGAAGTCCTCGATGACGCCCTTGCGGACGTTGGCGATCGTGACCGTGATGGCGCTCGCCGCCTGGTCGTCGACCTGGTAGACGACCGACGCGGTCTCACCCGCCTTGCGCTGGGTGCCGGGCTTGGTGATCGTGACGCCGTCGGGCACCTCGAAACCGGCGGGCACCGACGCGACCGGCTTCGGGTCGTCGTCGCCGCCACCGCACGCGGCCACGGGGACGAGCAGGGCGAGGGCGCACAGGACGAGACGAAGACGGCGACGCGACGAGATCACGCCGAGATTGTCACCCCGTGCGGGGTCAGCAGCCGGGGAGGCGCGCCGCGAGCCAGTCGCGAACCTGGGCGAGAGCGACGCGCTCCTGCTGCATCGTGTCGCGCTCGCGAATCGTGACGGCCTGGTCCTCGAGCGTCTCGAAGTCGACCGTGATGCAGAACGGGGTGCCGATCTCGTCCTGCCGGCGGTACCGCCGGCCGATCGCCTGCGCGTCGTCGAAGTCGACATTCCAGTAGCCGCGCAGCTCTGTGGCGAGGTCACGCGCCGCCGGCGACAGCGCCTCGTTGCGCGACAGCGGAAGCACCGCGGCCTTGACGGGGGCCAGCCGGTGGTCGAGGCGCAGCACGGTGCGCACGTCGACGCCGCCCTTGGTGTTGGGCGCCTCGTCCTCGGCATAGGCATCGACGAGGAACGCCATCATCGAGCGGTTCACGCCGGCTGCGGGCTCGATGACGTACGGCGTCCACCGCTCTCCCGTGACCTGGTCGTGGTACGACAGCTCGCTGCCGGAGTGCTGGCTGTGGGTCGTCAGGTCGAAGTCGGTGCGGTTGGCGACACCCTCGAGCTCGCCCCACTCCGACCCCTGGAACCCGAAGCGGTACTCGATGTCGACGGTGCGCTTGGAGTAGTGCGAGAGCTTCTCGGCCGCGTGCTCGTAGAACCGCAGGTTGTCCGGCGTCACGCCGAGGCCCGTGTACCAGCCCATGCGCTCGGCCAGCCAGTACTCGTGCCACTCCTCGTCCTCGCCCGGCTTGACGAAGAACTCCATCTCCATCTGCTCGAACTCGCGGGTGCGGAAGATGA
>CAYRZN010000053.1:0-15201 GCA_964428825.1 uncultured Aeromicrobium sp.
CTGCGGCCTCGTCGTCCCGAACGACGCGCGCTACCAAGCTGCGCCACACCCCGGCCGCCGCCCGTGAGCGACCCGGGTGAGTCTACCCAGTCAAGGTGAGCAGTGTCGCCTCGGGTCGGCACGCGAACCGCACGGGCACCGTCCGGTTCGTCCCCAGGCCCGCCGAGACGTGCAGCCACGAGGGATCACGACCGGGGGTCCGGTGGGTGTGCAGGCCCTTCGCCCGCTTGGTGTCGAGATCGCAGTTGGTCGACAGGGCGCCGTAGAACGGCACGCACAGCTGCCCGCCGTGGGTGTGCCCGGCGAGGATCAGTGGATAGCCGAGCTCGTTCCACCGGTCGAGCACGCGCAGGTACGGCGCGTGGGCGACCCCGATGGCGAGGTCGGCCGATCGGTCGGCCGGCACGTCGTCGAGCTCGTCGTACTCCAGGTGGGGGTCGTCGACGCCGACGAACGACACCCGCCGGTCGTCGACCGTGAGCTCGTCGTGCCGATTGGTCAGGTCGACCCAGCCGCGGGCCGTGAAGGCTTCGCGCATCTGCTCGAACGGCAGGTCGCGCTCCCGGCCCCAGTCACCACCGGCGGCGACGCCGGATCCGCCTCGCAGGTATCGCAGCGGATTCTTGGGGACGGGGGAGAAGTAGTCGTTCGAGCCGAACACGAAGACGCCGGGCACGTCGAGCAGCGGCTCGTAGGCGTGGAGCACCGCCGGAAGCGCGTCGGCGTGGGACAGGTTGTCGCCGGTGTTGACGACGAGGTCCGGCTCGAGCGCCGCGAGGCTCCTCAACCAGGCCTGCTTGCGACCGTGGGACGGCAGCATGTGGGCGTCGGAGAGGTGCAGCACGCGCAGGGGCCGCGAGCCGGGCGGGAGCACCGGGACGGTGAACTGGCGCAGCGCGAAGGCGCGGACCTCGACGACGGCGCCCCAGGCCACCGCGCCGAGCCCCAGGGCGGTCGACGCCAGCAGTGCGTCACGGGCTCGCATGCGTCCAGCCTCGCACACGCGGCGCGGAGCGACCGGGCTCACCGCAGGTGCGCGACAATGACGGCATGTCCGCTCTCAAGGAACGTCTGCGTGCCGACCTCACGACCGCCCTCAAGGCGCGTGAGGCGCTCACCGTCTCGACCATCCGCCTCGCCCTGGGGGCGATCAGCACCGCCGAGGTCGCCGGCACCGAGGCCCGCGAGCTGACCGACGACGAGGTCCTGGAGATCCTCACCAAGGAGGCCAAGAAGCGTCGCGAGTCCGCGACAGCCTTCGACGAGGGCGGGCGCCCCGAGCTGGCGCAGAAGGAGCGCGACGAGGCGGCGATCCTGGCGGTCTACCTGCCCGAGGCACTCAGCCAGGAGGAGATCGCGGCGATCGTCACGGCGGCGGTCGAGCAGACCGGCGCCGCCGGCGAGGGCATGAAGGCCATGGGTCGGGTCATGGGTGTCGTGCAGCCCCAGGTCAAGGGCCGCGCCGACGGTGGTGCCGTCGCCGGCGAGGTCAAGCGCCAGCTCGGCGCCTGACCTCGGCCGGTCACGGAGCCGGCGGGGCGGCCGCGTCGGCGGGGGGCGGCGCGGGCGTCGACGGCTTCGGCTTGCTGGGGTTCGTCGACGGACGTCGCTGCGGAGGCGGGGTGAACTCGACCGGGCTCAGGTAGTCCTGGATGACCTGCATCGCGTCGGCCCACATCGGACCGGCGACCGAGCTGCCGGCCGCGTTCCCACCCCGGAGCGGGATCGGGATGCCGTCGGCGTCGGCGCCGGCGATCATGGCCGCCGTCGCCAGCTCGGGGGTGTAGCCGACGTACCAGACGGCCTTGGCGTCCTGTGTGGTGCCGGTCTTGGCCGCCGACGGGATGCGCAGACCCGTGCCCTTCGAGTAGCCGAAGCCGCCCGGCTCCTGCAGGCCCCTGGTGATGTCGTTGATCTGCGCCGCGACCTCCTCGGTGAGGATCTGCGTGCACACCGGCTCGTAGGCCTTGACGACCTCGCCGTCGAGACCGACGATCTCCGAGACGGGCTGCGGCTCGCAGTACGAGCCACCCGACGCGGCGGTCGCGTAGGCGGCCGCCATGTCGAGCACGCTGGTGTCGGTGACGCCCAGCGTGAAGGACGGCACCTCCTGGTCCTCGGGGACCTCGATGCCCATCTCACGGGCCATCGTGACGGTCTCACACAGGCCGGCCTTCGCCTCGAGCTGCGCGAAGTAGGTGTTCACCGACAGGCGCATGCCGGTGTACATGTTGGTGTATCCCGACGTGGTCGAGTTCTTGAGCTTGAACTCGTTCGTCCCGCGGCCCTGGCAGTCGAAGTACGAGCCTCGAGGCACGGTCATCGAGGCGGGCGAGTTGAACCCCGTGCTCACGGGAAGGCCCTGGTCCAGCGCCGCCGCCAGCGTGAACATCTTGAACGTCGACCCGCCCTGGAAGCCGTTGGAGTTGCCGTACTCCTTCGGTACCGCGAAGTTGATGTACGACTGGCCGGCGGCCTTGTCGCGACCCATGGGGCGCGACTGGGCCACGCCGCGGACCTTGCCGGTCCCGGGCTCGACCATGGCGATCGCGCCGATTGCGTTGTCGGTGGGCTCGACGTGGTTGGCGACGGCCGCATTGGCGGCGACCTGCATGTTCAGGTCGATGTTGGACTTGATGGTGAGCCCACCTCGTTCGAGGCGCTCCCGTCGCTCCTCGGGTGTGTCGCCGAGTGCCGGTTCCTCGAGCAGGTAGTTCTGCACGTACGAGCACGAGAACGCCGCGACCGACGAGACGCAACCGTTGGGGAACTCGGTGACGTTGAGGCCCAAGTCAGTGGCCTGCAGCTCCTCGGCCTCGGACGCGGAGAGCTTGCCCTGGTCGCCCATGACGGCCAGGACGGTGTTGCGCCGCTGCAGCGCCTTCTCCGGGTAGATGTTCGGGTCGTAGTCGACCGGGTTCTTGACCAGTCCGGCGAGCACGGCGGCCTGCTGGGCGGTGAGCTGGTCCGGGGTGACCGAGAAGAAGTGCGTGGCCGCGGCGAAGATGCCGTAGGCGCCGTCGCCGAAGTAGGCGATGTTGAGGTACTGCTCGAGGATTTCGTCCTTGCTGTACTGCTTCTCCATGTCGATCGCGAGCCTCAGCTCGCGGACCTTGCGGGACACCGTCTGCTCGGTCGCGGCCTTCTTCTGCTCGTCGGTGCGGGCCTGCTGCAGGAGGATCATCTTGACGAGCTGCTGCGTGATCGTGGAGCCGCCCTGCGTCGTGCCCGTGGCGGAGTTGCTGACGAACGCCCGCAACGTGCCCTCGAAGTCGAGCGCGCCGTGCTCGTAGAAGCGCTTGTCCTCGATCGCGAGGATCGCCTCGCGCATGACGGGTGCGATCTGGTCGAGCGGGACGTCCTGGCGGTTCTCGTCGAAGAAGTAGGCGATCAGCTGGCCGTCGGAGGCCAGCAGCCGGCTGGTCTGTGGGTTGGTGGACTCCGGGAGCGTGAGCGGGAGCTCCATGATGTCGTCGGCGGCACGCGTCAGCGTGTACGTGCCGAGTGCGGCGGCCGGTGCCACGATGGCGGCCACCAGCAGGCCCCCGATCGCCGCGAGCCGGAGCACGGCGAGCACGGCCGCGCGGGGCGAGGGTGGGCGCGGCTCGTCACGCACGCGGCGGCGCAGACGGGTCGCGGCAGTGCCGAGGTCCATGTGCTGAGGATACGGGACCTCACCGCACGGGCCGGGGTCGACGGAGCGCTCGTGAGCGTGTCCGATGGCGCATCTCCGGCCCTGGCGGGGGTGTTTTGGCCAGATCTGGTTCGAAAGAACTACAGGAAACACCTCGTCCGGCCCTGCCGGAGGTCCTCAGGTTTTTCATACGGTCGTCTCAGACACCTTGGTTCCGTCGGGTCGGGACCATCTCGGGAGGTTCGACATGATGTTTGAGAACAGCTGGGCCGGCCAGGCGGCCTGCCGCGGGCGCACTGACGAGCTCTTCGTCAAGGGCGCTGAGCAGAATCGCGCCAAGACGATGTGTGGCGGTTGCCCCGTCACCGCCGAGTGCCTCGCCGAGGCCCTCGACAACCGCATCGAGTGGGGCGTGTGGGGTGGCATGACCGAACGTGAGCGTCGGGCGCTGCTGCGCCGTCGCCCGAACGTGACGCAGTGGCGTCGCGTGCTCCAGCCCGCGGGCTGATCCACGCGGCCGGGTCACCGGCCGAGCAGGTCGCCGATCCGGCGCAGGCCCTCGAGGTCGTGCACGTCGGTCGACAGTGCGGTGACCGGCACCTGCGGCACGCCCGGGTGCGACCGTGAGAAGCCGTCACGCTCGCGCTGCTCGCGCGCTGCCGTGGCGAGCCGTTCGGCGTGGACGTCGAGCAGCTCGGCGACCTGGGCATCGACGCCACCGGTGTCGCGGAGCCGGCGTGCCACCGCGCGGGCGTCGTCGAGACCGATCGCGGTCGAGACGTCGTCGTGGACGCGGTTGACCACCAGTCCGGCGAGCGGCATCGCGTCGCCGGCAAGACGCTCGACGAAGTACGAGGCCTCCCGCATCGCCGCGGGCTCCGGTGCGGCGACCACGAGGAACGCGGTGCCCGGCGCCTGCAGCAGTGCGTACGTCGACTCCGCCCGTTGCCGGAAGCCGCCGAACAACGTGTCGAACGCGGCCACGAAGGTCTGCACGTCACTCAGCACCTGGGCACCGAGCACCTTGTTGATCGCGCCCGTCACGAGGCCGAACCCCGCGCTCAGCAGCCGCGCCGGACCCTTGGCGGGCGCCAGGAGGAGCTTGATGAATCGCCCGTCGAGCAGTGACGACAGGCGTTCGGGTGCGTCGAGGAAGTCGAGGGCCGACCGTGACGGCGGGGTGTCGACGATGATGAGGTCCCAGTCGCCCTGGGCGTTGAGCTGCCCCAGCTTCTCCATCGCCATGTACTCCTGCGTCCCGGCGAACGAGCTGGAGAGCGCTTGGTAGAAGGGGTTCGCGAGGATCTGGGCGGCCTTCTCAGGGCTCGCGTGCGCCTCGACGACCTCGTCGAAGGTCCGCTTCATGTCGAGCATCATGGCGTCGAGCGAGCCGCCGTCAGCTCCCGCACCCTCGACGGCACGTGGGGTGTTGTCGAGCTCGGTCAGGCCCATCGACTGCGCGAGGCGTCGGGCCGGGTCGATCGTCAGCACGCAGACGGTGCGACCGGCATCCGCGGCCCGCATGGCGAGGGCGGCGGACGTCGTGGTCTTGCCGACGCCGCCCGAGCCGCAGCACACCACGATGTGGATCGACCGATCGGCGATCAGCGCGTCGACGTCGAGGTGGCCGGCCGCGTCACGGGAGGCCACGACGCGCGGCTGGGACCGAGGCCGCCGTGAGTCCGGCGCCGTGCGCGAGGTCCGGGGGCTCATACCGGCACCGCCTGGAAGAGCGTCAGGATAGGCGCCGCCGGCATGAGGCGGCCCTGTCGGTTCACTCGCTCGCGCTCGCTCATGCCACCCCTCCGTCGCGCAGGAGCTCGGCGAGCTCCATGAGGCCGCCGATGCCGACGTCGTCGAGCAGCGGGAGCTCGGTCGTCGTGGCCGGGGAGGCCTCGAGCAGTGCGCGCTGGCTCTGCTGCAGCGCCTGCCGCTCGAGGTGGCCGCGCCCCTCGTCGAGCAACGCGGTCGCCGCGGACCCGTCGAGCCCTGCCGCCGTGAGAGCCTTCGCGACGTCCTGGGTGCCGAGCGCGCCGTCGGCGAGGTCGGCCGCCGTGTCCTCGGAGAGCAAGGCGTGCCGCACCAGGTTGACGACCACGTGCCCCACGGGCAGCTCGGCCGCGGTGAGGTCGGCGATGCCGTCGAGGGTCTCCTGCACGGGCATCTCCTCCAGCACGGTCACGAGGTGCACCCGGGTCGCGTCGGACCGCATCATCGCGGTGATCGAGTCGGCCTGCCGCCGGATGGGGCCGACCTTGGCGAGCCCGGCGACCTCGGTGCTGACGTTGAGGAACTGACGGATGCGGCCCGTGGGCGGGGCGTCGATCACGATCGCGTCGTACTGCGGGCCGGTGTCGCGCTTCTCGCCGCGTCGGCGGGCGATCTCGTAGACCTTGCCGGTGAGCAGGACGTCGCGCACGCCCGGGGCGATCGTCGTGGCGAAGTCGATGACGCCGAACTTGTCGAGGGCCTTGCCGGCGCGACCGAGCCGGTAGAACATCTCGAGGTACTCCAGCAGCGCGGACTCGGCGTCGATCGCGAGCGCGAAGACCTCGCCTCCGCCCAGGCCGGAGGCCACTCGGCGCTCCTCGTAGGGCAGCGGCGCGACGTCGAGCAGCTGGGCGATGCCCTGGCGGCCCTCGACCTCGCACACCAGCACGCGCTGGCCGCGCCCGGCGAGGGCGAGTGCGAGCGCCACGGCGACGGTGGTCTTGCCCGTGCCGCCCTTGCCGGTGACGACGTGGAGCGCGGTGGACGACACGGTGGCAGCCTAGCGAGCGCAGGCGGATCCGCTCGGCGAATTGGCGTGTGCCTGGTCTCGTGACGAGGGAAAACCCCCGTCGCCCGGGTGGCTCCGGCGTCGTACGTTGACCGGACCAGTCGCCCTCACCCCAGGAGCTCCCGTGCGCCGTCTCCGTGTCGCCTCCGCCCTGCTCGTCCCGCTCGCCCTCCTCGCCGCCTGCGGCGACGACGACTCCGGTGACACGGGAGGTTCCGACACCAGCAGCTCGTCGGACTCCGGAGACGGCGGCGATGACGCGCCCGACGCGGCGCCCAACATCTGTGAGCTGCTGCCGGCCGAGGCCGCGAGCGACGTGGCCGGGTTCGCCGTCACGGCCGAGGAAGGGCCGTTCGACATCTGCGAGTACGGCCAGGAGGACCCGCGGGCCACGTCGTTCAACCTGGGTGCGCAGCTCGAGTCCGAGCTCGGCGGCGGCGCACAGGTCTACTTCGACGGCCTCACCGCCGGCATCACGGCCGAGGACGAGTCGACGCCCGACGTGGGCGAGCAGGCCCGCATCGTGACCGGGGAGGTGTCCGGCTTCAGCCAGACCGCGGGCGCAGCCCTGTCCGACGGCGTCCTCTACACCGTCAACCTCTCCCCGGGCGACGACCTCGACGCGGCGGGGGAGCTCGCGCTCGCTGAGGCCCTCCTGCGCGCGATGGTCGACGCCGACTGAGCGGAGGCCTCCCGTGGTGGGGCGGTGAGTCAGCCACCTTTCAGGGGTGCCGAGAGGTGGCTGTGCCACCGGCCACCGGGATCCTCTCCGCACAGGTGGCTGGCTCACCGTCCGGCCCGCGGATCCACCGGGGCCCGGCCGCCGGAGGTCTGCCCCCGGTTACAGTCGGGCCATGACTCAGTGGGAGTACCTCACCGCCCCCGTGCTCGTGCACAACACCAAGGCGATCCTCGACAACTTCGGCCGCGACGGCTGGGAGCTCGTGCAGATCGTTCCGGGTCTCAACCCCGAGAACCTCGTCGCGTACTTCAAGCGGCCGGCGGCCTGACGTGTCGGCCGCCGCCGATCGGCTCGCCGCACTGGGGCTGACCGTCCCGCCGGTGGCCAAGCCCGTCGCCGCGTACGTGCCGGCCGTCGCGCACGGAGGATTCGTGTTCACCTCCGGCCAGCTGCCGTTCGTCGACGGGTCGCTCGTCACGACCGGCAAGGTCGGCGGGGATGTCAGTGCTGACGAGGCGTACGAGCTGGCCCGGCTTGCGGCGTTGAACGCCGTCGCTGCCGTCGCGAGCGTCGTCGACCTCGACGACGTCGTGCAGGTCGTGAAGGTCGGGGTGTTCGTGGCGAGCGCCGCCGGGTTCACCGGTCATCCCGGCGTCGCGAACGGTGCGAGCGATCTGTTCGCCGCCGCGTTCGGCGACGCGGGGCAGCATGCGCGCAGTGCGGTCGGGGTCGCCGAGCTGCCCCTCGGCTCCCCGGTCGAGGTCGAGCTCCAGGTCGCGGTGCGCCCGTGAGGACTCCGCTGCCGGCAGGGTGGGAGCCCGACGAGGACGTGCCCGTCACGGTGCCGCGCGACGCGTCCACCGTCGCGCTCCTGCGCGACACCGACCACGGCACCGAGACCTACCTGCTGCGTCGTCAGCCCACGATGGCGTTCGCCGCGGGCATGTCGGTGTTCCCGGGCGGGTCCCTGCAGGCCGGCGACGACGAGCCCATCGGGTGGACCGGCCCGTCCCCCGAGGCGTGGGCGGAGCGGCTTCGCTGCACGCCCGAGATCGCTCGCGGTCTGGTCGTCGCCGCGGTGCGCGAGACGTTCGAGGAGTCGGGCATCCTGCTCGCCGGACCCGATGAGTACACGACCGCCACCGATCTCGACGGCGACGAGATCACGCAGGTGCGTCTCGATCTCGACGCGGCCCGCCGCAGCCTGGCCGACGTGCTGGGCGAGCACGGCTGGGTCCTGCGCAGCGACCTGCTGGGCGCGTGGGCGCACTGGATCACCCCGTCCTTCGAGCCGCGACGGTTCGACACGCGATTCTTCGTCGCCGCCGTGCCCGCAGGTCAGCGCGTCGGGTCGCTCCCCGGCGAGGCCGACCGGGCCGCGTGGCTCACGCCCCAGGCCGCGCTCGACGCTGCCGCGGCGAGCGGTGGTGTCGCGATGATGCCGCCCACGATCGCGGTGTGCCGCGACCTCGTGGGCCTGCGGGCCGCCGACGTGGTGGCGGCCGCAGCCAGCCGCGTCATCGAGACCATCGAGCCGCGCCTGGTGAGGATCGAGGACGCCTGGTACATCGAGAACCCGGTGGAGGACCCGGCATGACCGCCGGTGGTGCCGGGTCGGACCTCACGGGCGAACCGGTCGAGGTCGCCGTCGTCGTGAGCGACGTCGCGACCGTGGTGCGGGCCGACAACGCCGGGATCATGACGCTCGACGGCACCAACACGTGGGTCCTGCGCGCTCCCGGGGCGTCCCGGAGCGTGGTCGTCGACCCGGGCCCGGACGATCCGATCCACCTCGACGCGGTGCTCGAGGTGGCAGGCGAGGTCGCGGTCGTGCTCTACACGCACTGGCACGGCGATCACACCGACGCGATCGACACGATGGTCGCCCGCACCGGCGCGCCGGCCCGGGCTCGCGACGCGGCCTGGTGCCGCAGCGCCGAGCCGCTGGCCGACGGCGAGGTCCTCGAGGTCGACGGCCTGCGGATCGAGGTCGTGCACACGCCGGGCCACACCGCCGACTCGATCTGTCTCCTGGTCGAGGCCGACGACGCGCTGCTGACCGGTGACACGATCCTCGGGCGGGGCACCACGATCATCGCCCACCCGGACGGCGCCCTCGGCCCGTACCTGTCCTCGCTCGACCGCATCGGCGAGGTCGTCTCCTCCGGCCGAGCCTCGCAGTTCTACCCCGCGCACGGGCCGGTGCTGCCGGACGCTCGCGGCGTCGTCGACTTCTACCGGGCGCACCGTCTGGAGCGTCTCGACCAGGTGCGTGCCGCCGTGGCCGCCGGAGCCGTCACGGCTCTGCACGTCGTGGAGCGCGTCTACGCCGAGGTCGACCGCTCGCTGTGGCCCGCCGCCGAGCGTTCCGTCGAGGCCCAGCTGAAGTACCTGCGGGGGGAGTAGTTCCCGCTGCCGGGGATCGGCGCTGCCCGCTGTGGCGGATGAGCAGTCGTGCGGCATCGGCGAGGAGCCGGGTGGGGGACCGAATCTGAGGATCGGCGGCTGCTGGGACGACCGTCGTTCCTCAGACTGCGTCGGGCCCCGACGCAACCTGATGGACAGCCGCTGCCGGAGTGACCGCGAACCCTCAGACTGCGTCGTCGGACGGTCGGTTCAGGGCACGCGTCAGGCCGGCGCTCGGTCCGTGGCCGTTTGTCGCTTGTCACGTCCCCGAGCAGCCCCGCACGCGTCGATGGCCCCCGCCCGGTGGGGCGGAGGCCATCTCAGGTCGATCGGGTCAGCGTGCGCGTCGCTGCAGGCGCTCGAGGTCGAGGATGATGACCGAGCGGGGCTCGAGCCGCAGCCAGCCGCGTGAGGCGAAGTCGGCCAGCGCCTTGTTGACCGTCTCGCGCGACGCACCCACGAGCTGCGCGAGCTCCTCCTGGGTGAGGTCGTGGTTGACGTGGACGCCGTCGTCGGCACCGCGACCGAAGCGGCTGGCCAGGTCGAGCAGCGCCTTGGCGACGCGACCGGGCACGTCGGAGAAGACCAGGTCGCCGACGACCTCGTTGGTGCGACGCAGTCGCCCGGCGAGCTGGTGCAGCAGGGCGTTGGCGACACCCGGGTGCGACTCGAGGACGGGGCTCAGGGCCTCGTGACCGAGGCTGCGCATGTCGACGTCGGTGACGGCCGTGGCCGTGGCGGAACGGGGCCCGGGATCGAAGAACGACAGCTCGCCGAACATCTGACCGGGACCCAGGATCGCGAGCAGGTTCTCGCGACCGTCGGGCGACGTGCGCCCGAGCTTGACCTTGCCGTCGGTGACGACGTAGAGCTGGTCGCCGTCGTCACCCTCGTTGAAGAGGACCTCACCGCGCCGCAGGCTCACCGCCGTCATCGACGCCTCGAGCGTCGCCGCCGCTTCTTCGCCGAGACCGGCGAAGAGGGGGGCCTGGCGGAGCACTTCCTCGGACACGTGGGCCTTCTCTCGATGTCTGTTGTGTCACACGTACCTTCAAAGTCTGGCACAGTCCGGCGCAGTAACGGGAGATTGACGGGCCAACTACGCTGGCCGGGTGGCGCGACCGGAGACGACCCAGGGCTCCGGGGCCCCTGTTCGACCACTCGCGGCGTCGCGCGACGTGTCCCGCACGGCCCTGGTGCGTCGGGCGCGGCGCATGCACCGGGTGCTCGCCGAGGCGTATCCCGACGCCCGGTGCGAGCTCGACTTCCGGACCCCGTTCGAGCTGCTCGTCGCCACCGTGCTGTCGGCGCAGACCACTGATCGCCGGGTCAATGCCGTCACGCCGTCGATCTTCGAGCGGTGGCCGGACGCCACCGCGATGGCCGGCGCCGATCGTGCCGAGCTCGAGGACATCGTCCGTCCCACCGGGTTCTTCCGGGCCAAGTCGGGGCACCTGCTGGGCCTGTCGGCGGCCATCGTGGAACGGTTCGACGGCGAGGTCCCGGCGCGCATGGCCGACCTCGTCACGCTCCCCGGGGTGGGACGCAAGACCGCCAACGTCGTGCTGGGCAACGCCTTCGAGGTGCCGGGCCTCCCGGTCGACACCCACGTGCTGCGCCTCGTCGAGCGCTTCGGATGGGCCGACGCGCACACCGTCAGCGATCCGGTGCGCACCGAGCACGCCGTCGGGGCGTTGTTCCCGCGCAGCGACTGGACCATGCTGAGCCACCGCCTGATCTGGCACGGTCGGCGCCGTTGCCACGCCCGCACGCCGGCCTGCGGTGCCTGCCCGGTCGCCCGCTGGTGCCCGTCCCACGGACTCGGTCCCACCGACCCGGCGATCGCCGAGGCGCTCGTCACGACGCAGGGGCGGGCATGAGGCGCGCCACGGCGTGGGCCTTGCTCGCGGTGCTCGTCCTCGCCGCCTGCGCGCCGGACCGGTCCGCGGACGAGGCCACGGACGGCGCGCCCATCGGGGCCGACGTCGTCACCGCGGCGCAGGAGGCGGGCATCGATCCGTGTCCCGGGCGCTCCGGCGGGGACGCGACGGGCTCGCCGCTCGCCGACCTCGAGCTCGTGTGCGTCTCGACCGGTGACCCGGTCGACCTGGCGGCCTTCGACGGGCCGGTCGTCGTCAACGTCTGGGCGCACTGGTGCGAGCCGTGCCGCGAGGAGCTGCCGCTGCTCGTGCAGGCCGCGCAGGAGTACGCAGGTCGCGTCACGTTCGTCGGGGTCGTGTTCGCCGACGAGGACCCGTCGTCGGCGGTCGACCTGGCCCGGTCCACGGGCGTCACCTACCCCCAGGTCGCCGATCCCTCGAGCTCGCTCCGGGTCCCCCTGTCGCTGCGGGGGCTCCCCACCACGGTGTTCCTGGTCGACGGCCGGGTCGTCGGGTCCCAGCTGACGCCCTACGACGACTACGGTGTGCTCGTCGCTGACATCGCGGAGCACCTGGAGGTGGAGCAGTGAACCAGCGAGCACCACTGCCGCAGGTGCCCCCGTCCGTGCCGGAGTGGCTGCGCCCGCTCGCCGACATCGCCGGGTCGGTCCAGCCGGAGCGCCTGTCGCCGCGGTTCCCGCACCCGCCGGACGACGCCCGTCCTGCGGCCGTCCTGCTGCTGTTCTCCGACGGGGAGCGCGGCCCCGAGATCCTGCTGACCGAGCGGGCCACGACCCTCCGGCAGCACGCGGGACAGGTCTCGTTCCCCGGGGGGCGGGTCGATCCTGGTGACGGGGCCGGACGCGAGGGATTCGTCGCCGCGGCCTTGCGCGAGGCGCAGGAGGAGGTCGGGCTCGACCCGGCGGGTGTCGACGTGTTCGGGACCCTGCCGACGCTGTGGCTGCCGCCGAGCAACTTCGCGGTCGCGCCGGTGCTGGCGTACTGGCGCGAGCCGCAGACGCTGGAGCCGGTCTCCGCCGCCGAGGTCCGCACGGTGCTGCACCAGCCCATCGACGAGCTCCTGGACCCCGCCCGCCGATTCACCGTGATCCATCCGATGGGCTGGCGCGGTCCCGCGTTCGACGTCGGCACGCCGGTGCCGCTCTGGGGCTTCACGGCGGGCATCGTCTCGCGCCTGTTCGAGGTCGTCGGCTGGGAGCGTCCGTGGGACGTCTCCGACGAGCGGGACCTGCCGACGCTCCCATGAACTCCCTCGATCTCGGCATCCTGATCATCGCCCTGGCCTTCGCAATCTCGGGCGTGGTCCAGGGGTTCCTGGCCAACCTCGCCGCCACGATCGGACTGCTGGTCGGGGGGCTCCTCGCGGTGCTGCTGGTCCCCCTCGTGATCTCTCCGGCCGAGCCGAACCTCGCCGCCTCCCTGACGGCGCTCGGCATCGTGGTCGCCGCTGCGGCCGGGGGCCAGATCCTGGGCACCGTGGTCGGCACCGACCTGCGGCGCACCGTGCGCTCGTCGACGGGGCGGTGGTTCGACGCGGCCGGTGGGGGCGTCCTGAGCGTCGTCTCGGTGCTCGTCGTGTCCTGGGCGCTCGGGTACGCCGTCAGCGGCACGTCGGTGCCGTACCTGTCGACCGCGGCCCGGGACTCCACGATCCTCGGCACGGTCGACCGGGCGATGCCGTCCCAGGCCGGGGGCGTCCTGCGGGCGTTCAGCGACGTGATCGACGCCAACCTGTTCCCGCGCTACCTCGACCCGTTCGACAGCGAGGACATCGTCAGGGTCGGCCCCCCCGACCCGTCGACGCTGCAGCTGCCCGGTGTCGAGCAGGCGTCGGCCTCCGTGGTCAAGATCCTCGGTGAGGCCTCCTGCGAACGCGGTATCGAGGGCACCGGCTTCGTGTTCGCCGAGGACCGCGTCATGACCAACGCGCACGTCGTCGCGGGGGTCTCCCGGCCCGACGTGGTCACGACGGAGGGCTCGTTCGCGGCCAAGGTCGTGGTGTTCGACCCCGAGCTCGACGTCGCGGTTCTCGCGGTCGACCTGGACCTCCCCGCGCTCGCGTTCGACCCCGACGGCGAGGCCGGCCAGGACGCCGCGGTCCTCGGGTACCCCGGCAACGGCCCGTTCGACGCGCAGGCCGCCCGGATCCGCGAGCGCATCCGGCTCAAGAGCCCCGACATCTACGACGGAGGCCAGCACGTGCGCGAGTCGTTCTCCATCCGCGGCCTCGTGCGCTCGGGCAACTCGGGCGGTCCGCTCGTGTCGGCCGAAGGGCTGGTGCTGGGCGTGATCTTCGCGGCGTCGGTCACCGACTCGAACACGGGCTACGCGCTCACGGCGGAGCAGGTCGCCGCAGCAGCTGAGACCGGACGCACGGCGACCTCGACGGTCGACACCGGAGAGTGCGCATGAGGGGTCTCGGAGCGTTCCTGGCCGGGCTGGTCGCGGTCGTCGCGTTCGCGGTGCTGCTCCCGCTCTCGTGGCTCGCGGTCGAGATCGCCGACGAGGACGGCTACGTCGAGCTGAGTCGCGGCATCCTCGAGGACGACGACACGCGCACGTCGGTGGTCGAGGCGGTCGTGCAGGAGCTCGACGGCCAGACGCGCGACCGGCTCGTCGAGGTGGGGGTCCCAGCTGCACTGATCGACCGCACGCTGGCGGAGGTGGCGGGGTTCGTGGGGCAGGGCCTGGCCAGCGACGTGGTCGTCGACGCGTGGGGCGACTCGCAGCGGCAGGCGCACCAGCAGATGTTCCGGGGCGACGGCACGGACACCGGCTTCGTCGTCGACCTGGCTCCGCTCGTGTCCGCCGTGGCTTCCGAGGCGGGGGTCGATCTCGACGTCCCCGCCACCCTGCCCGTCGAGAGCGACCAGCCGGAGGCCAGGCGAGCCGTCTCGGTCGTCGCGGTGAGTCCGCAGCTCGCCGTGGGTGCGGGGGTCGTGACGCTCGTGGGGGTCGTGCTCACCCTCGCCGCGGCGCGGCGTCGAGGTGTCGCCCTGGCGTGGCTGGGGGCGGGCGTCCTGGCGGTCGTCGGCGTGCTCCACCTCGCTGGCCGGGTGCTGGCGGCAACCGATCCCTCGGCGGGCACCGAGCCGGGCACCCGTGTCGGCCTCGTGCTCGTCGACGTCGCCCGGGCGTCGTTCGACGACCTGCTCGCGAAGGCCGCGATCGGCGGCGGCGTCGTGCTCGTGGTCGGCGGGGTGCTGACCATCGCGGGGTCGGTCAGAGCGCGGAGCGGTCCGACCGCTGGCCCTTGAGGGCGCCGGGGATCTGCTTCGCCGTCTCGATCGTGGCCTCGGGTGCGCGGATCTTCTTGATCCGGTTGACGCCGAACACCACGAGCAGCACCGCGAGCAGCGTGTAGGCACCGGCCACGATCAGGAACGCCCACGCGGGGTGCAGACCCGTCATCGTGAGGAAGTACGCGAACGCGAACGACAGCATGATGACGATCAGCACGCCGATGAATCCGGCAACGATGAACAGCAGCGACCCGAGCGCGCCGGCCTTGACGCTGAAGCGCAGCTCGGCCTTCGCGAGGGCCACCTCGTGCTGGACCAGGGCTGACAGGTCGCGGCTGGCGTCGGCGACGAGCCGGCCGATCGTAGGCTCCTCGACCTTCTCGGTCGCGGCGTCGGACGATGACTTCACGCTGATGGCCATGGTCAGGAGCCTACAAGCGACGTGCCCCGCCGCACCACGGGTGCGGGGACGACGAAGGCTTCGAGGCTCGGCCGCGGGCGGCCTCGCACCTCAGCCACCGGTGGCTGAGGTGCGAGGAGCCCTGGCGACGAGCCTC
>CAYRZN010000054.1:0-1246 GCA_964428825.1 uncultured Aeromicrobium sp.
GCGCAGCGACTTCACGGCCTCGAGGCAGGACAGGTCGTCCTCGGTGTAGAGGCGAAAGCCCCCGTCCGTGCGCCCCGACGGAGTCAGGAGCCCGACCTCCTCCCGGTGGCGCAGGCTGCGCAACGAGAGCTCGGTCCGGGTCGCGACCTCGCCGATGTGCATCGTCGCCGCAGCGGTGGTCGCCTCGACCTCGCTCGCCATGGTGACCCCTCTCACTCTCGACCGACTTCAACTCTACCCTGACGTGAGGGTAGAGTTCCGATCAGACTTCCGCCGGCATCCCGTGCCGGCAGCGCGCCCGTCGCGCGACCCACCGCCCATCCTCCCAGTCCGCCGGGCGCGGCCTCCACGGCCGCGCGCCCGCGCTTGGCCCGGGCCGCGAACGAAAGACCATCCATGAGCACCTCTACCCCTGCCACCACCGGACCGGAGCCCACCGTACGGGCCGCCCTTCGCTCGCCGAAGCTGCTGCGCACCGAGGTCCTCGCCGGCCTCGTCGTCGCCCTCGCGCTGATCCCCGAGGCGATCTCGTTCTCGATCATCGCCGGCGTCGACCCGCAGGTCGGCCTCTTCGCCTCCTTCACGATGGCCGTGGCGATCTCGTTCCTCGGCGGCCGGCCCGCCATGATCTCCGCCGCCACCGGCGCCATCGCGCTGGTCGTCGCACCGGTCATGCGCGACCACGGCTACGACTACCTGATAGCGACGGTCCTGCTGGGCGGGGTCATCCAGGTCGTGTTCGCCCTCGCGGGCGTCGCCAAGCTGATGCGGTTCATCCCTCGCTCGGTCATGGTCGGGTTCGTCAACGCGCTCGCGATCCTGATCTTCGAGGCCCAGATCGACCACATGATCGACGTGCCGTGGGCCGTCTACGTCATGATCGCCGTCGGCATCGCCGTCATGGTCGGCTTCCCCCGCGTCAACCGGGTCGTTCCGGCCCCGCTCGTCGCGATCGTCGCCCTGACGGCCTTCACCGTTGCCGCCGCGATCAACGTGCCGAACGTCGGTGACGAGGGCGACCTGCCCGACAGCCTCCCGGCTTGGTTCGTCCCCGACGTGCCCTTCAGCCTCGACACGCTGCAGATCATCGCCCCCTACGCCCTCGCGATGGCCCTGGTCGGCATCCTCGAGTCGCTGCTCACCGCCAAGCTGGTCGACGACATCACCGACACGCACTCCGACAAGACCCGTGAGGCGTGGGGCCCGGGCGCCGCCAACGTCGTCACCGGGTTCTTCGGCGGCATGG
>CAYRZN010000054.1:1256-15183 GCA_964428825.1 uncultured Aeromicrobium sp.
TGGGCGGTTGCGCCATGATCGGCCAGACGATGATCAACGTGAAGGCCTCCGGCGCACGCACTCGCCTGTCGACCTTCCTCGCGGGCGTCTTCCTTCTGGTGCTGGTCGTGGGGTTCGGCGACGTCGTCGCGCTCATCCCGATGGCCGCCCTCGTCGCGGTGATGATCATGGTCTCGGTCGGCACGTTCGACTGGCACTCGATCCAGCCCTCGACCCTGCGACGCATGCCCAAGAGCGAGACCACCGTCATGGTCTCCACGGTCCTCGTGACCGTCCTGACCCACAACCTCGCGATCGGTGTCGGCGTCGGGGTTCTCGTGGCCATGACCCTCTTCGCACGCCGCGTCGCGCACCTGACCGAGACGCACCGGCAGCTCACGACCGACGCGGAGGGCCACGAGGTCGCGACCTACCGCGTCACGGGCGAGCTGTTCTTCGCCTCCAGCAACGACCTCTACACCCAGTTCGACTACGCCGACGACCCCGACCACGTCGTCATCGACCTCTCTGACTCCCACGTCTGGGACGCCTCGACCGTCGCCTCGCTCGACGCCATCACGACCAAGTACGAGCGCAAGGGCAAGACCGTCACGATCATGGGCCTCAACGACGCCAGCGCCGCCCGCCACGGCCGGCTCAGCGGCCGTCTCCCGAGCCACTGACGGCGTCAGTCACCGACCTCACCGGCTGCGCCAGGCGCCGCGCTCGTACTGCGGCGGGTAGGGCGCGTCGGCCGGAGCGACGCCCAGCTCGTGGGCGGCGCGCAGCGGCCAGGACGGCTCACGGATGGCCGCGCGGCCCAGCATGACCGCGTCGGCGGACCCGTCGTCGAGCACGGACTGCGCCTGCTGCGGCTCGGTGATCAGGCCCACGGCGGAGACGGGCAGAGCGGCACCGGCACGGATCGCGGCGGCGAACGGCACCTGGTAGCCGGGCTCGACCGTGATCTCCTGGTGGGCGACGGCACCGCCGGAGGAGACGTCGACCAGGTCGACGCCGTGCTCCTTCAGCACGGAAGCGAGCCGGGTCGACTGCTCGACGTCCCAGCCGCCGTCGGCCCAGTCGGTGGCGGAGAGGCGCACGAACAGCGGCTTGTCCGCCGGCCAGACGGCACGGACCGCGTCGACGACCTCCACGACCACGCGGGTGCGGTTCTCGAAGGACCCGCCGTACCGGTCGGTGCGGTGGTTGACGAGCGGTGAGACGAACTCGTGGAGCAGGTACCCGTGGGCCGCGTGGATCTCGACGACGTCGAAGCCGGCACGGTCGGCACGGATCGCGGCGTCGGCGAACGCCTGCACGACGTCGGCGATCTGGTCCGGCGTCATCTCGGCGGGCTCGGCGTAGCCCTCGAACGCCGCCGCGGAGGGGGCGAGGGTCCGCCAACCGCCATCGGGCTCCGGGACGGACCCGGACGCGCCGGCGAACGGCGCGTAGGTGCTGGCCTTGCGCCCCGCATGGGCCAGCTGCACGGAGGCGAGCGCTCCCTGCGACTGCACGAACGCGACGATGCGGGCCCACGCGTCGGTCTGCTCGTCGTTCCAGAGGCCGGCGTCCTCGGGGCTGATGCGTCCCTCCGGGAGGACCGCAGCGGCCTCGGTCGTGACCAGGCCGAAGCCGCCGGTCGCGTGCCGACCGAGGTTGACCAGGTGCCAGTCGGTCGGTACGCCGTCCTGCTTCGACACCGAGTACTGGCACATCGGGGAGAGCCAGATGCGGTTGCGCGCGGTGCGGCCGCGCAGGGTCAGGGGATCGAGGAGGGAGGTCACGTGTGAGACAACCGGGGACCGGACCCGCTCATTCCGGCTGGCCCGCAGGTTGGCGCTCCGACCCGGGGGTACCCCCGGCCCATGAGTCCCTCCCGAGCCAGCTCTCGTGCCGATGCCGTGGCCGGCGCGGTGGCCGCATGGCCGGGCCGGGTCCTGGCCGGCGCGGCCGGCGCCCTGGGACGAGCACGTACCCCAGCACGTCCCCTCCACCCCCTTGGCGTCGTCCGACAGGCGACGGTGCGCCATGCCGGGAACGCGTGGGCGACCGGTGTGCCGTTCATCGACGACGCGGGTCCGGTCGCTGCGATCGTGCGGTTGTCGCGCAGCGTCGGGACGCCCGAGCCGTGGCCCGACGTCCTCGGACTGGCGATTCGGGTACCCACGCCCTCGGGGCATGGCGACGTGCTGCTGGCGAGCACCGGCAGGAGCCGCGCGGGTCGTTGGGCGCTGCAGCCCCGGATACGGGTGGCGGGGACGACGTTCGCGTCGCTCATGCCCTACCGGAGCCCGACGGGCCCCGTCCTGATCTCCGCCCGGCCGGAGCCCGACGGACGACGCTTCACCCTCTGCGTCGCTCGCCCGCTGGGTGCGCGGTGTCGATTCGCGGACCTCGTGGTGCACGACGAGCCGGTCGGGGACCGCGACGACCCGATCATCTCTTTCGACCCGGTGCTGAACCAGGTGCCGGGCCTGGAGTCGTACGCGTGGGCCGCGCGGCTGCGCGAGGGCGCCTACCAGGCCGCACGACGGTCACGCGGCGAGCAGACGCCGGACTGAGCCTCAGCCGCCGATCTGCTGCACGGCCACGGTGAGCGAGCCGGCGAGCTGCTCCACCTGGTCGTCGGTCGGGTCGTCACCGACGCGCTTGCCGAGGTCGTCGCGGGAGATGACCTCGATCGCGCCGCGGAACGCGTCGGAGTCGAGCTGTGCGGCGTCCACGACGTCGACACGCCCCTCGACGAGGACGATGGACCCGGCCTCGCGGCCCAGGAGCGAGCGGACGTGGTCGGGCGTGATGGTCTGCGGTTCGGTCATGCGGTACGGGTACCCGTCGGCGCGCGTCGCACGCGTGCCGGGACTACGTTGGCGAGATGCCCGCGACCAGCGAACCCGAGCTCCCGGCCGGTTCCTCCGGATGGATCCGCGTGCGTGGCGCGCGCGAGCACAACCTGCAGGACGTCGACGTCGACCTCCCGCGCGACTGCCTCGTCGCCTTCACGGGGGTGTCGGGCTCGGGCAAGTCGTCGCTCGCGTTCGGCACGATCTTCGCGGAGTCGCAGCGCCGGTACTTCGAGTCCGTGGCGCCCTACGCGCGCCGCCTGCTGTCCCAGGTCGGGGCGCCCGCGATCGACACGATCGACGGCCTGCCACCCGCCGTCGCCCTGCAGCAGGCTCGGGGTGCGGCCAGCTCGCGCTCCACCCTGGGCACGTTGAGCTCGCTCTCGGACGTGCTGCGCCTCCTGTACAGCCGCGCCGGCACCTACCCGGCCGGTGCCGAGCACCTGCCGGCGTCCGCCTTCTCGCCGAACACGGCCGTCGGCGCCTGCCCGACGTGCCAGGGCAGCGGGGTGGCCCGGCGCACCAGCGAGGAGCTCCTCGTGCCCGACCCGACCCTGTCGATCGACGAGGGCGCCATCGGGGTCTGGGCGACCAAGGCCTGGGTCGGCCTGAACGTGCGCCGCATGGTCACCAAGCTGGGCATCGACATCCATGCCCCGTGGCACACCCTGCCCCAGGCCGATCGGGACTGGCTGCTGTTCACCGACGAGACCCCGCGGATGCTGCTGCAGGGCAACAAGCAGGGGGAGGCGAGCGCGTACCACGGGCACTGGTCGTCGGCCGAGACCTTCCTGATGCGCAACTTGGCCAAGACCCAGTCGCCGTCGCAGCGCGAGAAGCTCGAGGCGTTCATCGCCGACGGGCCGTGCCCGACCTGTCAGGGCAAGCGCCTGCGTCCGGCCGCGCTCGCCGTCACGTTCGCGGGCGTCGACATCGCGGAGATGGCGGCGATGCCGCTCTCGTCGGTCTGCCAGCTGCTCGACGAGGGCCTGGAGGAGCAGGCGCGGGGCACCGACCGGCACGGCGCCGCGGCCTCCTTCGCGGCGCGCTCCCTCGTGAAGGACTTCGGGGCCCGCGTGGAGGCGATCATCTCGCTCGGGCTGGGCTACCTGTCGATGGACCGCTCGAGCACGGCACTGTCGGCGGGCGAGCTGCAACGGGTCCGGCTGGCCGGTCAGCTGCGCGCCGGGTTGTTCGGCGTGCTCTACGTCCTCGACGAGCCCTCGGCCGGCCTTCACCCGGCCGACTCCGAGGCGCTCTACACCGCGCTCCGGGAGCTCGTGACCACGGGCAACTCCCTGTTCGTCGTCGAGCACGACCTGTCGATCGCGCGCAACGCCGACTGGGTCGTCGACGTCGGGCCCGGAGCCGGGGTGCTCGGCGGCAGGGTGGTGCACAGCGGCCCTCCCGCGGCGCTGAAGGACATCGCCGAGTCGGCGACGGGCGAGTTCATGTTCGACCGGGACGAGGTGCCCACCCTGGTTGCTCGCGAGCCCGCCGAGTGGCTCACGTTCGACCACCTCGCGACGAACAACCTGCAGGACGTCAGCGTCCGGGTGCCGCTCGGCGTCATGACGGCGATCACCGGCGTGTCGGGGGCGGGCAAGTCGTCACTGCTCACCGCGATCGCCGAACGCCTCGACGCCCGGGACGACGGGCGACGGGTCATCGCGATCGACCAGCGCCCGATCGGCCGCTCGCCGCGGTCCAACCTCGCCACCTACACGGGGCTGTTCGACGCCGTGCGCCGCCTCTTCGCCGCGACCTCCGAGGCGAAGGAACGGGGGTGGGCCGCCGGACGCTTTTCGTTCAACGTCGCGGAGGGCCGGTGCCCGACCTGTGAGGGCGAGGGATTCATCGCGATCGAGCTCGTGTTCCTGCCGACGAGCTACTCGAGCTGTCCGACCTGTCGCGGGTCCCGCTACAACCCGGAGACGCTCGAGGTGCGGTACGAGGGCCGCGACATCGGTCAGGTCCTCGCGATGACCACGCAGGAGGCCGCGGAGTTCTTCGCGGACGTGCCCGCCGTGCACCGCTCCCTGACGACGCTGCTCGACGTGGGCCTTGGCTACCTGACCCTGGGCCAGCCGGCCACCGAGCTGTCCGGCGGCGAGGCCCAGCGCATCAAGCTCGCGACCGAGCTGCAGCGCCCGCAGCGCGACGGCACGGTGTTCGTCCTCGACGAGCCGACGGGCGGCCTCCACCCGGTCAACGTCCGCGATCTCGTGCGCGTGCTCGGCAGGCTGGTCGACTCCGGTGCGACCGTCGTGGTCGTCGAGCACGACATGCGGGTCGTCGCGGCGGCCGACTGGGTCGTCGAGCTCGGACCGGGCGGCGGCGACCGCGGGGGCACCGTCATCGCCGAGGCCACGCCGGCCGACCTGCTGGACGTCGACGCGAGCATCACCGCGCCCTACCTGCGACGCTCGCTGGCGCGCTGACGTGACCGTTACCGTGGGCGAGGTGAGCGCATCCATCCAGACACTCCTGGTCCTGGGGGCGAGCGGCGACATGGTCTCGCGCCTGCTGCTCCCCGCCGTCGGGCAGCTGCTCGACCAGCAGCCCGAACGACGGCTGCTCGTCATCGGCACGGGCATGGAGGAGCTCTCCCGCGACGAGTGGACCGAGCGCGTCCGTGCCTCGTTCGCGACGGTCGACGCCTCGGGACCAGCCGTCGAGGACGTGCTCGCGCGCACGACGTACCACCGGGCCGACGTGACCGACGCCGACCAGCTGCGAGCGCTGCTCGACCGCTGCGAGGGGACCCCGGCGATCTACTTCGCCCTCCCGCCCGCCGTCACCGTCCGGGTCTGCTCGGCACTCGCGGCACTGGACCTCCCCGAGGGTCTCCAGCTCGCGCTGGAGAAGCCGTTCGGCGTCGACCACGAGAGCGCGGTGGCGCTCAACGCGCAGCTCGCGGCCCTGGTGCCCGAGGCGCAGGTGCACCGCGTCGACCACTTCCTGGGCCGCTCGACCGTGCTCAACCTGCTCGGACTGCGGTTCGCGAACCGCATCTTCGAACCCCTCTGGAACCGCGACCACATCGCCGGGATCGACATCGTCTACGACGAGGTGCTCGGGCTCGAGGGTCGCGCGGGCTACTACGACCATGCCGGCGCTCTGGTCGACATGATCCAGAGCCACCTGCTGCAGGTCATGGCGATCGTGGCGATGGAGCCGCCCGCCACGCTCGACGAGGCGGACGTGCGAGGCGCGAAGGCTGCGGTGCTGCGGGCCACCCGCGTCGCGGACGGCTCCCCGGAGCGGTCGAGCCGCCGCGCCCGGTACACCGCCGGCGAGGTCGAGGGACGCCGCCTGCCGTCGTACGTCGACGAGCCTGGCGTCGATCCCGCCGGCGAGACCGAGACGCTCGCCGAGGTGACCTTCGAGATCGACAGCTGGCGCTGGGCCGGGGTGCCGTTCACCTTGCGGTCGGGCAAGGCCATGGCCGCCGGTCGCCGCGAGATCGCGGTCACCTTCCGGCCCGTCCCGCAGCTGCCGGTCGGGCTCGTCGGCGTGGCCGAGCCGACCGTCCTGCGCATCTACCTCGCTCCCGATGAGCTGAGCCTCGAGCTCAACATCAACGGCGAGGGCGATCCGTACGACCTGAGCCGCACGGCGCTCGGTGCCACGTTCGGCCAGGGGCGGCTCTCGGCCTACGGGGAGGTCCTCGAGGGCCTCCTCGACCGCGACCCCGCGCTGGCGGTCCGTGGCGACACCGCCGTGCAGTGCTGGCAGGTCGTCGAGCCCGTGCTCCAGGCGTGGCGCGACGGACTCGTGCCGATCGAGGAGTACCCGGCCGGTACCTCGGGTCCTGCCGGATGGCCCCCGTTGTCGCCGCCGGCCTCCTAGGCTGGCGCCGTGAGCACCGGCCCCGCGATCGTCCTCATCGCCCCTGACCATCCCGACGAGATGCGCGCCGGCCTGGCCCGGTACGTCCACGAGTACGACGTCCACCTGACCGCGTCGTGCCACGGGGCGCTGACGACCACGCGCGACATCCTGCAGGCGGGCGGCACGGTCGCGATGGTGGTCTCGGAGTCGCAGCTGCCGGACGCGGAGGTGCTGCACTGCTTCGCGAAGCTGCGCGAGAAGGTGCCCACGGCGCGCCGTGTCGTCGCCGCGCACTGGGAGCACTTCCTCGCTGGTGCCCCTGCCCTGCGGCCGGCCATGGCGCGCGGGGAGTTCGACGCCTACCTGCTCATGCCGCGCGGGACCCGCGACGAGGAGTTCCACCACGCGATCACCGAGATCCTGTCGGACTGGGGCTCGACCGTCCCCGACCCCGAGGTGGTCTCGGTCAAGATCATCTCCCCGGTGCGCGACTCGCTGACGCTCTCGATCCGCGACTTCCTCGACCGGATGGGCATGCCGAACCGGATCTGGGAGCCCGACAGCGACGCCGGTCGGTACGTCCTCGAGCGATGGGAGGGGGAACCGGCCTTCCCGCTGGTGTTCTCCGGCAGCGGCACGGTCACGCATGCCAGGACCGTGCGCGACGTGGCGATCTCGGTCTACGGCGCCCCGACCGAGATCGACATCGATCGGGTCGTCGACGTCGCCATCGTGGGTGGGGGACCCGCGGGACTCGCGGCTGCGGTGTACGCCGCCTCGGAAGGACTCTCGACGATCATCCTCGAGGCCGAGGCGATCGGCGGCCAGGCGGGCACGAGCTCGATGATCCGCAACTACCTCGGCTTCCCCCGCGGCATCTCGGGCATGCGGCTCGCCCAGCGGGCGCGGAACCAGGCGCTGCGCTTCGGTGCGCGCTTCTTCACCGGTCAGGTCGTCGACGAGATGCGGGTCGGCGCCGCCGGTGAGCCGCACGTGCTCTGCACGGAGTCGGGTGAGGTCCGGGCGCGGTCGGTCGTCATCTCGAGCGGCGTCGCCTACCGGAAGCTGCGCGTGGAGTCGCTCGACGAGCTCACCGGTGCGGGGGTGCACTACGGCGCGGCGATGTCGGCGGCCCGCGAGATGGAGGGTCGCGACGTCTACGTGGTCGGCGGCGGCAACTCCGCCGGCCAGGCCGCGGTGCACCTCGCGCGGTTCGCCAGGTCGGTCACGATCGTCGTCCGCCGGGCCGACCTCGCCGAGACGATGTCGTCGTACCTGATCGCCGAGATCGAGCTGAATCGCCGCATCTCGGTCCGGCCGGCCACCCGGGTGGTCGACGGTGGTGGCGAGGTGCGGCTGGAGTGGCTCGAGCTCGAGGACGTCGTCACGGGTGACCGCGAGCGGGTCGAGGCCGGTGGTCTCTTCCTGCTGCTGGGCGCCGAGCCGCACTGCGACTGGATCCCGCCCGAGGTCGTGCGCGACGAGAACGGCTTCGTCGTCACGGGTCGTGACGTGCCCAAGGACCAGTGGGTCGAGGGGCTCCCACCGGAGAACCTCGCGACGTCCGTGCCCGGCGTGTACGCCGCCGGCGACGTGCGGTCGGGCTCGATGAAGCGGGTCGCGTCGGCGAGCGGCGAGGGGGCGTCGGTCGTGCCCCTGGTGCACGCCTACCTGGCGGCGACCCAGACGGGGAGTGCCGCGCTCACGTAGTCGGCGAGCTCCTGGGGGTCGGTGCCGAGGTCGCTGACCTGCACGTGCACGGCGAGGTCGCCCTGGACCCAGGTGGCGCCGCAATGGGTCACGACGTCGCCGGACTCGGCGGCTGAGCAGCCGATGAACACTTCACCGCCGACGAGCGGTCGTGGCGCCGAGAACGTCGGACGCATCGTGGAGCCGCTGATGCGTGACGCGAGGTCGCCGGCCGTGACACCACCGGGCAGCACCGAGACCTCAGCGTTCACGAAGCCCGGAGCGAAGCACACCACGGTCGGCACCTGGCCGGCGACGCCGTCGCCCCGGACGTCGCCCGTGAAAGTGCGCCCGGCTGCCAACGGCGCGACCGGGCTGAGCACGAACGTCTCGGGTGCGCCGAGCGGACAGCTGTCCAGGCGGTCGGAGCCGGACGCGAGTGCCGCTGAGACCGTCTCGCCCAGCTCGGCGACCCTCTGGGGGTCGGCGGTGCCACCGGGATCGGTCACGTCGACGGCCAGGGTGTCGACGTCGCTCGCGCCCGACGACGTCACGTCCGGTGACGGATCGGTGTCGGGCTGGGCCGACCCCGAGCAGGCGGCCAGCACGACCAGGAGCGAGGCGGCGGCGACGGCGCGGACGATGCGGGTGGGGGGCAGCAGGCGCATGGGCGAACTGTGGTCCATCGACGTGAACGACAGGAGACCGGACGCCGCTCTAGTCGACCTTGTCGCGCTCCGCAGCCCCGGCCCCGGCCTCGGCCTCGGCCCGGCCCGCCAGCAACACGCGCCGACGCTCCCAGCGGCCGACGGCGAACATCACGAACCCGGCGAGCGCCCAGCCGGCGTAGAGGTCGATCACGTAGTGCTCGGAGTAGTAGACGAGCGCGAAGCCCATCGCGGCCGGGTACAGGAGCGCCAGCCACCGCAGCGGCGACCGGTGCCGAGCGATGAACCAGAACGCCACGAGGGCGGCGATGCCGGAGTGCAGCGACGGCATGGCGGCGACCGGGTTGCCGACCGACGCCAGCACGACGTGGAACCCGTCGAGTCCGACGACCTCCCAGCCGCGGCCCGTGAGCCGGGGGAGGGACTCGCTGATGTAGCCCTCCTTCGAGGCCAGCCACGGCGGCGCCATCGGGTACAGGATGTAGACGACCAGGCCCGCCACGTTGATCGCGAGGTACCGGGTCAGCCAGGCGGTCCAGGCGGCCCGGTCGCGGATCCACAGGACGAACGCCAGGCCGAGGCCGAGCACGAAGTGGCTGAAGTAGACCGTGGTCAGCAGCACGTCGTACCAGCGGGGCTCGTCGGTGCGCAGGCACGGATCGCCGCAGAGCCGGTCCTGCAGGACCTCGGTGGGCAGGTGTCCGCCGAACATCCACCGGTCGACGTCGATCGGCATCGTCCAGTGCACCGGCATCCCGATGAGCTCGTCGGAGAGCCCGCGACTGTAGAGGTAGAGCACGAGCACCGCGAACGCGGGCCACCAGTCGCGAACGAACTGGGTGTGCACCGACCAGGGTGAGCCGGCGTACCAGGCGATCGCGGCGAGCCACAGCCAGACGAACATCTGGAACGGGTCCGACGGCAGCCCGACCAGCACGATCCAGGCCATGAGGGCGAGGGCGTAGGCACTCATCGCCAGCGCGCGGATCGACATCAGCACTCCTCCGTGACGGGCGCGCGGTCGACGTCGTCGCGCAGCCACACGACGTGGCCGCACGGCGTGGCGACCGGACGGTAGTGGTCGTCGACGACGACCTTCAAGGCACTCGCGTCGACCGCCCACGTGTCGAAGTCGGACCACTCCACGACCCAGACCGGTGCCTCGGGACCACGCAGCACGTCGACCAGTCCCGTGAGCTCCGGGTCGCGCACGCGGATCGGCAGGCTCCAGAGGTTCTCGTACGGGCTGTCCATCCCGGCCGCGAGCAGCACGTTGGGCTGGCCGTACGCGACGACCATGGTGTCGCCGGGCTCACCGGCGTCCCGGACCGCGAGTCCCAGGTTCTCGGCGTCGGACTCGTGCTGCCCACCGGTCACCCACGAGTACGTCAGGGTCACCCCGAGGGCCACGGTCAGCGCGCCCATCCCGAGTCCCCTCAGCCATGGTGCAGCCGCGACCGCGACGAGTCCCGCGCCCAGTGCCGCCGCGGGCACGAGCTGGATCAGGTAGTGCGCCCAGTAGCTGCCGCCCAGCAGCGCGACGGCGCTCGAGGCGACGAGGGTGGCCGCGGTGGCCACCACGACGGGGTCGCGACGCTGACGGACGGCGAGCACCAGGACCGCGACGCTCAGGAGGGCGAGCCCACTCGCGGCCCAGGTGCCGAGCAGCGCCACCAGGCGATCGTCCGTCGCGCCCGAGGCCGAGCTGCCGATCACCTGGCCGGCGTCGAACCGGAACACGACGACGGCACGGAACAGCTCGGCCACGCCGGTCCCACGGAACGTGGCACCGAGCACGATCGCGGTGGTGGTGACCAGCGCGCCGAGCACGCCGCCGGCGACGAGCCGAGCCGCGCGGCGCCGCTCGTGAGGCTGGCAGATCGCCAGTACGGCGGCTGCGACGACGGGGAACACGAAGGGGTCGATGGTCGACTGCTTGATCGCGAACGCCCCGGTGGCGAGGACGCCGGCCGCGACGGCCCACGGCACCGTGCGGTCGGTCCGGCGCAGGGCCAGCACCGTGCACAGGATCGAGGCGGCGACGAACGGTGCGGCCAGGATCTCGCCGTTCACCCGGACGGTGCCGAGCCACGGCGACGCGCACAGCACCGCCGCTGCTCCGGCCGCCCACGGCGCCGCGCGTCGCCCGCCCACCACCGCAGCGGCCGCACCGATGGCGAGGACCGTGGCCGCGGCAGCGAGGCATCCCAGCACCCGAAGCGTCGTCAGGTCACCGGCGAGGTCGAAGATCCACAGGAGCAGAGGAGGACGGTCGACCCAGTAGTCGCCATAGAGCGAGGACCCCGCGCCCCAGGAGCGGGCGACGATGAGGAATCCGGCCTCGTCGTTGCCCGCGGGTGCGCCGAGGAACGGCAGGCGCAGAGCGACGGTGGCCAGGGCCAGCGCGAGCACGGCCAGGAGCGGGGCGCGGTGCTCCAGGCGCATGCATAGACCCTTCCCGACAGTGGGCCACGCCTCCGGGCAGGGCTGCGTCCGGCGGTCAGGACCGTGGCAGCACCTTAGCCGCCGGGTGAACACGAGGTGGCCGGGAGCCGCCGACGGGTCAGGTGCCGAGGCTTCGGCAGTCGCGGCGGTCCAGCTCCAGACGCGACCACGGGTAGTCCGGCTTGCCGATCGTCTCGGGGGACTCCGGCGGGTCTGGCGCGAACGCCTCGGCGATTGTGGCGGCGTCGCCCGACTCGAGTGCCTCCACGCGTTCGGCGTACAGGTCGGCCCGTTCCTGCACGATCTGCTGGGTCTCCTCCCAGGCCTCGGCGTCGGGGACGTCGCCGGGGATCGTGGTCAGGTCGTCCGCGGTCTGCGACCACTCAGTCGCCAGGGCACGCATCGCGTCGAGGAGCGCCGGCGTGACCTCGACCGGCTCCTCGCGGCCCACCTGGTCGACGACGGCCAGCATCGACTGCTGCGCGGTCGCGTAGGCGCTGTCGCGTCGGCGGTCGAGGACCGCCGAGCACACGATCGCGGCCGAGGTGATGAACTCCTTGAACGCCGGAACAGGTCCGGAGTCGCCTGCCAGCGACTCGCAGTCCCGACCCGTCATGCCCAGGCTGGCGAGTGCGGCGTCGACGTCGGTCTCGAGGTCGAGTGGGCCGAAGAGAGCGGCGTCGTCGCCGACCGGCCACGACGCATTGGTCAGGTCGAGCCGCGCGGTCTGGGTCGCGAGAGACTCCTCCAGCGGGATCAGCACGGACGCCCACGCCGGATCGGTGCTGGCGCTCCTCAGCAGCTCGAGCTCAGCGGTCGTCTGCGCGATCCCCGCCTCGAGCGTCCGCCGCCACCGGCTCAGGTCGGCGGCGGACGGCACCTCGTCCGCGAAGACCGCGGTGTAGATGTCCTCGGACGCACGCGCGGCCTCCAGTTCGACCACGTGGTCGCGGTCGTTGAGCACCTGCGTGCACGTGCTGAGGAGTCCGGGTGGCAGCTCCGGCAGCGGTGTGGTCACCGCCGGGGTGGGGGACGGCTCGGGCGTCGGTTCGGAGTCGCTGCACGCCGTGGCGACGAGCGCGAGGGCGGCGACTCCGACCACACTCGACACGAGTCGCACACGTCGATCTCTGGGCATGGGCCGAGCCTAGGAGCACCCGGCGTCCCTGGCTCTGGGGAGCACTCCCCGGAACATGGTCGGGCTACATCTCCTCGTGGGTGTCCGGGTCTCCGCCGAACAGGCGCCCGTCGGGCCGGCCGAGTGCGGTGATGGACGCCATCTCGTCGGCGGAGAGCTCGAAGCCGAAGACGTCGATGTTCTCGCGTTGACGCTGCGGGGTGGCTGACTTGGGGATCGGCAGGGCACCGAGCTGCACGTGCCAGCGGAGGATGACCTGGCCGGGCGTGACACCGTGGGCCTCGGCTGCCGCGACGATCGGCGGCTCGCCGAAAGGAGCCTGGCGCTTGCCCATCGGGCTCCACGACTCGGTGACGATGCCGCGGGCGGCGTTGACCGACCGCATGTGCTCCTGCGGGAAGTAGGGGTGCAGCTCGATCTGGTTGACCGCCGGGGTCACGCCGGTCGCGGCGATGGCCGCGTCGAGGTGCTCCTCGGTGAAGTTGGAGACACCGATCGAGCGCACGAGGCCCTGGCGCTGCAGGTCGACCAGTGCCTGCCAGGCCTCGAGGTACTTCCCGACGCTCGGGTTGGGCCAGTGGATGAGGTGCAGGTCGAGGTGGTCGAGACCGAGGCGCTGCAGCGACTCCTTGGTGGACGTGATGGCGTCGTCGTACCCGTGGTGGCGACCGGGGATCTTGCTGGTGACACGCACCTCGTCGCGGGGCAGTCCGGAGCGGCGGATCGCCGCGCCGACGGTCTCCTCGTTGCCGTAGTTCACGGCGGTGTCGAGCAGGCGGTAGCCGGCATCGAGCGCCGACGCGATTGCCTCGACCCCCTTGGCATCGTCCAGGGAGTAGGTGCCCAGTCCGATGGCGGGCAGGGCGGTGCCGTCGTTGAGCCGCAGCGTGTTGGCGATCGTCATGCCTCCCACGGTAGGAGGCCGGCCCGAAACCCCGGTGGTTGAGGTGTGAGGAGCCCTGGCGACGAGCCTCGAAACCCTGGTCAGGTGATGGGCTGAGGTACCTCTTTCGAGGCTCCTCGTTCCTCGTCGCACCTCAAGGGGCGGAAGAACCCCCGGTGGTTGAGGTGTGAGGAGCGCCAGCGACGAGCCTCGAAACCCCGGTCACGTTTGTGGGCTCGGGTATCCCTTTCGAGGCTCCTCGTTCCTCGTCGCGCCTCATGGGGCGGAAGGGCCACCGGTGGTTGAGGTGTGAGGAGCGCCAGCGACGAGCCTCGAAGCCCTGGTCAGGTGATGGGCTGAGGTATCCCTTTCGAGGCTCCTCGTTCCTCGTCGCACCTCATGGGGCGGGAGGACCACCGGTGGTTGAGGTGTGAGGAGCGCC
>CAYRZN010000055.1:0-15177 GCA_964428825.1 uncultured Aeromicrobium sp.
GTCAGGACTCGCGTCGAGGCACGTTCTCGTCGCGGTTCGCCACGATCATCGACCGTCAGAACGCCGACGAGTGGACCCCGCTGTCCAACATCGCCGAGGACCAGGCACCGTTCTTCATCTACGACTCGCTGCTCAGCGAGTACGCGGCGCTCGGCTTCGAGTACGGCTACTCGGTCGCGCGACCCGAGGCGCTCACGATCTGGGAGGCCCAGTTCGGCGACTTCGTCAACGGCGCCCAGTCCGTCATCGACGAGTACCTGTCGTCGGGTGAGACGAAGTGGGGCCAGAAGTCCGGCGTCGTGCTGCTGCTGCCGCACGGCTACGAGGGCCAGGGCCCCGACCACTCGTCGGCCCGCATCGAGCGCTTCCTGGCGCTCGCGGCGAACGACGAGATCACGATCGCCCAGCCGTCGTCGCCCGCGTCGTACTTCCACCTGCTGCGCAAGCACACCCTGGAGGCCGAGCACCGTCCGCTGGTCGTGCTCTCGCCCAAGTCGATGCTCCGCAGCAAGGCTGCGGCGTCTCAGCCCGACGAGTTCACGAGCGGCACGTTCCGCCCGGTCATCGGTGACGACAAGGTCGATCCCGAGCAGGTCGAGCGCGTCCTGCTCGTCACGGGCAAGCTCACGTGGGAGCTGTTGGCCGAACGCGGGAAGCGCGAGGACACCCGCACCGCGATCGTGCGCGTCGAGCAGCTGTACCCGCGTCCGGTGGCCGAGCTGGAGGCCGAGATCGCTCGGTACCCGAAGGCCAACGAGGTCCGCTGGGTGCAGGACGAGCCCGAGAACCAGGGCGCCTGGCCGCACGTGAAGCACCACTTCACGGGCGCCTTCGACGGCCTCCCGCTGAAGGGCATCACCCGGCCGGAGTCCTCCACGACGGCCGTGGGCTCGCACCCGCGCCACGTCACCGAGGCGCGCGAGCTGCTGGACCGCGCGTTCGCCTGAGCCGAGCAGGGACCGAGCATGTACTTCACCGATCGTGGGATCGAGGAGCTGCAGTCGCGCCGGGGTGACGAGACCGTCACCCTGGCGTGGCTCGCCGAGCGACTGAGCGAGTTCGTCGACACGAACCCCGAGTTCGAGGTCCAGATCGAGCGCTTCGCCACCTGGCTCGCCCGGCTCGATGATGATGATGAGGACTGAGGTCGCTCAGCGACCGAAGCTCCGAATCAGGTCGAGTGATCCACGGCCGAAGGCCGTCTGACTGTCGAGGCCCGGTCGGCTGAGATACTCCTCAGCCAGGGGTGGTTTCGAGGCTCGCGCCCCAGAGGGCGCTCGCACCTCAACCGCCGGTGGCGGGGCGCACCTCAACCACCAGTGGTGCGGGCTCAGCCGCTCCGCCGCGCCAGCAGCGTCGCGTCAGCGATCTCGACGGTCTTCCCGTCGCGCTCCGCGACACGGGGCCGGTCCTCCACCACGAGTGTCTCGAAGTCGTCCGGCAGCGCCGGGAGCAGGTCCTCGGCGTGCCACATGGCCTCGTGCTGCTTGCGGGATAGCTGCTCGAACACCTCCGAGGGCGCGTGCCCGACCACCAGGAGGTGGCCGTCCGGCGCCACGGCCGTCGCGAGCCGGCCGACGACGTCGACCATGGCGGCTCCGGGGTGCAGGAAGTGGGTCGTCACCAGGTCGAAGGAGCGCCCCGTCGCGTCGAACGTGCGAGCGTCGACCTGCCACCAGTCGGTGCGTTCGGCCACGCCAGCCTCCTGCGCGTGACGCGAGGCCCGCGCGAGTCCCTCCCTGGAGAAGTCGGCCCCGGTGACGGTCCATCCCTGCTGCGCGAGCCAGATGACGTCGCCGCCCTCGCCGCACCCGACGTCGAGGGCCGAGCCGGGCGCGAGCCCGGTCACCTCGGCGACGAGCTGGGGATTGGGCCGGCCGCTCCAGATCTTCTCGGCGCCGGAGTAGCGCTCGTCCCAACCGGCCTCCTCGAAGTAGTCGGGGGCGTCCTGCTCGTGGGTGCCGTCGTGCTGGTGCTGGTGCTGGGTCATGGGACCAGCCTTCCGCTCGATCCCAAATCCGGCAACATTCTTTGCCGATGTGGCAAGATCGCAGGCATGGACGCCCAGATCGAGCAGGTGCTGGACGGCGTCGGCCCCCGCCTGCGCACCCTTCGGATCACGCGTGGCGCGACGCTCGCCGAGCTCTCGGCCGACACCGGCATCTCGGTCAGCACGCTGTCACGACTGGAGTCAGGGCAGCGACGCCCGACCCTGGAGCTCCTGCTCCCGTTGTCGCGCGTGCACCAGGTGCCGCTCGACGAGCTGGTCGACGCCCCTGAGACCGGCGACCCGCGGGTGCGGGCCAAGCCCGTCGTGCGCCACGGCCGCACGTTCATCCCGCTCACCCGGCGGCCCGGCGGGCTGCAGGCGTTCAAGATCATCATCCCGCCGCACGACCCGCCGGAACCCTACGAGCCGGGGGTGCACGAGGGCTACGAGTGGATCTACGTCCTGTCGGGGCGACTGCACCTGGAGCTCGCCGGCCAGGTCACCGACCTCGGACCGGGCGAGGTCGTCGAGTTCGACACCCGCACGCCCCACGTCGTCGCCAACCGCGGCGACATCCCGGCCGAGATGCTCGGCCTGTTCGGTCCGCAGGGCGAGCGCATGCACGTCCGTTCCGGACAGTGACGGGTCAGCGCGTCAGGACGATCTTGCCGAACAGCGAGCCGTCGACGATCTTGCTGAGCCCGTCGGCCGCGTGCTCCATCGGGATGACCGAGTCGATCAGCGGGCGCAGGCCCGTGACGTCGAGGAACTGCGCGAGGCGGTGCAGCTCGTCGCGGGTGCCCATCGTGGAGCCGTGGACGCGCATCTGCTGGAAGAAGATGCGGGTCAGCTCGGCCGGCGGCGCGTCACCCGAGGTGGCGCCGGAGATCACGATGGTTCCGCCGGGACGCATCGATCGCACCGAGTGCGACCACGTGGCGGCACCGACCGTCTCCATCACGGCGTCGACCTTGGACGGGAGGCGGGCGCCGGACTCGAAGACCTCGTGCGCACCGATCTCGAGGGCCTTCGCGCGCTTGTCCTCGTCGCGACTCGTGGCGTAGACGCGGAAGCCGGCGGCGCGGGCGAGCGAGATCAGCGCGGTGGCGACGCCGCCGCCGGCGCCCTGCACCAGGACCGTGTTGCCCTGCTTCAGGTCGGACTGGGTGAAGAGCATGCGGTACGCCGTGAGCCACGCGGTGGGCAGGCACGCAGCCTCCTCGAAGGACAGGCCGGCCGGCTTGGGGATCACGTTGCGCCGCGGCACCGCGACCTTGTCGGCGAACGTGCCCGGGTGACGCTCCGACAGCAGCGACCGCTTCGGATCGAGCGTCTCGTCACCGCGCCACGAGGGGTCGCTGATGACCGAGTGCACCAGCACCTCGTTGCCGTCCTCGTCGTACCCCGCCGCGTCGCAGCCCAGGATCATCGGCAGCGACTCCGACTTCAGGCCCACGCCGCGAAGGCTCCACACGTCGTGGTGGTTGATCGAGGCGGCCTTGACCGTGACCGTGGTCCAGCCGTCCGGCACCTCGGGCTCAGGGCGCTCGCCCACGACGAGTCCGGACAGCGGGTCGTCGGGGTTGATGGTTCCGGCATAGACGGCGAACATGCGTGAGCCTTTCAGTACGGACGGCGGGCGACGCCCTCGCGACGGGCGGTCTCGGTCACGGCCCGCGAGACGGCCTGGGCCACGCGCGGGTCGAACGGCGACGGGATCACGTAGCCCTCGTGCAGGTCTTCACCGACCAGGTCGGCGATCGCCTGGGCGGCAGCCAGCTTCATGCCCTCGGTGATGCGGGTGGCCCGCACGTCGAGCGCGCCCCGGAAGATCCCGGGGAAGACGAGGACGTTGTTGATCTGGTTCGGGAAGTCCGAGCGCCCCGTGGCCACGACGCGGGCGTACCGGTGGGCCACCTCCGGGTGCACCTCGGGCGTGGGGTTGGCCATCGCGAAGATGATCGCGTCCGGCGCCATCTGGGCGATGCCCTCCTCGGGCGTCGTGCCGCCGGAGACCCCGATGTAGACGTCGGCCCCGTGCAGCGCATCGACGATGGTGCCGGGACGGGCGTAGTCGGCGGACTGGTCGGCGATCCACTGCTTGGCGGCGTTGAGGTCGGTGCGACCCGCGTGGATCACGCCGGCGCGGTCGGTGACCTGGATGCGGCGCACGCCCGCGGCCTGCAGCATCTTCATGATCGCGACACCGGCAGCGCCGGCACCCGAGATGACGACCTTGAGCTCGCTCATGTCGCGCTCGGTGAGCCGCACCGCGTTGATGAGCGCCGCGAGCGTGACCACGGCGGTGCCGTGCTGGTCGTCGTGGAAGACCGGGATGTCGAGGCGCTCGATCAGGCGCCGCTCGATCTCGAAGCAGCGCGGGGCCGAGATGTCCTCCAGGTTGATGCCGCCGAAGGACGGCGCGAGCCGGGCCACGGTCTCGACGATCTCGTCGACGTCGGTCGTGGCGAGCGCGATGGGGATGGCGTCGACGCCGCCGAACTGCTTGAACAGGACGGCCTTGCCCTCCATGACCGGCATCGACGCGGCCGGCCCGATGTCGCCCAGGCCCAGCACAGCGGTGCCGTCGGTCACGACGGCGACCGTGTTGGAGACCCACGTGTAGTCGTGGGCGACCTCGGGGTCGGCGTGGATCGCCTCGCACACACGGGCGACGCCCGGCGTGTACGACATGGAGAGGTCGGCGGAGTCACGCAGCGGAACCGTCGCGGTGATCGCCATCTTGCCGCCGCGGTGCAGCGAGAAGACGGGATCGTCGGGGTCGAGGGGCGTCGTGATGTCGATGTCGGTGGCAACCATGTCTGCTGTGGGGCTCGAGTCTCGGGAGAAGGGAACGACGAAGTCGTGCGGCTCAGGACACCGGAGGGATCGAGCCTCGGCGGAGCAGGTGGGGCGGAGCGCCCGGATCGGGCAGGTCGTGCCCGTCGTCCATCGTGCCACAGGGCCGCTCCCACGCAGGTCAGGCCCCTTCACTCGCCTCGCGCTCGACGATCGCACGGTTGACCGGGGGCGCGAGGACGCAGACCAGCACGACGAGCGCGACCAGGCCCGCTCCGAGCGGCAGGTACCGGATCGCCAGGACGTCGCCGTCGACGTCGCGCAGGCTCCACGCGATCAAGAGCTGCAGGAGCTGGGTCGCCACGATCGGTCCCCGCGCGCCGTAGCGGCCGCGCAGGAGGAGCACCGCGGCCACGAGCTGGGTCCCGCCGTACAGCAGGAAGAAGATGGCGACGCCCACACCGATCGCGACGCGTCCGCCGTCGATCGAGCCCAGGTCGGCGACCGCCAGCGCGATGACGGCCAGCGCCTCCACCGTGACCAGTGCGGCCGCGACCGTGAGCAGGCGACGGACGGTCGGGGGCCAGGAGTCGGACACGGCGACAGCCTACGGAACCGGCGTCCGACAACGAGTGAGGACGTCCTGTGTGACCGATCGAACACGATCCGGATTGCTACATCCTTGTAAACAGTCCGGTTTGTTGAAAGCATGATCACAGAGCGCGTTCACCAGGGATTTTCCTGCCGCCATCTGGACAGGGTCCCTCGCGCCGGACTTTACTCTTCACATCGCTACCCGAAGTTCTCGGGAAGGAGCATCCGCCATGGATTGGCGCCACAAGTCGGCCTGCCTCGACGAGGACCCGGAGCTCTTCTTCCCGATCGGCAACACCGGGCCCGCGATCATGCAGATCGAAGAGGCCAAGCTCGTGTGCCGCCGCTGCGACGTCAGCGACCAGTGCCTGACCTGGGCCCTCGAGTCCGGTCAGGACCACGGCGTCTGGGGCGGTCTGAGCGAGGACGAGCGTCGCGCGCTCAAGCGCCGCAACGCCCGCGCCCGCATCCGTACGGCCTGACCCTCACGCGTCGAGGGTGATCGACACGGTCGTCCCGCCGCTGGGACGCCGTTCGAACGTCAACGTGCCGTCGAGCTCGGTCTGCACCAGAGCCGTCACGATCGAGAGCCCCAGGCTGTCGCCCGGGCGGAAGCCGTCGGGCATGCCCACGCCGTCGTCGCTGACCCGCAGCCGGATCCGGTCGCGGATGCGGTTGGCCGCCACGGTGATCTGACCACCACCGTCGCCGAACGCGTGCTCGGCGGCGTTCTGGATGAGCTCGGTCAGCACCATCGACAACGGGGTGGCGACCTCGCCCGACAGCTGGCCGAACGACCCGATGCGGGTGGCGACGATCGAGCGCTCCCCCGCCACGTCCAGCACGGTGCGCAGGAGCCGGTCGGCGATGTCGTCGAAGTCGACCACGTCGCCGAAGGACTGGCTCAGCGTCTCGTGGACCAGGGCGATCGACCCCACCCGCCGTTCCGCCTCCTGGAGAGCGTGGCGCGCCTCGTCGGTCGACATCCGCCGGGCCTGCAGGCGCAGCAGCGCCGCGACGGTCTGCAGGTTGTTCTTGACGCGATGGTGGATCTCGCGGATCGTCGCGTCCTTGGTCATCAGCTCGCGCTCGCGCAGCCGCAGCTCGGTGACGTCACGCAACAGGATGAGCGCCCCCGCCGGGCGTCCCGAGGACGTGAGCGGGATGCGCCGGACCCGCAGCGAGGCCGCGGCGTTCTCGAGCTCGCCCGAACCACCTTCTAGCCCCACGAGCAGACCGGGAACGGCGTGACGCGGCGTGCGCCGGTCCATCAGGCCCGCCGTGACGTCGACCAGGCGCGTGCCGATCAGGTCGCCGACGAGGCCGAGCCGGCGGTACGCCGACAGCGCGTTGGGACTGGCGAAGCGCACGAGGTCGTCGGGCCCCGTGCGGACGAAGCCGTCACCGACCCGGAGCAGGTCGACGACCGTCGAGCGGTCGGCCGACTCCGGGAACTCCCCCGACCGGATCATCTCCAGGAGGTCGCCGGCGACGTCGAGGTACGCCGACTCCAGGGCCCCTGCACTGCGCAGACCGGGCGCCTCGCGGCGACGCTCGACCACGGCGATGACGCGTCGGCCGCGCCGCACGGGCACGAACTGGGTCGAGCGCCCCGCGGCGTCGACCTCGCCGTCGACCGTGACGCCGCGGGTGAGCGCCTGCTCGACGAGCGGCGCGGACCCCGATGGCAGCGACATGCCGACGACGTCCTCCAGCAGGGCGGTGGGGCCCGTCGTGGGCCGCACCTGGGCGACGGCGCACACCCCCGGCTCCTCCGCCTCGGGCACCCACAGGACGAGGTCGGAGAACGCAAGGTCGGCGATCAGCTGCCAGTCGGCGACCAGCGCGTAGAGCCAGCGGGCGTCGTCGGCGGACACGGTGCTGCGCGAGCGCGTCATGTCCTCGAGCTGGCCCACGGGGCTCAGCCTACGTGGCACGATGGGGGCGATGTCCGAGTCGACCTGGCTGTCCGTGCGCACGACCGGCATGGACGTGCCCGCCGACCGGCCGCTCGACGAGATGACCGCCGAGCTCGTCCAGATGCTCGGCGACCCGTCCCCGCGACTGCGCGAGGAGCTCGCGTACCCGATCCTCACGGCCTGGCTGCAGCGCGGCGTCTACGACGACCTGTTGTCGGGCCTCGGCGACGGCATCGTGTCGGGGCTGGGCTTCGGCCTCGGGCGCGACGGTGCCCACGACGAGGCTGACGCCGGGGACTCCTCCGTCATCCGGCGCTCCTACAGCGCCCTGATGCTGGCCGAGATCGTCGGACGCGACAACGACGTCCACCTCGTGCAGGCCGCGTCGGTGCTGGCGTGGGGCGACGCCGCCACGAGCTGGTACGTCCGCGAGTTCGACCACCGGGGCTGGATCCCGGAGATCGGCTGGGCCCACGCGATCGCCCACGGCGCCGACCTCCTGGCGGCGCTGGCACGCTCCCGGCACTTCGGGGCGCTGGAGCTCACGGTGCTGCTCGACGTCGTGGCCGACCGGGTCCTGGCGCCCACGGCCTACGCGTGGCGCCACGGCGAGGACGACCGGCTCGCGTTCGCCGTCATGACGCTCCTGCACCGCAACGCCCTCGACACGTCGCTGGTCGAGCCCTGGCTGGCGCGGCTCGGCGCCGGCCTCCAGCCGCCACGCACCCGGGGCCACCTGGACGCGGAGTGGCCCACGACGGAGGCCCGCAACACCTCGGCGTTCCTGCGAGCCCTGCACCTGCAGCTCGCACTCGGCGTGCAGGGCCGATCAGACCTGCGCGGCGACGCCGACCTCTTCGCCGAGCAGCCAGCCGACCGCGCCGACCTGTTGCTCGCGGTGCTCGACCAGATCCGCGCCGAGAGCCCGTGGCTCTACCGGCCCACCTCCCGCACGCCCGTCCCGACGAACCGATCCACCACCTTGTAACCTCCGTCACATGACTGACGAGCCGGTACATGGTGGAGTGATCGCGACCGAGGTCGCACGGGCGCACGGCGTCGAGGCGATGTTCACCCTCTCGGGCGCCCACGTGTTCCCGATGTACGACGGGGCCGTGAAGGCGGACCCGCCGATGCCCATCATCGACGTCCGGCACGAGCCGTCCGCGGTCTTCGCCGCCGAGGCCATCGGCAAGCTCACCCGCAAGCCGGGCCTCGCGGTGCTGACCGCAGGCCCCGGCGTCACCAACGGGGTCAGCCCGATCGCCCAGGCCCAGTTCGCCGGCTCCCCGCTCGTCGTGATCGGCGGCCGCGCGCCCGACAACCGCTGGGGCCAGGGCAGCCTGCAGGAGCTCGACCACCCGCCGATCCTCCAGACCATCACGGCGCTCTCGACCACGGCCCGCACCACGGCCGACATCGGCCCCACCGTCGACGAGGCGTTCCGCGTCGCCGGCTCGTCACACCGCGGACCGACGTTCCTCGACGTGCCGATGGACCAGTTCTTCGACACCGCCGCGCGTCACACCAGCGCCGGCGCGGTCGACCCGATCGAGCCCGACGCCGACGCGCTGACCCAGGTGGCCGCCCTGCTCGCCGCCGCTCGCCGCCCGCTGCTGATCCTCGGCACCGACGTGTGGGCCGACGGCGCCGAGGAGGCCGCGCTCCGGCTCGTGACCGAGACCGGCATCCCGGTCATCGCCAACGGCATGGGTCGCGGCATCGTGCCCGGGGGCCACTCGCAGCTCGTCACGAAGGCCCGTTCCGCCGCGCTGAACGGCGCCGACCTCGTGATCGTCGTGGGCACACCGCTCGACTTCCGCCTCGGCTACGGCGTGTTCGGTGGCAAGGAGGAGACCACCCCGGCCCGGGTCGTGCACCTGGCCGACTCCCCCGCGCAGGTCTCGACGCACGCCGAGCTCGCCGCGAGCGCGTCCGGCGACCTCACGCGCGTGCTCGACGGCGTGCTCGCCGGGCTGCAGTCCGCCGGCGGCGCCAAGCCGGACTGGTCGGCGTGGCTCGCCGACCTGCAGGACCAGGTCAAGGCCGGGATCGAGCGCGACAACGCGCTGCTCACCGCCACCGCCGACCCGATCCACCCCGCCCGGATCTACGGCGAACTGCTGCCCCGCCTGTCCGACGACGCCGTCGTGATCGGCGACGGCGGCGACTTCGTGTCGTTCGCCGGCAAGTTCGTCGAGCCGAGCCGTCCGGGCGGCTGGCTGGATCCCGGACCGTACGGCTGCCTCGGCGCCGGCCTCGGCGCGGCCATCGCGGCCCGCATCGCGCGTCCGTCGAGCCAGGTCGTGCTGCTGTTCGGCGACGGCGCGGCCGGCATGTCGCTGATCGACGTCGACACCCTGGTGCGCCACAACCTGCCGGTCGTCATGATCGTCGGCAACAACAGCGCCTGGGGGCTCGAGAAGGGCCCGATGCAGATGCTCTACGGCTACGACGTCGCGGCCGACCTCGCTCCGGGCACCCGGTACGACCAGGTCGTCACCGCGCTGGGCGGCGGCGGCGAGCTCGTGACCGACCCGAACGAGATCGGGCCGGCGATCGACCGCGCCTTCGCGTCCGGCATCCCGTACCTGGTCAACGTGCTCACCGACGTCGACGCGGCCTACCCCCGGGCCACGTTCGGGATCTAGTCAGCGGCGGGTCGTGCGCACGGCGGTGGTGCGCTCCTTGCGCCAGTAGCCGGCGATGTCGCACGTGCCGCGGGCGAAGCCGTGGGCGCGCGCCCAGCGGCGGATCGGCTTGAGCACCCCGGCCTCGCCGGCGGCCCAGAGGAACACCCGACGGTCAGCCGGGAGCACCAGCGCGTCGAGGTGGCGACCGAGCACGTCGTCGCCGGCGGCGGCGACCTCCGGATCGTCCAGGTGCAGCCACGTCACCGACACGCCAGGACGCACCGCGAGCTCCTGCTCCTCGGCCGCGTCGGGCACGAGCACCGCCACGACGGCATCGGTCCCGTCGGCGAGCTCCTCCAGCCACCGTGCCACGGCCGGCAGCGCCGTGTGGTCGGCCAGCAGCACGAGCGTGTCGGCGTCCGGCACCACCTCGAGCGACGACTTCGGCCCGACCACCCAGAGGGACTCGCCCGGCTCGGTCCGCTGGGCCCAGTCCGAGGCCAGGCCGCCGGGGTGGACCACGAAGTCGACCCACACCTCAGCAGCGGCCTGGTCGTACCGGCGGATCGTGTACTCACGGTGCGGCGGGAACGGTCGCGGCCAGTCGAGCGTCGCACCGTCGGCGGCCAGCACCGGCGGACGGATCGTGCCGTCGGCGTCGGGGAACACGAGCTTGACGTGCTCGTCCGGGACGCCGCTCGTGAACCCCTCCAGGTCGTCGCCGCCGAGGACCACCCGCACCATGCGCGGAGTCACGATCTCGCGCCGGACCACCTCGAGCTCGCGGACCCCGCGGGTCTGATCAGCGCCTGGCACGGACCCATTCTGCCCCCACGCCGAAGGTGAGGGTAGCCTCATCTGGTGGGGACGGGGAGCAGGACGGCGCTGGCGACGGCGCGGACCTCCCGCCAGATCCTCTTCGGTCCGATCACCAACAACCGGCGCCTCGTCGCCAGTGGCACCCCCCTCATCGTCCTGTGGCAGATGTGCGAGGCCCTGGTGCCCGTCATGATCGGCGTGACGATCGACGTCGGCATCGAGACCGGCGAGCTCGGACCGTTCCTGCTGTCGTGCCTGGGGATCGTCGTGATCTTCACCTTCCTCAGCTACGGCTACCGCTTCGGCGCGACCTTCATGAACCGCGCCGTGCAGCTCGAGTCGCACCGCATCCGGCTCGAGATCGCCGAGAAGGCCGTGCAGCCAGCCGACGACCCGAAGCTCGCCGGTGAGTGGCTGTCGCTCGCCACCTCCGACGCCGACAAGGTCTCGCTGCTGGTGCGCCAGTTCGGCTTCACCGTCGCCTCGCTCGTGACCGTGACGGCCACCGCGATCTACCTCGCGCGCACCGACATGACACTGGCCCTGGTGATCCTGTTCGGGCTGCCCGTCACGGTGGGGATCACCCAGCTCGTCTCCCCCGTCGTGGCCCGCCGCACCGACCGCGAGCAGTCGGCGATCGCGCGCGTCGCGGGCCTCGGTGGCGACCTGGTCGCGGGCCTGCGCCCCCTCAAGGGCATCGGCGCCGAGGACGCGGCGAGCCGCCGCTACCGCGGCGCGAGCCAGGCGGCCCAAGCCTCCAGCATCGTCACCGCCCGGTCCTGGGGCTACATGTCGGGGCTCACGACCCTGGTGTCCGGACTCTTCCTGGCCGTCGTGGCGTGGCTGGCGGGCTCCAAGGCCATCGAGGGCGACCTGACGCTCGGTGAGCTCGTGGCGATCGTGGGCCTGACGCAGTTCCTCGCCGAGCCCATCTCGATGCTCGGTGCGCTCTCGGCCCAGTTCGCCGCCAGCACCGCGTCGGCCCGCCGCCTCCACACAGCCCTGGCGACCCCGGTCCGGGTTCGGGGCGGTCCGGACCGCCTGCCGCCCGACACCCCACGCGAGCTGAGGCTCGACGGCGTCACGACCACCGCACTGCACGGGGTCGACCTGCGCTGCGGACCCGGCCAGCTCGTCGCCGTGGCCTGCGACAGCCCCGACAGCGCCGACTCCCTGGTGGCCCTGCTCGACGGGTCGGCCGTCCCGATCAGCGGCACGGTCTCGCTCGCCGGCGTCGACCTGCAGACGCTGGCGAGCGTCGACCGCCGCGCGACCCTGCTGGTGGTCCCGCACGAGGCCAACCCACCGGAGGGCACGATCCGCTCAGCGATCGACCCTGACGCCGTCCTCGACGCCGCGACCCTCGACGAGGTGCTGACGGCATCCGCGGCACACGACGTCGTCGCGGCCCACCACGACGGTCTCGACCACGCGGTCCGCTCCGGCGGCAGCAGCCTCTCGGGCGGCCAGCGCCAGCGCCTCACGATCGCGCGCTCGCTCGCGGTGTCCCCGCCCGTGCTCGTGCTGCGCGACCCCACGACTGCAATCGATGCCGTGACCGAGCAGCAGATCGCCCGCGGGCTGCAGGGACGTCTCGGCCGTGGGACCGCGACGCTCGTGGTCACGACCTCGCCGACGCTGCTGGCCGCGGCGGACCACGTCGTCTGGATCCGGTCGGGGCGCGTCACCCGCGTCGCCCCGCACCACGTGCTGCAGGAGGACCCGACGTACCGCGAGGAGGTGCTGCGATGAGCGCCCCGGGCCCGGCGCGCGAGCTCCTCCCGGTCGCCACCGGACGTGCCACGACGCGCCTGCTCGCCCGACGGTTCCGCCGACGCCCTGGCGCGGTGTCCCTGGCGGTCACGGCGTTCCTGCTCACGGGGGCCGCCGGCATCGTCGCCCCGCGTGCCCTGGGCGAGATCGTCGACCTCGTGCAGACCGGCGGGGACTCCGGCGACCTGACGCTGCCCGTCCTGGCGATCGTGATCGCCGCCGTCGTCGGGGCACTGGCCGCCTCGGTCGCCGTGGGCGCGCTCGCCCAGGCCACGATCCCGGTGCTCGCGGAGCTGCGCGAGGACGTCCTCGACCGTTCGCTGCACCTCGACTCGGGCCAGCTGGAGAAGGCCGGCACGGGCGACGTCATGGCGCGCGTCGGCGACGACGTGCGCACCGTGACCGACTCGCTCGACGAGGCGGTGCCGGTGCTGCTGACCTCGATCATGGCGATCGTGTTCACGGCCGGCGGCCTGTTCGCGCTCGACTGGCGACTCGGGCTCGCGGGCGCACTCGCGGTGCCCGGCTACGTCACCGCGCTGCGCTGGTACCTGCCCCGGTCAGGTCCGGTCTACCGCGCCGAGCGGGTCGCGCAGGGCGAGCGCGCGGAGGCCCTCATGTCGACGCTCGAGCACGCACCCACGATCCGCGCGTTCGGCCGCGAGGAACCGGCTCTGGGTGAGATCGACCGCACCTCGGTCAACGCCCGCGAGCTCGCGCTGCGGACCTTCTGGGTGCTGATGCGCTACGGCGCCCGCATGAACCGCGCCGAGGCGATCGGCGTCGTCATCATCTTGACGGCCGGCTTCGTCCTCGTGCGCGAGGACGTCGTCACGGTCGGTGCCGCGACGGCCGCCGCCCTGTACTTCCACCGCCTCTTCAACCCGATCGGCGGCGTGCTGTTCGTGTTCGACGACGTGCAGTCCGCTGGGGCGTCGCTGACCCGTCTCGCCGGCGTCGCGCTGCTGCCCGAGCAGGACGACCGCGTCGGGACCCTTGACGGACCGGCCCGTCTCGAGCTGCGGGGCATCGGCCACGCGTGGGAGCCGGGCACCCCCGTGCTGCACGAGGTGGACCTCGTGGTCGAGCCGGGTGAACGGGTCGCGGTCGTGGGCGCCAGTGGCGCCGGCAAGTCGACCGTCGCTGCGATCGCGGCAGGGCTGACCTCCCCGACCTCCGGCCGGACGTTCCTGGCCGGTCACGACGTCGACGACCTCGGCGCGGCGACCGTGCGTCGGCACGTGGCGGTCGTGAGCCAGGAGGTCCACGTCTTCACCGGGACGGTGCGCGACAACTTGTCGCTGGCCGACACCCAGGCCGACGACGACGCCCTGCTCGCCGCGCTGGAGGTCGTCGGCGCGCGTCGCTGGGTCGCGGCGCTGCCCGAGGGGCTCGACACCCGCGTGGGCAGCTTCGGCCACGCCCTCACGAGCGCCCAGGCCCAGCAGCTCGCCCTGGCCCGGGTCGCCCTCCTCGACCCGCCGTTCGTCGTGCTCGACGAGGCCACCGCGGAGGCCGGGTCGTCCGGCGCCCGCGACCTCGAGGTCGCCGCGTCCGAGATCGTCCGTGGCCGCACCGCGCTCGTGGTGGCCCACCGGCTCACGCAGGCCCAGAGCGCCGACCGGGTCGTCGTGATGGACCACGGACGCATCGTCGAGCTGGGCACCCACGACGAGCTCGTCGCCGCCGGTGGTCAGTACGCGACCCTCTGGCACGCCTGGTCAGGTTCGTAGACTCCCACCCATGGCCACCCTGACCCGCACCGTGACCGCCTCCGACACCGCCCTGGCCGTCGGCAGCGGCGACGTGGAGGTGCTCGGCACCCCGGTCGTGGTCGCGTGGTGCGAGGCCGCCACGGTGGCTGAGCTGTCCCTCGACGCGCACCTCACGAGCGTCGGCACGCACGTCGACGTCCGCCACCTCGCCCCGTCCGCCGTGGGCACGACGATCGAGGTGCAGGCCGACGTCACCGAGCGCGACGACCGCACCGCCACCTTCGCCGTGGAGGCACGCGACGGCGACACGGTCGTCGCCCGTGGCACCGTCGTGCGGGCCGTCGTGGACCGGGAGCGATTCCTCGCCCGTCTCTGACGTGTGCGACCATGGGGGGTCAATTCTTCGAGGAGGATCCCATGGGCAAGACCGGACGCAAGCGCCGCGCACGCCGCAAGAAGGGCGCGAACCACGGCAAGCGCCCCAACGCGTGACTTCTGCGTGACACACGAAACCCCCGCGAGCTGCGGGGGTTTCGTCATGTCAGGGACAGGTCTACTCGTTGATGCGGGTCTCGCTGATGGTGGCGCGCGTGACACGGGTGCCATCGATCTCGACCTGCACTGCGCGGATCGACTGCAGCACCTTCTGGCGCAGCGGCTCCGGCGCCGCCTCCTGGCACGAGCGCGACACGAGGCTGCGCACGACCTGCTCGAGGTCGTACTCGGTCAGGCAGTCGCTGCAGCTGTCGAGGTGCGACTGCACCTCCTCGCAGGAGGCGTCGTCGATCTCGCGGTCGATGAACAGGTACAGGTTCTGCAGCGCGTCGCCGCAGTCAGGTCCGTCACAGCTCACGACGTCACCTCCGACGACGCCGCTCCAGCCATGCCGCGGTCGCGGGCGTAGTCGGCCAGCAGCTCGCGCAGCTGACGACGTC